>DATEGX010000375.1:0-15939 GCA_035279875.1 Binataceae bacterium (SeqCode)
GACAGCCTTCTGGCACAAGCAGGTGCTATCTTGGGCGCGCGAAGGCGGGCCCTGATGGGTTTCAGTGCGCCGCAAAGCCCGGAGCATCGTGACCCAAGGGTCTGCCGCCAACACCTTCCGCGCTCTCCGGTTTGCGACTAAATCTGCGAGGCTTAGTCCATTCAGGTAAAGGCGAGCTAGATGCGCATCCGCGACACGCCGGCGTCCATCGGCGTGGCAGAGGGCCTGGCCTGGCCGTGAGGAAAATCGAGACGTTTAGGGCGCTTGAGACAGCGCCCTACCGAATATCCGCGGGCCGGTCAGCCGCTTACGTTCCGGTCTGCCAGCTCGACAAGTATTTCCGCTGCTCCTCGGTGAGTGTGTCGATCTTAATGCCCATCGCGGCCAGTTTGAGGCTCGCGACTTCGTTCTCGATCTCCTGCGGCACCTCGTGCACCTTGACCGGCAGCGGAGCGCCCATCGCGGTCCATCGGGCCGCCAGCGCCTGGGTCGCAAAACTCATATCCATCACCTGCGCCGGATGGCCTTCCGCACAGGCCAGATTGACCAGGCGGCCCTGGCCGAGGATATACAGCGTGCGCCGATTGGGCAGCACGTAGGCGTCTACATTCTGCGTGACGTTGCGCTCGACCTTGTTGGCGGTGTCATTAAGGTAGGCGATATCTATTTCGACGTCGAAATGCCCGGCGTTGCAGAGGATCGCACCGTCCTTCATCAGGGTGAAATGAGCTGCGCCCAGCACCGAGCGATCGCCGGTCGCGCTGATAAAAACGTCGCCGACCTTCGCCGCCTCGAGCATCGGCATCACGCGGAAGCCCTCCATCGCGGCTTCCAGCGCGCGGATCGGATCGACTTCCGCGACGATTACCTCCGCGCCGAGTCCGCGTGCGCGTGAGGCAATTCCGCGTCCACACCAGCCGAAGCCCGCGACCACGATGACCGAGCCGGCGATCAGCACGCCGGTCGAGCGGATAATGCCGTCGAGGGTCGATTGCCCGGTCCCGTAACGGTTATCGAACAAATGCTTGGTCTGGGCGTCGTTGACCGCGACCACCGGAATACGCAGGGCACCGTCCTGTTCCATCGCGCGCAACCGGATCACGCCGGTGGTGGTCTCCTCCATGCTGGCGCGGACTTCCTGTGCGTGGTCGCGGAACTCTGTATGCAGCAGGCTTACCAGGTCGGCGCCGTCGTCCATCGTGATTGTCGGACGGCGGGTGAGGGTCGCGCGCAGATGGTTGTAGTAGGTGTCGCGATCCTCGTCATGGATCGCATAGGTCGGGATGTCATACTCGGCCACCAGCGCCGCGGCGACGTCGTCCTGGGTCGAGAGCGGATTGCTGGCGCAGCAGATTACCTCCGCGCCCCCGGCCTTGAGCGCGCGCAGCAAGTTGGCGGTTTCGCAGGTCACATGGAGGCAGGCGCCGAGTCGCTGGCCCTTGAGCGACTGGTCCTTGGTGAAGCGCTCGCGAATCAGCCGCAGTACCGGCATCTGCTTGTCGGCCCATTCGATCCGCCTGCGGCCGGCGGCGGCGAGCCCCAGGTCACGCACATCGTGGCCGTTGCTAGGCATGAGATTCCTCCTGCTGGTGAAACTTGGCGGCGCCAGGGGCCGTATCGATTGGCGCGGTCAACAATACGTTCAACGGCTGCCGTTGGCGCCGAACGCGCTGCGCAGCGCGTCAATCCGATCGACTCGCTCCCACGGGAAAAGGCCATCGCGCGCAATTCGTCCGAAATGGCCATATGAGGCGGTCGCTTCGTAGATCGGGCGCTTCAAGTCGAGCGTCTTGATGATCGCGGCCGGGCGGAAATCGAACAACTCGCGCACCGCCGAGGCCAGGCTGTGGTCCGGCACGCTACCGCTGCCGAGCGTATCGATCAGGATTGAGACCGGCTCGGCGACTCCGATCGCATAGGCGACCTGGATCTCGCATCGCTCAGCCAGACCCGCTGCGACCACGTTTTTAGCGACATAACGCGCCATGTAGCAGGCCGAGCGGTCAACCTTGCTGGGGTCCTTGCCGGAAAAGGCGCCGCCGCCATGGCGAGCGTAACCGCCGTGGGTATCGACGATGATTTTGCGGCCGGTCAGGCCGCAGTCGCCATGGGGTCCGCCGACGACGAAGCTGCCGGTCGGATTTACGTGGTAAATGGTTGATTTATCGAGATATTGTGCGGGTATCGTGCGTTTGATGAGCTCCTCGATAATTGCCTCGCGAATGTCCGCGTGGCTGGTATCGGGGCTGTGCTGGGTCGAAACCACCACCGTGCTGACGCCCACCGGTCGCCCGTCGACGTAGCGGACTGTCACCTGGCTTTTGCCGTCAGGCCGCAGAAAGTTGAGCTTCTTTTCGCGGCGTAGCCTGGTCAGGTTCTCCATCAGGCGATGAGCCAGCGAAATCGGCAAGGGCATCAGCTCGGGAGTTTCATTGCAGGCATAGCCGAACATGAGGCCCTGGTCGCCGGCTCCCTGCTCTTTGAAGAGACCCTGGCCTTCGGTGACACCTTGGGAAATATCGGCCGATTGGGGCTCAATTGCGGTCAATACCGCACACATATTGCCGTTGAAACCAACTTCCTCGCTGTCGTAACCGATTTTAACCGCAGTCTGACGCGCGACCTTGAGGAAATCGGGACGGGCCTTCGACGTTATTTCGCCTGCCAGGACGATTAGACCGGTTTTCGCCAGAGTTTCGAGCGCCACCCGCGAATTTGGGTCCTCGGTCAGCAAGGCGTCGAGCACGGCGTCCGAAATCTGGTCGCACATTTTGTCGGGATGGCCTTCGGAGACGGATTCTGACGTAAAAAGGAAGTCCTTAAGCGGCATTAATGGCGGCTCCTTGGCACTGGTGCGGGCGAAAAAGTCCGATTTGTTCGATGCGTGACCGGGGCCTGCGCGGCACAAATGAGACCGCCGCCGAATCAACGCCCGGCAGACGGGCGTATCTACACATCAGGCCAGTTTTCCGGATGTTGGGCTATAACTAACCTTTAAACTTCGGCTTGGTCAAGATTAGATGAAACATACGATCAGGAGAGGCCGACCTGGCCAGTCCGGAGGGCCTTCGGACTCATTCTTCGCCAAAACGCGCATCAAACAGCGACTTCAGCGAGGCCAGGGTCTCCTGCGCGTCAGGGCCCTCCGCACGCACCTTTAGCCTGGTACCCTGGGCCGCGCCGAGCATCATCAGGCTGGTGACGCTGCGGGCATTAACCTGCTGCTCGCCGTTCGAAATCGTTACGGTGGAGGCTGACTCTTTTAGCGATTGCGCAACGCTGGACGCGGCCCTCAGATGAAGTCCGAGCCGATTTTTGATTTCCAAGGTGGCTTCGACAACAGAACTCACATCCTTACGATAGATGCTCGGGAGCGTCTGGTAAATGCGCCAAGCGAAAATGGTGCCAATTCTGGAGAAAAGCGCTGCTCGAAGGCCTCCTGACCCAACGGTTAGGAGGTGCCGTTGCGCGTCCCGGCAACCGGCTGGCGCCCCTCGGGAGTGTCAGCTTGCCCAAGGATCGCGGCAGTAAAAAGCTCGCGCAGGCGGGGTTCAATCGTAACCGCGCGGGTGGAGCCTTCCCGGCTTCGCCATTTGCGCATCGGCACCACCGCCTTGGCCATATTGCGATGGCCCCCGGCACTGCCGATCCCGCCGAACAGATGCTTAACCATTTCACCGGCGTTGGCGCGGCCGAGTCCGTGATTGCGGACCGCCACCACCAGGTTCGAACCGAGTTTGCCGGCGACCGCCACCCATTCAACCCCCTCGAACTGCAGGCAGAAATCCGCCACCTGGACAATCAGGTCGTCGCGTTCGACGGTACCAAGGTAGAGCGCAATCAAACCGTCGCTTATCCGCATCCGACGCATCGCATGTGACAGGATGCGGGCGAAACCCAATGGCAATTCAGGGCGGTCGATTTGCCGCAGCAGGTTATAATTCGCCAGCGGATAGAGATGCACGAACGCCTGTATATCGGCCTCGGTCACGCGCCGCGAAAGAGCCAGCGTATCGCTGCGAATTCCGTAAAGCAGGGCAGTGGCCAGCCGCTCGCTGATCCGCTCTTCAGCGGTCACCAGGTACTCGGTCATTATCGTGGCGGTGGCGCCATAGCCCACCCGGATATCCTCGAACGGGGAAACTCCGCTCGGATAACCGGGGTGATGGTCGATTACGATATCAGCGCGGTGCAGCCTGTCACCGAAATAGGCCGGTTCCACGTCGACCATCGCGATCTTGTTGTAACCACGCAACTCCTCGACGTCGGCCGGCGTGACCTCTATTTCCAGCAGATGGGTCATGGTCAGGTTTTCCGGCCGGGTTACCGGCTTGAAGGCAAAAATCGGGGTGGTTTGCTTGTTGCGGCCGAGCAGCACGCGAAGGGCGATTGCACTCGACATTGCATCCGGGTCAGGATCGTCCTGCAGGACGATTCCGACGCGGTCGCTCTCGCCGACAATCGCGCGTAATTCCTTGATTTTTTGTTTGGTTAAGGCGCTATCCATAGAATCGGACCGGGCCAAATAAAACCCTGGTCCACACAGTCAAATCGAGTACGCCGGTCCGTCCAGACACTTGAAAGAGACACGTTGAGGCTAGAATCGGCGCGCAAAAGTCATTGGGTGAGGCCTAGCACATAGGTGAAAGCCCCTTCAATCCTGTAGAGTCATCAGTATCCCGCGTTTGTGGCACGGGAGCAATGGAACAAGAGAAGTGTGAAATCTGCCGGCGCCCGCACGGCGAATGGCTGCTCAGAATGACGATCGAAGACGCCGCCGGTTATGCGGAAACTGCCTACATTTGCGCCAATTGCGGTGTAAAACTGCGCCTTGCCTCCGAGCATACGCGCGACTTGCAGATCGATCCGTGGGTGCATGAGGCGATGGCCCGGGTGCTGCGCGGCAGGCAGTAGGAAGAAAAGGATACGAAAGCGATGGCATCGGCGCCCCAGGCTCGCCCCGAACTCGACCTTTGGCCCTATCAGGAGGCCCGCAAGCTGACCGAACGGGTGCGCGCCAACGAACCCGGCCGTCCGGTGATCTTCCAGAGCGGCTTTGGCCCTTCCGGGCTGCCGCACCTCGGCACGATGGGTGAGATTCTGCGCCCCTCATACGTGCGGCACGCCTTCGCCGTGCTGGGCGACCCGCATCCCAGCCGGCTCATCGTTTTTATCGACGACATGGACGGGCTGCGCAAGGTGCCGGAGAGCATTCCAAATCGAGAGAGCACCGGGTTTTACCTGGGTCAGCCGGTGTCGCGCATCCCCGACCCCTTCGGCGACTGCCACGACAGTTTTGCCTCGCACATGATCGCGCTCTTGCGCGGTTTCCTCGAACCGGTCGAGGTCGAGTACGAGTTGCTCCGCTCGAGCGAAATGTACAGGAGCGGCCGCTTCGAGCAGGGCCTTAAGCTGATTATCGAAAAGCATCGCGAGATCATGGCCCTGATCGCGCCGACTCTGCGCGAGGAAAACCGCGCCGGCTGGTCGCCGATCATGCCGCTCTGTCCGCAATGCGGCCAAATCAATTCGACCCTCGTAACCGCCTACCATCCCGATCGCGCCAGCGTCGAGTTTTCGTGCGAGCGCAGCTTCGGCGGCGCCCATGGATGCGGCTTCAGGGGCGAGCAATCGATTCTCGGCGGCCTCGCCAAGGTGCAATGGAAGGTCGACTGGGCCTTGCGATGGTACGTGCTCGACGTCGATTACGAGCTTTACGGCAAGGACCTGATCGATTCAGCGCGGCTCTCCGGCCAGATTCTTCGCCTGATGGGCAAGCGGCCTCCGCTCGGTTTCGCCTTCGAGATGTACCTCGACGAGGAAGGCCACAAGGTCTCGAAGTCGGTCGGGCGCGGGGTTGGAGTCGAGCATTGGCGCCGTTACGCGCCGATTGAAGTGCTCAAATATTTCCTCATTCTCAACCCCCGGCGCGCGCGCAAGCTGTTTCTCGAGTCGATTCCGCAATACGTCGACGAATACCTCGATGCCTTGCGTGAATGGAACTCCGCCGATGACGCCGCGCGGCGCAACTCGCCGCTCGAATTCGTGCTGCAGAGCACCAGCGCGCGCCGCTTTAATTCTTCGCTCAGTTTCGGCCTGGTGATGAACCTGGTGCCGGCGGTCGGCAGCGCCGATCGCGATCTGCTGTGGAAATATATCGCGAGCTACGATCCAGGTATCGCCGCCGACCCGGAGACCGAGGAGCTGGCGCGGAACCTGATGGAATGCGCGCTCAACTTTTACCGCGATTTTATCGAACCATCAAAACAGACTTATGCGCCGAATGATTCCGAGCGGCCGCTGTTGGATCAACTCGCCGAGTGGCTGAAGGCGCATCCCGAGGCTCCGGCCGACGAGATTGAGCGTAAAATCTACGACCTCGGCCGCGCCAACTACGACAAGCCCGGCAATATTTTCCCGCTGCTCTACCGCACCCTACTGGGCCAGGAACGAGGTCCGCGCCTCGGCGCGTTTATCCGGCTGGCCACCCCGGCCAAAATTGCCCAAGCGCTGGCTCCATAGCCGCGCTGGCGTTGCAATTTGCGATTCTGAACGCTCGCGAAGTACCGGCACCGCGCCGAAGGTCGCAGGAAATCGCACCGCCGCGGACTATCAATCAGATAGCGTCTGGCATTGGATTCTCGACGATCAGACCGTTTTGCAAGAGCGCCGCTAGCTTCTCGTCGGAATAGCCGCAGGCCTCGCGCAGGACTTGCCGCGTATGCTGCCCCAACGCGGCGGCCGGTCCGGGAATACTCGGCGGGGTCTTGGAGAACTTGTGCGGTGACTGAAGGAACATCGATTCAACCCCGTTGGCGCCGCGCATTTTGGCGACCATCCGGCGGCTGAGGACCGGATCGCTGGCGAATTGACCGACCGACAGCAGGCGGGCAGCCGGCAGGCGCAACTCGTCGGCGAGGACCTCAATCGCACTGTCGTCATCCGGGAAGGTCGCGAGCCATTCCTCGATAATCAGCTTGAGCGCGTCCTGATTCTGCGCGCGTCCGGGTGCGCTCTGCAGTTCCGGCACGGCGAGCAGATCCTCGCGGCCCATCCGCTTTACCAGCACTTCCCATTGCGGGTCGGTGAACACGCCGATGCCGACGTAGCCGTCCCTCGATTTGAAAACGCCGTAGGGAAACGCGCCGGTGCGCTGGCTGCCGCCGCGTTGCGGGTCGAGTTCGCCGGCACTCGCGCTGAACGCGGCGAGTTGCCAATCGTGCGAATTGTAGGCGCAGTCGACCAGCGCGAGATCAATATATTGTCCTTCGCCGGTGCGCTGGCGATGAAACAGCGCCGCCGAGATCGCGCCGAAGGCGTTAAGCGCGGTCATATGGTCGGCGATCGCCGAGGCCGGGTAGACCGGATGGCCGTCGGGCTCGCCCATCATGTGCAGCAGGCCGCCCGCGGCCAGCGCGACGAGGTCGTTGCCGATTCGCGCCGCGTAAGGACTGTCCTGTCCGTAGGTCGAAATCGAGCACATCACGATATTCGGATTGGCCGCCGAAATGGTCTCGTAGCTGAGGCCATAGCGGCGCAATACTCCCGGCGTATAGTTCTCGATCAAGACGTCCGCGCCGCGCGCCAAGTCCTTGACGATGGCCGCGCCCTCGGGGCGCTTGAAATCGATGCAAACGCATTTCTTGCCGCGATTGTGCATCGCGAAGTAAAGCCCAGGCGCGCCCTTGCCGCCGTCGGTCGGGCTGAAATGCAGGCGCCTGCTGCCTTCACCCTTGAGCGGCGGCTCGACCTTGATAACCTCAGCGCCAAGGTCGACGAACAGACGGGTCGCGACCGGCCCCGCCAGGTATTGAGTTACGTCGACGATCCGCACGCCTTCGAAGATTCGCTTGTATGAACTCATCGCGGCCCTCTCATCCTTAGCCGCGGACCTCGGCCATGCACGCGCCGCGGATCCGCCTGGCGAATCGTTAACACAAAAGCGCGAGCGCGAGTTAGCCCGCGTCGAACCCATCCGCTTTGACCGCGTTCGCCCTTCGGCGTTAGACTCGCGCTGGTCCTGTCCGGCGAAACGAAAAATCAAGCAGGTGAAGCAGATGTCAGCAGCAGAGAACAAGGAACTCGTGCGCAAGATGTTTGGCGAGTTGTCGAAAGGCAACGCCGAGGCTTTCATGGCCAGCCTGGCCGACGACGTACGCTTTACGATCATCGGAACTTCCAAGTATTCGGGGACCTACACGGGGAAAGAGGACCTGGTAAAGCGGCTTCTGGGACCGTTGAACGCGCAGCTCGAGGGCGGCCTCGCAATCACCCCGGGAAACCTGATCGCCGAGGGCGAGTACGTCGCGATGCAATCGAACGGCCGGGCGAAATCGAAAAACGGCGTCGATTACAACAATACCTATTGCCAGGTTTTTCACATCGTGAACGGCAAGGTGAAGGAGATGACCGAATATCTCGACACCGAACTGGTCACCAGGGCGTTCGGCAAATAGCCAGCGTAGGTACGGCCGGCGCGCCGCACAAAACGGCACTCGCGAGGAGCAGCCAATGAAAGCAATCCGGTTCCATGCGACCGAAGATGGAGAGTCCCGTTTTCAGGAGGTCGAGATTCCGATCGACCAGACCCGCCCTGGTGCCGCCGGCAGCACACTGCGCCAGTCGAACGCGTGGCCGTCGCCCGGCGTGCGCTTCGTCGACTTGCCCGCCGCCCTCGACCAGACTTGGCATCATGCGCCGGCGCGTCAGATCGTGCTGGTGCTGGCGGGCGTGCTCGAAGTAGAGACCAGCGACCATCAGAAGCGGCGCTGCAAGGTCGGGGAGGCGTTCATCGCCGACGATCTGACTGGCAAGGGCCATTCGACCCGCGTGGTCGAAGCGCCGGCCAGGGTGATGTTCGTCGAACTGCCGAGCGGCTTTGACGTCGCGCGCTGGTCCGTTTGAGCAATCGGTCGAAGCCGGCGAAATTTTTTCGAAGGTGGTTCGGACAGATCAAGCGGAGAGGCGGCGATGAAGCTTTACAATTTTTCACGATCTTCAGCGAGCTATCGCGTCAGAATAGTGGCGAATCTCAAGGGTTTGCCCTACGACTACGCTTCGGTCAACCTGATGCGCGGCGAATCGCGCGCCGCCGCGTACGAGGCGCTCAATCCTCAGGGACGAGTGCCTTCGCTCGAGGACAATGGCCAGCTTATCCCTCAGTCGCTGGCGATCTGCGAGTACCTCGAGGAAACCCATCCGAATCCGCCGGTACTGCCGCGCGACCCGTTCGGGCGCGCTCGCGTTCGCGCCCTTGCGCTGGCGGTCGCATGCGAAATCCATCCGACCGGCGGTGGCCGCGCGCAGAGCTATCTGAAGACTCTCCTCAACGCGGACGCCGACAAACGCGCGGAATGGGCCCGCCATTGGATGAGCGAGGGGTTCCGCGAAATCGAGACGATGCTCGCGAACTCGGGAGAAACCGGCCGCTTCTGCCACGGCGATACGCCGACGATCGCCGACGCGTTCCTGGTTCCGCAGGTTTACAACGCCGAACGAGCGGGCGTAGACATGTCCGCCTTCCCCACCATCCGGCGCATCTACGATGAGTGCAACAAAGTCGAAGCGTTCGCCAAGGCGGCCCCCGAACGGCAGCCCGACGCAGGCTGAGCCGTCAAGCGCTCACGATAACTTGTAGAGCGTCGCGGCGTTGCGCCAGAGCACCTTGTCGCGCGCCTGATCGGGCAGGTCTCTCGAGCGGCTCTCGGCTTCGCCAAGGCAGTTGGGCCAGCTCGAACCGCTCATCGGCATCATCGCCGACCACAGGATATTTTCGGCCCCCGGATACTCACAAGCGCGGCGCAGATTGGCCCGGTCGTACCACGCCACCGCATAGCATTGACGCTGGAACGCCTCCGATGGTTTCAGCTCATAGGGAATCTGCCTGGCGACGCTGAACTGATTGAATTCATAGTCCGTAGCCTCGAGCGTGAAGGCGATCCATCCGAGCGCGCTTCCGGCAAATACCACCTTGAGTCCTGGGAAGCGTTCGAGCACGCGCGACACGATGAAATTGGAAACCAATGGAACGGCGCTGGCAGGGCTCGCGATAGTATCGAAGGCGGCGGCGATGGCGGGTGAAAATCCCTCGTATGCCGGCAGCCGCAGATCGGGCGAGCCACTGGCATGAAAACAGATCGGCACACCTAGCTTCTCGCAGGTTCGCCAGATCGGGTCGTAGTAGTTGTCGTTGATATGCGGCAAATCGCGCAGATGGCGCGGCACCGGCGGTAGAATAACTCCCTTATGGCCCTTGGCGACGGCCCGTTCGATTTCCTCGACCGCGGCCTCGACCGAACTCAGAGGCACAATGCATTGGGCGACGAATCTCTCGCTACATCCAGTCCATTCTTCGACTAGCCAGTCGTTGTAGGCCCGGACGCAGTCGAGTTCCAACGCGGCCTCCCGGATGCGGCCGAAGGTTTCGCCCGCAATCCCGGCGATCGTCGGATAGAGCACCGAGTAGTCGATGCCCGCCACGTCCAGCGCCTTGAGACGTTCGGCGGGCTGATACGCCGCATTCGGCACATCGTCCCAGCTTCGCGGTGCGGCCGCGCGATCCGCCATCAATGCGCCCACTGAGCCGTTGCCGAGCAGGCCGAGTTTCATGCCGTCAGCAAGCCAGCAGCCGGCGCCCTCAGCGTCGCGCTCGAGATGGGGAATGCGATCGCCCCATCTGGTTTTCGAGAGGCGTTCCGTCCAAACCCGCGGATGCTCGATTACATGATCCTCGGCACTAATAAAGCGCGGTTGTGTAGCCATCAGTTTCGAGGCCGGATTAGCAAGTCGTCACGATAGAGCTTTAGTGCGGCATCCAGTAGCTACTGAGTAATCTCCAATCCATAGAGCCGGGCAGCATTTTCCCACAGGATCGGGGACCGCTCGGCTGCCGGCACATCAGCCAGAACCCGCTCAACCGCTTTCCAGGAGTCGGGGTAGGTCGAGGTGTTGTGCGGAAAGTCAGTCTCCCACATGATCTTGTCGATGCCGAGGTCGTCGCGAGAATCGAGTCCGTGGTTTTCGAACCAAACCGCCGCATACAGTTGTCTTCGGAATAGCTCGCTGGGCCGCGTCGCCACGCCTTCGGTCCACAAATGGCGGCGTTCCCATTCATGGTCGCAGGCTTCGAGCACGTAGCCGAGCCATCCGAGGCCTGTCTCCGCGCACACCCAGTTAAGCCGCGGATAGCGATCGAGAATTCCTGAAAAGATCAGATTCGGGAGAAACTGCGCCAGCACAGCGAATGCGGAGGGAGCGTGGGCGGCAAGGATCTGGCCCCTGGAATACCCGCGCCACATCGGAATCCGCAGTTGAATACCTGCGCTGGTATGCCAGTGAATCGACACCCCGCACTCCTCACAGGCGGCCCAAAGGCGATTCCAGTAAGGATCGCTGAAATGCCTGAGCGCTCCCAATGCCGGATTGGTGCTCGCGATGCGGAAGATCGTTTCACCGGCAGGTTTCACGGCGTTGCTGGGTTCCGCGATCATCAGGACCCCGCGCATCCCGTTCTTCGCCACGCGTTCAACTTCGGCCGCGGCGGCTTCCACCCCGCTGAGATAAGGCACCAGCGCCAGCGGAATATAGCGATCGCTGGCGCGGCGCCACTCGTTGATCGCGTCGTTATGCGCCACCACGCACGCCAGTTCGAGTTCGGCGTCACCCTGGAAGAAAGTGGCGTTCTGCACGGGCGGATTGGGAAACAGCACCTCCGCATCGACACGGTCGCTGTCGAGAATCTCGAGCCGCGCGATCGGATCGTAGACCGAGGGCGGAATCTCGTCCCAACGCTGCGGCGTGTACGTCCGGTAAGGATCGCTCATGATCGCGGGGCAATTGGTGACGCCGCGCGTATCCACCACCTTGCCGTTGACCACCCAGCGCTCGACCGGACCCGTCTGCGCGTCGGCCATCATCGACGGGTCGCTGGTTTCGATTACGTGCGGAATGCGGTCGCCGAAACGGGCGTGTGACATCCGGCTGGTAAATGCGTCTTTGTGGAGCTGTGCGTGAGAGTCCGCGCTGATCAGGCCATATTTCAGCTTCATAATCGGCTCCTCGCCGGCAAGGCCTCAATTCTTCCTAAGTTCACGCCCGCAGGCGGTCGTTCGTCAAGCTCCGTGAAAACGGCTTTTACTATCGATGCGAAGTGCGGTATCGGATCGGCGAGTAACCCTGCAACCCGGGCGGGCGCGAGCCGCACGCTCCAGGAGGAAACCATGGCGCTGACGACCGGAAACGGCGAGCACATCTACGAAGTGGTGGAGAACTGGGGCAAACTGCCCGGGGGATGGACCTACGACATCGCTGGGGTCGGGGTAGACGCGCGGGGCCGCGTCTATCTGTTCAATCGCAGCGACCGCCCGATCATCATCGTCGACGCGGACGGCAATTTCATCCATAGCTGGGGCGATAAACAGACCTTCCCCAACGCCCACGCGATCACGATGGGTCCCGACGGCTCCATCTGGCTGACTGATACCTTCGACCACACGGTGCGGAAATGCACGCTCGAGGGCGAGATCCTGATGACCATTGGCACGCCGGGAAAGCCGGCGCCCGCGATGAGCGGTCTGCCCTTTTACCAATGCACGCATGTCGCGATCCATCCGCATAGCGGCGAGCTTTTCGTCTCCGACGGCTACGGCAATGCAAAGGTTCACAAGTACACGCCGGATGGCCGGCTGCTATATTCGTGGGGCGAGCCCGGCAACGAGCCAGGCCAGTTCAACCTTCCGCACAATATCTGTTGCGATCGCGACGGCTACGTTTATGTCGCGGACCGGCATAACGCGCGGGTCCAGGTCTTCACGCCCAACGGGCGGCTCGAAGCCGTCTGGACTGGGATGGCCTTGCCGTGCGGAATGTTCATCGATACGGCCAGCCCCGATCAATTATGTTATATCGGCGAGCTTAGTTCTGCGTGGTGGGTCGGAGTCGGGCCGCATGGCTTCTGGCCAGCCTGGAACGGCGCACGGACGCTAGGCCCGCGCGTTAGTATCTACAGCCTCGACGGCCGGCTGCTGGCAAAGCTATGCGACAATGGACAGGGCGAAGAACCGGACCAGTTGATGGCTCCGCATGGAATCGCCGTCGATCGTGACGGAAACATCTACGTGGCGGAAGTTTCGTGGACCATCGCGAAGGCTTTCAATCGCGGCCAGCCGCATCCTCGGCCGCTCAAAAATGCGGTTAAACTCGCAAAAATAAAGCGCCTCGACCGCGGCCATCATTTAGGGTAATCGCGAGGGGCTACTTCGACGGCGTCGCGGCGGAGGTAAGGCGCATAGCTTGAACGAACATCTCCACGCTGTCCTCATATTGCTGGTAGCGAATCCCGCGGTTCGCCGCCTCGCTCGCGAGATAGTGGTCGATTAGCCTGATGTTGGCGAAATCGCGCTCGCTGGTTTTGCGATGAAGATGGCTCGGCCCGCGCAACCGCCGCCGATGCTCCTCCGGGTCAGGGGCAGCCAGCACAGCGAACAAATCCACCGCCGTATCATGATAGAGCGACGGCAACAGGTGCGTCCCCTCAACGATTAGTGAAGTGCCCTCGCGCCGGGCACGATCGATACAAGCTAATACCGCAGGCCGCAGCCGGGCGGCCTGCTCCCTGATATTGGCGACAGGCTGCTCGGCGCGAAAAGTGAAACCGTGCAGCTCGGGGCAGTCCTCCGGCCTGTATTGGCTTTTCACGATCTCGCGGATAAAGCCGGTGCCAATCCGATGATCCAGGCGGAGCCGCCAGGAGAGCTCGCCCGCGAGGGTGGTCTTGCCCGTTCCCGCGGTGCCGCCAATCAGGATGATCGGCTTTCTCGCGCTATCCGGGTGTTTCGATCCTTCCGCCGGGTAATCGTGGGGTCGCACGCGATCAAAAGCGCGATCGCCGGGGCTGGTTGCGCGCATTCCGAAGCCTATAAGCCGGTTTTGCTCTTCCTGCAAGAATAACTGATAAGATCCACGAGATTCGTTAAATTCGCACTTGAACGAACGACAGCGGCGGGCTCATATCGCCACGGGGCCATTCGTCAAAACGCGTGGCTTAATGAAAGGACGGTGCGGGGCTTCGATGCCAAAGGTTAGAGTCGCGGCGGTAGATGAAATCGGTGAAAGGCCTTTCCTGCGGGTGGACGCAGACGGACGTCCGCTTCTGTTATCGCGCCGCGGTGAAAGCATTTTCGCGATCGAGGCGATCTGTTCGCATGCCGGCGGCCGGCTGGAAGACGGCGACATCGAAGACGGATGCGTGATTTGCCCGATTCATGGCGCGATATTCGATCTTGCCAGCGGCAAAGTCTCGCCAGACACCGATTTTGCCACCGATCTCGAATCGTTTCCGGTAGAGGTCGCGGGAAGCGAGATTTTCGTCGAGATGCCGGCACGGCCGCTCGATACACCCAACGGCGCCCCGCAGCAGGAGGCTGGCGTTGCGTGTCCGTGGTCTGGCGCCGCTAAGGGGCTCGATTTTGATCCAATGGCGGCGGAACTTCGCGAATGTCCGTTCGATCTCTATGCCCGCGCACGTCACGAGATGCCGATTTTCTACAGCGAACGCTTCGACCTTTGGGTGGTCACGCGGTACCAGGATATCGTCACTATCCTGAAGGACGTAGCGAGATTCTCCTCGGCGCAATCGCTCGCCCTCGACAGCGGTATTCCGCCTGAAGTCCAATCAGTGCTCGACACCGGCTATCCGGCAGCGCCGACTATGGTCACGGCCGATCCGCCGGTCCACACCAGATATCGCGAATTGGTTGGCAAAGCCTTCACCTCGCGGCACATCGCACAGATAGAACCGCGGATGCGTGAGATCGCCAATAAATTGGTCGACGGTTTCGAACACGACGGCCAGGCCGAGATCGTGCGGCGCTTCGCTTACCCTTTTCCGATGGAGGTCATCGCGGAAATCCTCGGTGTGCCGGCCGCGCGGATGGACCAGTTCAAGCGCTGGTCGGACGATATGTCGGCACGTTTCGGACCGCTCCCGCTCGAACGTCACATCGAATGCGCGAAAAGCGAGGTCGAGTTCCAGCATTACTTCGCCGAGCAATTGGACGAGCGCCGACGCAGTCCGCGGCGTGATCTGCTGACGGAGCTACTGGGCGCGCGGGTCAAGGGCGAATTGCCCCTGAACACGCCGGAGCTGTTGAGCATCTTGAAACAGCTCCTGATCGGTGGCAACGAGACCTCGACGAACTTGATCGGCAGCATGATGCTGCTGCTGATGAACAACCCTGGCCAACTCCAGGCTATCCTCAACGATCGCAGTCTCGAGCAGAACGCCGTGGAAGAGGCTTTACGGCTCGACTCGCCGGTGCAAGGACTATTCCGCAGCGCGACCGAAGATGTCGAAATCGGCGACGTGAAGATTCCCAAGGGCGCGCATCTCGAACTGCTCTATGCGTCGGGCAATCGCGACGACGCACGCTTTGGCGATCCGGACGCCTTCGACGTCCATCGCAGCGATTCCAGCAAGCACATGGCGTTTGGGTTCGGCATTCATTTCTGCATCGGCGCGCCGCTGGCGCGGACCGAAGGCCGAATCGCGCTCGACGTTCTGCTGAATCGTCTCCACAACATTCGCCTGACGCCGGGGCAGCATCTCGAGCATCATCCGCATTTCTTTTTGCGCGGGCTCAAAGAGCTGCAACTTGAATGGAACGTGGCAGGAACGGAAAAGATATAGTCTTGCGGAGCCAATTGTTGCGCATCGGGTAAAAGCAGCCGCACCGAGCGACCGAAGTGCGTCGGCGCGGCTGCCTATTGCGAAGGATGCGCGACCGTCTAACGCGCTTACCCGGCGCGGTCCGCCAGGGCTTGCATCGAACGCCAGTCAAGAATTCCGGAGATACCGCCGTCTGGCTTGTGGAAGGCAACGGGGCCATAGACGTTCGCGATATACAGCGTGTCCATTGGATGCGAAGTTGCGTCGTGCACCGC
>DATEGX010000376.1:0-4280 GCA_035279875.1 Binataceae bacterium (SeqCode)
TCGCTGGTCATTACTGGTGACGATTTCGGCTGTTCACGCGAAGTCAACGCCGGCGTGATTCGCGCGTTTCGGGAAGGGGTGCTAACCGGCACCAGCCTGATGGTGGCGGGAGCGGCTCGTGACGAAGCGGCAGCCCTTGCACGCGAGCATCGGCAGTTAGACGTGGGCCTGCACCTCGTGGTGTGCCGCGGCCACAGCGTGCTTGCGGCAGACCGCCTCGGCGGCATCGTCGATGCGGCCGCGCGGTTCAGCGAAAGTCCGGTGGGGGCTGGCCTGAGGTATTTCTTCGATCGCCGCGTGCGGAGCGCCTTGCGCGATGAGATCCGCGCTCAGATCGAGACTCATCTGGAGCTGACCGGGTATCTCAATCATCTCGATGGTCACCTGAATTTCCACGTGCATCCGGTGGTCGCCGACATCGTGATCGAAGCGGCGGGGGAATACCGGATTCCCTGCATGCGCCTGCCGCGTGAGCCAGTAACGAGGACGCTGCGCCTGGCGCGTGATCATGCGTCGCGCAAGCTGATCGAGTCGCTGATTTTCAGGACGCTGTCACGGCGCTTACTCAAGCGGATGCGGGCCCATGGAATACGCACCACCAATCGGCTCTTCGGACTCCATCAGACCGGTTTTATCAGCGAGGACTACGTTGCGGGCGTAATTGCGCGAATGAGTCCGGGCACGACCGAGTTCTATTTCCATCCGGCGCAGGATATCGGTGGGACGCCGCCCGCGCTCGCGGCTCAACTCGAAGTGCGAGTCCTGACTAGTCAGCGGATTCGCGAGGCATTGGGACGTGCGGGCGTGCGCCTGACGAGTTTCGCCGAAATCGCGCGGAATGGAACAATGTCCTCGCCCGACGCGAAGGAGTAAGAGTCGGGTTCGGAGGTGTCGCGATGGCCAACCTTCGCATCCGGGGGGCAGTCCGTGCCGACTTGGCGCGGCTCACCGAGATTTATAACCATTACGTTAGGACCACGGCGATTACCTTCGACCTCGAGCCACTTACGGTCGAGCGTCGCGCACATTGGTTCGATGGGCACGCTGAGACGGGACGTCACCGGCTACTGGTGGCGCTCGAAAGCGACCAGCCGGTTGGCTATGCGACCACAAGCAAATTTCGCGACCGGGCGGCCTACGATACGACGGTCGAAAGTTCAATCTACTGCGCTCCGGAGGCAACCGGCCGAGGCATCGGCACGGCGTTGTACGAGGAGTTGTTCAGCGTGATCGCGGGCGAGGATATCAACCGGATTGTTGCCGGAATTACGCTGCCTAACGAAGCTTCGGTCGCGTTGCATCGTCATTTTGGCTTCACGCGAGTCGCGCTTTTTACGGAGAACGGGCGAAAATTCGGACGGTACTGGGACGTTGCATGGTTCGAACGACCGCTCGTTCGCACGACCCAATGATTTGCGGTTACAATGCCGTCAAACGGCGTTGCGCTTGTGCGCCTGAACAATTCATTGCTGCATGAAAGGGGCTCCGATGCTCGACCAGGAAACCACGATTAGCGCGGACAAAGCGCTCGAATACCGACTGCCGGCCTCAGTCACGCCCGAGCGTTACGAACTCAGACTCGAACCGGATCTGAAGGCGTTCACTTTCGCAGGCCAGCAGACCGTGGCTGTGACGGTCCATCAGCCGGTCGCGGAGGTCGTGCTTAACGCCCTCGAGCTGGAAATCGACGAGGCCGAGGCGGTACGGGACAGCAAGCGGCTGCGCGCGGCACGAATCGAGATGGAGCCCGCGCGCGAGCGTGCGCATCTTCATTTCGCCGACACCCTCGAACCGGGCCAATGGCGGCTTCATATAAAATTCCGGGGCATCTTGAACGACAAGCTGCACGGTTTCTACCGGAGCCAATACACGGACGCGGCCGGGTTGAGCCATACGGTGGCGACCACCCAGTTCGAGTCGACTGACGCGCGCCGTGCTTTTCCGTGCTGGGACGAGCCTTCGCTTAAGGCGGTCTACAAGGTCACCCTCGTTATCGATCAAAACCTGACCGCGGTATCGAACGCAGGAGTCGAGCGCGAGCGGGTGGTGAGCAACGGCAAGAAAGAGGTGGTCTTCAAGGACACGATCAAGATGTCGACCTATCTGCTCGCCTTTATCGTCGGCGAGTTCGAGGCCACCGACCCGGTTGATGCCGGCACGCCCTTGCGCGTTGTGCATCTGCCGGGAAAGCGCGAGCTGACCGGTTGGGCCCGGGAGATTGGTGCGTACTCTCTCAAATTCTTTGCCGACTACTACGGAATACCTTATCCCGGAGACAAGCTGGACCTGATTGCGATACCCGATTTCGCCGCCGGTGCGATGGAGAATCTAGGCGCGATCACGTTTCGTGAGACCGCGCTGCTGGCCGATGACAAGACCGCCTCGCGGGCCGAGCTCGAACGCGTTGCCGATGTGGTTTCGCATGAGAATGCTCATATGTGGTTCGGCGACCTGGTCACCATGAAATGGTGGAACGGCATCTGGCTCAACGAAGCCTTTGCGACCTTCATGGAGATGCTCGCGGTCGATGCCTGGAAACCGCATTGGAAGCGGTGGGATAGCTTTGGAGTTTCGCGGGCGGCCGCGATGGCAATCGACGCGCTCAAGAGCACCCGCTCGATCGAATATACCGTGCTGAGCCCCGAGGATTGCCGCTCGATGTTCGACGTCCTGACGTACGAAAAGGGTGCGTCGGTGCTGCGGATGCTCGAGCAGTATCTCGGAGCCGAGGAGTTCCGCAAGGGTATCTCGCTCTATCTGAAGAAGCATCAATACGCGAATACCGAGACCGGTGATTTATGGGACGCGTTGCAGGAATCGACCAGGGAGCCAGTTCGCCCTCTGATGGACTCGTGGATCTTCCAGCAAGGCTTCCCGATCATCAGCGTCGAGTCTGCCAACGGCGGCCGTGCGCTCAAAGTAAGCCAGCAGCGCTTCTACTACATGCCGCCGGAAAAACCCGAGCCGCAGCTTTGGCATGTGCCTATCCGGATTCGCGTCCGCACGGATAGCGGAGAGGAAAACCACCGCCTGCTGCTCACCGGCGAGCAAACCACGCTCGAATTGAAGGGCAAGGTCGAATCTGCCTTGCTCAACGAAGGTGGCAGCGGATTCTTCCGGGTGCGCTACTCAGCCGAACTGTTGCGGGCGCTCACCTTGCGCGCGCGGGATCTCAAGCCGATCGAGCGTTTCGGTCTGGTCAGCGACGCATGGGCGGCTACCGTTGCGGGGCTCAAACCGCTCAAGGAATTCGTCGCGATGGCCCGGCTGTTCCGCGACGAGACTGATCTCAGCGTATGGCGCGCGTTGTCCGCGGGTTTCAACTACCTCGACATGATTGTAAGTGAGGCACAACGGCCGGCGCTGGCCAAGGCGGTGCGCGAGATCGTCGGGCCCGCGGCGGCGCGCCTCGGATGGAGCGCACACGACGGAGAGGACGAGCTGACCCGGCAGCTGCGCGCGATGCTGCTCGGGATCCTCGGCACAACCGGCGATGATCACGAAGTGCAGGCGCGGGCCCGCGAGCTTTATGCACAGTGGACCGGTGAGCCGGCCCAGGCCGACCGTGATTTGTTGCCTCATCTGATAAACATCCTGGCGCACACCGGCGACGCCGCACGTTACGAAGACTTCAAGAAGAACTTTAAGTCTGCGCGGACTCCGCAGGAGGAGCAGCGCTACCTGTTCTCGCTCGCCAGCTTTCGCTCGCTTGATCTGCTGCGGCGAACGATGGAAATGACGCTAAACAGCGAGGTGCGGACCCAGAATGCGCCCTTCCTGATGCATGCGCTGCTGTACAATCCGGTTTCGCGTTACGAGGCGTGGGACTTCATCCGGAAGAACTGGGATGTGATGGTGCAAAAGTATCCCGACAGCGCTTTGCCGCGGATGTGCGAGGCGGTGTCCGGACTGCTCGACCAGCAGGCAGAGGTGAATGCCTTCTTCGAACAGCACAAGCCGCGTCTCGGCAACAAGATAATCGACCAGCATCTGGAACGATTGGCCGTGGCGGTAGCGTTCCGTCAGCGTGAGGGGGCGAATCTGGCGGCCTCATTAGCGTAAGTGGTTTGCGAGACGGTCGATCGGAGCCGCCACGCCGATATTTAAAGTAATTCTTTAGATATTGTGGCAAACTTAGCCGGTTTCAGCCGGATTTGCTTCGCGTTCACGAAACTGATGCGCGCGAACGTTTCGCCTGAAACGCTCGCCGGTTGTCTATGCATGCCACGGATTCCGGTCGCTGCCGGTAAATTTCGACCCGGATTGTGGAAGGGCCGTTG
>DATEGX010000377.1:0-9503 GCA_035279875.1 Binataceae bacterium (SeqCode)
GCGATTGAGCTTTTGAATCGTCTGGCTCAGGTCATTGACCGCCGCCTGCAGATCGGTGCGCTCGGCTTCGAGGGTGCCGGCGCGCTCTTCGAGTTCCCGGACCTCGCTATCCGCAGCCAGATTGACTTCACCGATCCGCTCGGCGCGATTGCGCAATTCCAGCAGACGTTCGTTGTCTTTGACCGTATCGCGGCCCAGCAGGGTCGCTTCGAGCTCATTCGACGCTTCGGCAAATTCGCCCTGGAACTTCTCGCTGAAGCCGCGCTCGAGCTCTTCGATCAGGGTGCGCGCGCGCTCGCTCCTAAGCTCGCATTGTAGCGCTTCGGCCTCGAGCGCCTCGGCATTGGCGCGCGCGTTGGCGAGGTTCCCGCGAAGAGATTCGACCTCGCCCTCGCGTTCCGTGCATTTGCTGGTGAGTTGATCGACCTCGCCCTCGAGCTGAAGACGCCGCTCGGCCGCGGCCTCGTCCTGGGTCGAGAGCACCGCCAATTCGCGTTCGAATTCCGCTTGGTCGGCGCGCGCGCGTTCGAGCTCCGCTCGATGCTGCCCGATCTGGGCCTCGAGCTCGGCAGCCAAGCGGCGCTGATGGCGCAACTCCTGTTCGAATGCGCTCAGAGCGGCCTTGCGCGCTTCGAGCCGCGCCCCCGCCTCGAGCATCGCCTCGCTCAGCCGCCGGCTCTCGGCGCGGCGACTGGCTAGCTGGGACGCCGCATCGCCGAGCCGCGCGCGGGCCTCGCGCTCGAGCTGGGCCAGTACTTCCAGACGCGCATTGGCGGCGGCCGCTGCGGCGGCGACCTCGGCAATCCGGCGCCGGGCGCTCGCGCTGTTGGCCTCGGCTAATGCCAGGTTCTGTTCAGTTTTGGCCAGCGCCGCACGCGCATCATTAGCCGCGGCCTCGGCCTGGTTGGCCCGGCGGCGCGCCCTGTTTAAGCTCTCGATATCATCGCCGAGGGCCAGCCGCGCCCATTCATGATGACGCAGCAGGTCTTCGTGTGCGGCCTCGGCCACGGCGGCGAGGCGCTCGGCGGTGTCGTGCGCCATCGCACGTTTGCGGATGTCGATATCGTCATCGGATTCCGGATGACGTCCGCTACCGCCGCTAATCACGCGCTCCGGCCACAAGAGGTCACCGTCGGGCGTGACGAAAATGCTGCCATGGCCGTTGAGATTCGAGGCCGCCAGCGCCGCGTCCAGGTCGTCGGCGACGATCACGTGTCCGAGCAGCGATTCGGCCATCGGCGTGAAGCGCGGTTCAACTTCCACCATGTCGAGCAGGCGTCCGGCGATCCCCGGCGAGTCTATCGACTGATGAACCGCGTTTGCGGGCAGGGAGTCCTGAATAAAGCTCAGGCGGCCGCTATCGTTTTGCTTCAAGATCTCGATCGCGCGGAGCGCGAAGTGCGGAGAATCGACGATCACCGCGTCGAGTTGATCGCCCAGCACCGCGCGCAAAGCCGGTTCGAGCCCCGGCGGCGCTTTAAGCACATCAAGCAGCATCGCGGGGTCATGGGGAGGACGATCGCCGTTAAGCGACTCGAGCACGGTGCGGAGCTTGGCGCCGGCGCCGTTGGGAACAATCCGCTGCGCACGCGTTCGCAAATTGCGCAGCGCATCGCGCGCGGCGCCGAGCCGTGCCGCGTCGTTGGCGAGCGTGGCGCGAAGGTCAAGCTCGCGCTCGGCGGTCTCACGCTGCACGGCCTCGCAACTTGCCACCTCGGCCCGCGCCGCCGTGAGCGCCGCCGCCGCATCGGCGACGTTACCCCGGCGGAGCTCAAGGTCACTCATTAATTCCGGCGTGGCCTGGTCGAATGCGCGCATCCGATCTTCGAGGTCGGCGCGCTCGAGGGCGAGGTCGCCCAGCCGCCCGCGCATCACCGCGGCCTCGCGCATCAGCTCCGCCAGTTCGTCCTTCAATTCTTCGCAGAGCTTCTCGCCCTCGCGCAGGGCAAGTTCGGCCGCGTGATGTTGTTCGCGAAGCGCGGCCACGGCGGCTTCACTGGTACCGTCGTCGCGATTGAGCTCGCGGGCAAGCTGCGCACCGGTGAATGCCCGCGCGGCGCGCGCGGCAGTCGCGCTAAGCGCAAGTTCGCCGAGCCGCAGCTCGACAGCCGGGACGAGTTCCGCGGAAGATTTGAGCCTTCGCTCGAGAAAGCTCCGCGTGCGCGCCCGCTCGTCGAAGGCCGCGCGCAGATTGTCGAGCTCGCGGCGGCTGGCCGCGAGTTCGTCGCGCGCCGCGGCCAAGGCTGCCGCCGCTTGGTCGGCACTTTCCTGCAGCGCCAGTGTTTCGGCGCGGGCCTCTGCGGTTTTTTCCCGCAACTCGTGATCTCGCGCGGATTGCCCGGCTAGTTCCGCTCGCTGCTCGAATATTCGCCGCGCGGCGGCGAGTTTCTCGAGCGCGGACAGTTCGCTGCGGATAAGCTTGAAGGCCTCGGCTTTCTTGGCCTGGCGGCGGGCGTAATTGAGCTGGCGCTCGATTTCGCTCAGCACGTCGTCGACCCGGGCCAGGTTCTCGCGTACCCGTTCCAGCTTGCGTTCGCTGATTTCGCGCCGCCCCTTGAACAGCGACAGACCCGCCGCTTCCTCGACCATCCCCCGGATCTCCACCGGCTTGGCCTGGATTATTTCGTCGACGCGGCCCTGTTCGATTAGCGCGTAGCCGCGGCTGTGGATCTGCGCGGCCATAAAGAATTCGGCAATGTCCTTGAGGCGGCAGGGAATCCGGTTGAGCAGATACTCTGAGTCGCCGGAGCGGTAGACCCGACGCGTGACCGCGACCTCGCTCAGCGCGGCGAAGGGTTCGGGCAGAACACTGCCTTCCTCGGCCTCGAGCAGTAAGGTGACCTCGGCCATCCCGGCCGGCTGATTGGCGTCGTTACCCGCATAGATCAGATCTTCCGTGGATTTCCCGCGCAGGCGGGTCGGCGCCTGCTCGCCGAGCACCCAGCGGATGGCGTCGACGACGTTGGACTTGCCGCAGCCATTGGGGCCGACTACGGCAGTAATACCCGGGCTAAAGTTGATTAGGGTCGATTCGCAAAAGGATTTGAAGCCCAGTAGTTCGAGGCTCTTGAGCCGCATTCGCCGCCTCCACCGCCCACGCCGTTACCGAAGCATATCCCGCCGCGACAACGGTTGGTCAATCAAAACCCCCGGTGTCGCGCTACGCTTCGGTCCACAGTCCCAGACGACCGACCTTCACGGACCTGTGGATTGTTATTCGCCCGATTATCGCCCGCGCTCCTCGCGAGGCGCAAGTGGTTCCGCGTCTAATCCTGTATCAGTTCGGTATTCCAGTAGGCGGTATCGACCGTGGTCAGGAAGGGCATCCATTCGCGGTAACGCTTGAGACTGAACATCTCGGTGCTGAACGGGGTCCATTGCGGGCGCTTGGGCCGGGTGATCAGCAGCATCCGGGCTTCTTCGGGGGTCTGACCGCCCTTGCGCCGGTTGCAGCTATGGCATGAGCAAACCACGTTCTCCCAGGTAGACATGCCGCCGCGCGAGCGTGGGATGACATGGTCGAGATTCAGCTCGGTCCGCGGCAGACGCCGTCCGCAATACTGGCAGGTATTGTTGTCGCGCGCGTAGATATTGAAACGAGAAAAGCGCACGTGCCGCTTGGGCACCCGCTCGTAGGCTATCAACAAAAGCACGCGCGGAACCCGGACAAAACCGCCCACCACCCCGACCCGGTCTTCGCCGATCTCGACCGCGAGGTCGCGCCATGTGTCAAAGTCAAAGGTGCGGTATTGCTGGTCGACCGCCCGCGCAACTCCCTGATAAAGCAGAGCAAAGGCCCGCTTAACCGAGGTTACGTGCACCGGCAGGTAGGAGCGATTGAGCACCAGTACCTTGCTGTTAAGCAAGGCTGTGCCCGCCTGATAGCCGTTCAAAGCATCTGCTGTCGCAGACATGAATAAACACGTAGCGGCCTAAGCGAAGGCAAGTCAAGTCGAATGCTGTGAAACGCGCCCTTTGTTAACCGATCGGTCATCGTGAGCGCGCGCCGCCTGCCGCTCCGCTGTGGATAGCCAAGACCATGTATAACGACGTTTCTTTATGAGCGTCATCGGTCCGACGGCCTCCATCACTCGTTGGCGGGCAGCTCCTCTGGAACCTCACCTTGCGGAAATTGCAAGCGACTCGTATCATCTTGGCGAATGGGCTGTTGGCCGACGAATCGTCGAGACCTGGATCACCGGATCGCGTGATGCGCTCCCGTCGGAGCGAACGACCGGCTAACCGCGGGGGCAAGTCCGGTCCGATGGGAATGTCGAGGGCCTTGCTGCTCTCGCCAGGATACGCGTGAAACGCGAAATCATTATCAATGCCTCGCCTCTCGAAGTACGGGTCGCCGTACTCGAAGAGGGAGCGCTATCTGAGTTCTATCTCGAGCGAAATCAACGGGGAGGGCTGGCAGGCAACATTTACAAAGGCCGGGTGACGCGAGTGCTGCCCGGGATGCAGGCTGCGTTCGTTGATATCGGTCTCGAAAAGGCCGGGTTCCTACACGTCTCGGATTTTCAGACCGATGCCGAAAGCATGGGGTCCGTAGCCGAGGTGATCGGCGAGGAAGACGTTGAAACCGAACCGGTGACGTCCGATGGCGCGGCGCTTTCTATCGAAAGCCCGGATGCCGCAATCGACGCGGAAGTGATACTAGACGGCCAGTCCGCTGCCCCGAGCCAGGGACGGGGGCGGCGGCGCCGCAACGGACGCCATCGGGTGCGCTTGCCGATCGAGCAGCAGCTCAAGCGCGGTCAGGAAATCATCGTGCAGGTGGCGAAGGAGCCGATCGGCACCAAGGGCGCGCGCCTGACTTCCTTCATTTCGCTCCCCGGACGGCATTTGGTTTACACCCCGAGCAGCAACCATATCGGGATTTCGCGCAGGATCGAGAGTGCCGAGGAGCGGGCCCGCCTGCGCGCGGCGGTCAAAGAGCTGGGACCCACCCAGGGCGGGTTCATCATTCGCACCGCATGCGAGGGCGTGAACAAACGCGAGATTCAACGCGACGTTTCGTTCCTCACCAAGCTATGGTCTTCGATCATCAAGACCAACGAGAGCAGCCCTCCGGCCTCGCTGCTTTATAGCGACCTCGACGTGGCGCTGCGTATCGTCCGCGACCTGTTCTCGAGCGACGTCGACCGGCTATGGTGTGACGACGCCACGACCTTCGAGCGGATCGTCGAGTTCGTGCAAAGTTACATGCCGCGGCTGCGCTCGCGGGTGGCGCTTTACGAGGCGCTCGAGCCGATTTTCGATCATTTTTCGATCGAGCCCCAGATCGAGCGCGCGCTGGAACGCAAAGTCTGGCTCAAGTCAGGCGGCTACCTGGTCTTCGATCAAGCCGAAGCCCTCACCGCCATCGACGTGAATACTGGGCGCTTCGTTGGCAAGCGAAACCAGGACGATACCGTATTGCGCACCAACCTCGAAGCGGTCGAGGAAGTGGTTAAGCAACTGCGCCTGCGCAATATCGGCGGAATCATCATCGTCGACTTTATCGACATGACGCGCGAGGCCGACCGCAAGCGGGTCAGCGAACTGTTGTCGCAGGCGCTCAAGCGCGACAAGGCGCGCACCTCGATGCTCAAGATCTCCGAGCTGGGCCTGGTGCAGATGACCCGCAAGCGGACTCGCGAGAGCCTCGAAGCGATGCTGACCGATACCTGCCCGCGCTGTAACGGCTGCCGCGTGGTCAAATCAGTGGCGACGCTGGCGGCTGACGTGATGCGCGGGATTCAGCGTGCGGCCGGACGCAATCCGCGCACCGACCTGCTGGTGGCTAAAGTCAATCCCGAGGTTGCGCGCTACCTCTACGATGTTGGCGGCGCGGCGCTGCAGACCGCCGAGGAACGGCTCGGCCTCAAGATTGTGCTGCGATCCTCGGAAGCGATTCAGCCCGGCTCCTTCGAATTGCTGCCGGCCTCCGCCGCCGCTTAGTCGCGGCAATCAACCCTGAGCATTCAGCGCCCGGTGGTTTCGCCCAGCGGCCGCACCGTCGGAATCACCTTGGCCGCGAACCGTTCCATCGCAGCCATTACGTCCCGATGGGGAATGCGGCCGCCGGGATTGAACCAGCATACGAGCTGATTGATGTGTGCGCCGTCGTAGATCTCATCGATCCGCCGGATACATTCCTCGGGCGGTCCAAACGCGCCCATGCTGCGCTCGACACCCTCCC
This sequence comes from Binataceae bacterium (SeqCode), assembly GCA_035279875.1. Taxonomy (GTDB): domain Bacteria; phylum Desulfobacterota; class Binatia; order Binatales; family Binataceae; genus JAMXLL01. The sequence goes on from DATEGX010000377.1 coordinate 6,188, forward strand.
AAGTCATCGCGGCGACCCGCTCGCGCACCTGTCTTAGATACTGATACGACCCTTCGTATTGGCTGCGGTCGCCGAGCCGTGCCTGCTCGCCGATTGTGCGAAAGTAGTGCATCATCGAGGGCTCGAACTCGGCTCGCACGGCCGCGCTGCTCTCTCCGGTGTTAGTGAAAAACAGTGCGGCGACGTCGCGCGCTCCGGCGGCATGACCCGCGCGGGCCAGCGCGTCGCGGTATCTGCGCACATGATCGAAAAACCCCGGCATAGGGTTGATCGGCGACGCGACCATCACGTCGAGATTGTGCAGGCCGGCGAACTCGGCGGTTTCCGGGCTGTTGGCCGCCACCCGGATCGGCGGATGCGGTTTCTGGAGCGGTTTCGGCACCACCGCGGTTTCGGGAATATCGTAATGCGCGCTGCGATGGGCGAATCGTTCGTTGGTCCAGGCCTTGCGGATAATCCCGAGGATTTCCTCGAAACGCGGCCGGCTTTCTTCGCGATCGACCTCGAAGCCCTGGAAATGCAGCGCGATCGTCCCGCGGCCGACGCCGAAATCGATGCGCCCGCCGGTCAGGATGTCCGCAACGGCAACTTCCTCGGCGATCCGCAGCGGATGATGGAACGGGAGCAGCGTGACCCCCGTGCCGAAGCGGATTTGCCGAGTGCGCTGCGCGGCCGCGACCGCGACGTACAGCGGAGCCGGCATGATCGAGAACGGCCGGAAGAAGTGCAGTTCGGCCAGCCAGCCGACGTCGAAGCCGAGTTGGTCGGCGAGCACGAGTTGCTCGACGGTTTCGTTGTAGCGGACCGGCTCCGACTGGTCGGGAGCGCATGGCAGTTGATAGAACAGGCCGAATCGCACGACGTCCTCCTGGCGAAATCCCGGCGGCGCGCTGGGCCGGCCGCAAAGTCAGCCGGGCCGATGCATCGCCGCACTGAGCGCCTGGGCGAGGATTACTAGATTGCGGTGCGGCCTGACAAACCGCTTGCGGTTATTTCGATTGCTGAGCATTGGCCGGTTCGGCGATTACATGGAATTCGACCGTCACCTCCTTGCCGGCCGGTAGGGCGAACAGCAGGCGCGGCGCGCGCACGCCGAAGTCGGTGTAGCGGAACGTCATCTGCCCGTCCGCGATCAGCGTGCCCTCGGGGCTTATCGACGCGTTCACCGGTACACTCATCTCGCGGGTGGTGCCGTGCAGCGTCAGATTGCCGACCACCGTTGCACTGCCCATCTTGCCGGGAGCGTCAATCTGGACTTTTTCGAGGCGGATGCTTTCGAAGCTGATGGTCTGGTATTGCGCGGTTTCGAGAGCCGAGCTGAGCACCGCGCGGTCGCGATGATCGTTGCCCGAGTCGTAGCTGGTCGCATCGATCACCAGCTTTACATGGCCAGTCTGGCCTGGATTGTTGGGATCGCCGTCGACGTCGCCGGAGATTATCTTGAAGGTACCGTCGGTCTGCACCTGGTCGCGCAATTGCCCGAGTGGCTCGGCGACGCTCGCCTTGACCTCCGATTTCTGTGGATTGATCTCGAGATGGATAGTCTCTGCTGCCGCGATGCCGCGGCCGATGACGACGACGAAGGCCGCACACACCGCGGCCACAGCGAATCTCAAACACATTCTCATCGGTCTCCCCCGCGCCGCGCAGGCATTCGCCATTGCAGCCGCCGCATGGAGACTACCGGAATCACGCCCGCTGGTTAACGCTTGTCGGGGATCAACTCGCGGCCGATCAGCGGTAACTGACGATTTCGAGCAGGTTGCCGTCGGGATCGAGAAAGTACATGCAATCGTGATCGCCCCAGTCGATCGGCCGCGCGCTCTCGACCCCGGCCGCGGCCAGCCGCGCGGCCGCGCCCGCGAAATCGTTGCGGCTGACCCGGAAGGCGTGATGCCCCTTGCCGAGCGGATGAGCAATCTTGGCGTTGCGCTCCGCTGGTGTGAGCGGAGGCCTTCTGACCTGGAACAGCGCGAGATTCTGCTCGCCGCATTCAAGCAGCGTCTGATCGCCCAGATGAGCCGCCACCGCCAGTCCCAGCACCTCGGTATAGAAACGCTCGGCCCGCGAGAGTTCGCTGACTTCGATGCCGAAATGGTCGAGCCGTTCGAGCTTCATCGAATTTCTCCATGTGCCTGCATCGGCCAGACCCGATCGTTGCCGAAGCAGAGTGCGCGGGCAAGCCTCACGCAATTTCGGCGAGTAGCGCCCCGCTCAGGTACTCGCCCTCGGAATGGCCAATCATCGCGGGATGATCTGCGCCGGGCCCGAGCCGGCGCAGCATCCGGAAATTGCGTCCCGCCCGCCGCGCGGCACTCCGCACCGCACGCAGGAAGTCCTCGCCGTGAAAATGCGCTGAGCAACTGAAGGTCATCAGGAAACCACCCGGCGACAGCGCGCGCATCGCCGCGGCGTTGAGGTCGACATAAAGATGCGCGGCGCGCTGCGCGTCTTTGAGACTGCGCGCGAGCGGGGGCGGATCGATGACTATCAGGTCGAAGCGCTCTCCACTTTCGCTGAGATATTCGGCAGCCTCGCCATGGACCAGCTTGCAGCGTTCGGGCTCGAAGTGGTTGAGCTCGAGACTACGCTGTGCCCATCCCAGTGCCCGCGCCGAGGTATCAACCGCGACCACCCGGCGCGCGCCGCCGCTCAGCGCCGCCATCGCAAAGCCGCCCGAGTAGCAGTACCCGTCAAAGACGCTGGCGCCGCGCGCCAATTCGCGCAGCGCCGCCCGATTCTCGCGCTGGTCGAGGAAGTAGCCGGTTTTTTGCCCATGATCGAAATCAACCGTTATTTCGATGCCGTTTTCGCGCACCTGGGCGCTCGAGACCGACTCTCCGGCGAGGAGGCCGGCACGGTCGTCGAGCCCTTCCTGGCGACGCACCGCTCCATGGCTGCGCTCGATGATCGCGCGCGGCGCGAGCAGATCGCTCAGCGCCGCGACGATTTCCGCCCGCATCCGCTCGGCCCCAGCGGTCAGCAATTGCACCACGGCAACATCGCCATAGCGGTCGATTACCACTCCCGAGAGCGCATCGCCGTCGCCGTTGACCAGCCGATAACAGTTGGTGTCAGCCGCGATGATTTGGCGGCGCAGATGCAGCGCGCCTTCGATCCGACGGCGTACGATTCCGGCGGTTTCGAAGGTGGCGCCAGAGGCCAGCATTCGCACCGCGATCGTGGTCGATGGATTGTAGTAACCGAAACCGAGCCGGTCGCCGCCGATATCGAAGACCTCGACGCCGTCGCCCGCGACCAGGCCGTCAGGCTCCGCGCGCGCGATCGCCGGCGGCGGCCAGCAGGAAGACGAATG
>DATEGX010000378.1:0-5702 GCA_035279875.1 Binataceae bacterium (SeqCode)
CGCCGCGCCCAAGCGCGTCGGCCCCGCCGTCGAGGCCGCGTGTGCAGGCGCCGCCGCCGGTCGCTGCCCCGGTTGAAGAATTCGCGACCGAAGACGACGACGAAATAGAGGAGATCGCGGTTGCGGTCGAGGAAGTTTCGATCAGGGTCAGCGAACCCTCCTCCGACGATGCCGGCGAGTCCGCCGACGACCGCGTAAGCGCCGACCCCGAAACGCTCGAGCGGGAAGCCACCACGGTACTGAGGCGAATTCTGGAGCTGATGGGCGAGAAGGCGGAGATCGAGACCGCCCGCGACAGCGGCCTGGAGAACGTTGAGCTGAATATCAAGGGCGACGGCTCGGGCCTGCTGATTGGCCGCCACGGCCAGACTCTCGACGCGCTGGAATATGTCGTCAACCGCATCCTGGCCCGTAAAATCCGCGAGGCCGGGACCATTTCGATCGATACCGAGTCCTACCGCGCGCGCCGCCGCCGGCAATTGCACAGGATGGCGTTATCGAAGGGCGAACAGGCCAAACGCGAGCATGTGGCGGTGATGCTCGATCCAATGCCGCCGCGCGACCGCCGTATCGTGCATCTGGCGCTCAAGGACGACCCGTTGGTTACCACGCGCTCGTCGGGTGACGGCTTCCTGCGCTCAATCGAGATCGTGCCGGTCGACGAGCGGCGCGAGGGCGGTGGCCGGGGTGGACGTGATCGGCGCCCGCGCGCCAATGAGCGGGAGCGAGAGAGCGATCGGGACCGTCCGCGCGATCGCGAGCGCGAATCAGAGCATGCGCCGCCGCTCGGGCAGCAGGGCGGCTTCAAGCACGGCCAAAAGCGTATCGTCTGATCGCTAGCGGGAACCTAAGGAGCGTAGCCTTAAGATTCAAACCACAGGCTTGATTGTGAGCGAGGTGGACCTTGCACGCTGAGCAACTTCAGTTCCTACTCGATGACTTTTTTCAGTTTACCTTGGCAGCTGCCGTACAGCACGGGCCACTGGTGTATGCTGTCGAGGAAGAACATCGCCAACCAGTGCGCGATTGGTTGCGTCACCGGATAGATAAGCTGTGGCCAACATACGCAGTATGGGTCTCCGAGCGACAGCATCTAGATAACATCCAGAAACTTGCGGGAGGCTTGGCGGAGGCCCATGGCGACCTGTTGCATAATCAGATCTTTACCATCGGCCGGGCTCAGAAGGTGCTCAACTTGTACCTCAAGTACCTGTGGTGCGCCCATATCATCAAGCGTGCACCACCCCATTGCCCTTTCGATAACTTGATCCTCCAACACCTCGGCTGGAATCACGGGTGGCACGCACTCAACACCATGCAAGAATACGAGAAAATCGTCGGACTAGCTCGTGCCAACGCCAATGGTGTGGAACTCGCTCAATGGGAACTTGTGCTCTTTAATCACCGCCCTTGATGCCTTGGAGTAGATGCGGGTTTCGGCGCTATAAGCGGGTTTTGTCGATTCGCCTGCGTGCTATTGCCCGTCGAGCGAGAACCCCAACAGTACGTTACCGGGTTCGCCGCCCCACAGACCGTAACCTGAGCCCGCAAAGAGCATCCCGTCCGCTATCGTGGCTCCGGGGCTATCGAACGATCCGCCTTGCGCCTTGACCCGGTTGACGGTCTTGAAGCCCTTCACAGCGTCGAAGTCCCAGACCGTCTTTCCCTCCTGCGTCGAGTAGGCGCGCATGTGGCCGTCGACCGAACCGGAGAACGCGATCCCCGGTATCGCGCTCACCGCCGCCGATTGTGCCGGGCTGCAATGCAGACGCGCACCGCATCCGACCGGCGGTGTCTTCCAGCGCTGTTCGCCGGTTGCGAGGTCGTAAGCGAACATCCCGCCGCCCTGGCTCGGGTCCAGGTCGGTCACCGGGCCGAGGCCCGGCTGCTGTTTGATCTTGAGGCCGACATCGGACAGCGCGACGTAAACGTTGTCATCGTCGGCCGCCTCGCCCCATTCGATACCGCCGAGCACACCGCCATGGCCGACCCGCCGCTCCCACAGGACTTTTCCGTTGCGATCCGGATCGATGGCGTGCAGCACTCCCGACTTCTGTCCCGCCACCAGCACGCGCTTGCCGTTGGGCAGAGTATGCAGGATCGCCGATGAGCCGAAGTCGAGGTCGGGGCCATTGGCCTTGGGACAAGTCGTCGGATCGTTGACGGCGCATCCGATGGTGAAGGCGTCGCGGGCGGTGAACTGGCGCGACCACAGCATCGCGCCGCTCTTCAGGTCGAAGGCAAGGATCGCGTCGCTGGTCTTGGTTGCCGGATCGGAATAATTGTCGCCGGTGGTGACGTAGAGCCGGCCGCGTTTGGCGTCGATGGTCGGCGCCGACCATACGCCCGCTCCGGAAGGCCCCCATAATTGAACGCCGCCCCGGTTCTTGCGTATCGGCCGCGGTTTGCTGCGAATCGTGTAAGCCTGCCAGATGAGTTTGCCGGTGGCCGCGTCCAGCGCAGCGACGCTGCCGCGGAAGGTGCAGCAGGCGTAACTGGCATCCGCGCCGGCGGCTTCCTCGGTCGAAGAGACCGGCACGTACAGGCGGCCATCGTACAAGACGGGTGCACCAGTAATCCGGGCCATGGGATGGCTATCGATTAGGGTTGACCAGATCGGCGCGCCGGTCTGCGCATCGACTGCGTGCGCGTTGGCGGCGAGGTCGCCGAAGTAGACCGCATAGCGCGCCGGACTGGTGCCGGGTAGCGCGGCGACCGTCATCGCGGTGCGTACACCGGCGGGCGCCTTGGCCGACCAAAAGAGGCAGCCGGTTTTCGCGTCGATCGAGTAGACGCGCGCCCTCGAACTGCCGACAAAGACCCGCCCGCCAACCACCGTCGGCTGCGAAAGCGTCGTGTTGGCTGGAAAGCCGAAGGCCCATCTGACCTTCAGATTAGCGATTTGGTCGGGCTTGAGACCGGCCTGGTCGGCATTCTGAAAGCGCGCGTTAGTCAGGCCATTGCCCCAGCCGTTCCATTCCGGCGACGCTGGATTGAAATTGCCCATGCCATCGGGACAACGCCCGGCCTTGCTCTCCTCATCCGGGCCTTCTGCCTGCAATTTCTTGCCCGTCACGAATTCAGCTAGCGCGACTTGCTCGGGCGCGGTTCGCATGATGCCGACGAACTTCATTGGGCCGAAGTCGAGCGTGTCGAGCACGTCCTGCGGGCGCATCGAGCGCAAGGCGTTGAGTTGCGGCGCGCGAATCGCGTGGCTGCTGCTATGGCACTTGGCGCAATATTGATTGTAGAGCCGCTGACCATCCGGACGCTGAGGTCGCGGCGGAGCCGCCGAGGCCGGGAACGCGCCGATCGATCCGAGCAGGAAGATAGCCAGTCCGGCAATGCGCGTCAGGCGCCACGCGGAATAGAACCTGTTGGAACATGATAGGGCGGCACTTTTCAGCGGCATTTGGCTTGTCCCCCGGATCAATTGGCAGGTACGCGCACGACGCGCATACCTTCGCTCACGACCAACCGATTGCGATTACGAACTCGCCTTGTAGTCCAAAGCCCCGCCCTCAACAAGCTTCGCCAAGTAGCCGCTGCGTGGATTGCGAACGCGCATAGCTCGGCTGGTCCGCACGGATTCCGATCCGGCGCGGCGACGGGTCTCCTATCGCAACGGATATTGTAGTGCCGGCGCAATCTGGAGTGATCGCGCCGGCTTGCTATGAGGATTCCTGGATTCCGGCCGGGAACGGTTGCGAACGCTCCGCGGCCAGGCTGGGTAGTGAGGTGCGAGACCGGGAAGGGCTCAACCCTCCGTCCAGCCCCACTTGGCCTTGTTGGCGGCGATTTGTTCGGGTGTGGGATGCTCGGTGGTGACGAACGTTTTGACCTTGAACTGATCGGCCATATCGACGGTCTTGTGGTTCAACTCGATATCGTCCTTGAAGATTTCCGGGACCGCCGGTTCCTCGAAAATCGCCTGCCAGGGGCATTCGGGCTCGCAGGCGCCGCAATCGATACATTCATCGGGATGGATATAGAGCATGTTGGGGAAATGCTCGCGGTCCTCACCCACGTATTCGTAAATGCAATCGACCGGGCATACGCTGACGCATCCGGTATCGACGCAATCGATACAGAGCCGGGTTATCGTCCATGGCATAGGGGCAAATCCTCTCTTGAGCGCATACGGTTTAGCCTATCTTGGCTGAGCAATCCAGCAAAGCCAGCTAGGACTGACCGCTCGATTAAATCAGGTTTCCAGAATCTCTTGCCATATTCGCGCCGAGGATAAAAGCCGCGTGCTTCCGGCCCTCGGGCCATGCGTGTGTGCGATTGGAAAGGCGAGGCCGCCTGCGACTAGAATCGGGGCGACGGCCGCGCACGCCGATCACTCGACGGAGTTTTCACATGGCTCACAACGGCAGCAACGTCCGGGTCGAAAGCGACAGCATGGGCAAAATCGAAGTGCCAGCGGACCATTACTGGGGCGCGCAGACCCAGCGTTCCTTGATTCACTTCGCGATCGGCCATGATCTCATGCCTCGTTCGGTGATTCGCGCGATGGGCATTCTCAAGAAGGCCGCGGCCGAGGTTAACCGTGAACTGGGCAAACTCGACCGCGAGCGTGCCGAACTTATCGTGCGGGCGGCTGACGAAGTGATTAGCGGGAGGCTCGACGCGGAATTCCCGCTGCGCATCTGGCAGACCGGCAGCGGCACCCAGACCAACATGAACGCCAACGAGGTCATCTCGAACCGTGCGATCGAGCTGGCTGGAGGGGAAATGGGCAGTAAGAAGCCCATCCATCCCAACGACCACGTCAACCTGTCGCAGTCCTCGAACGACACCTTTCCGACCGCGATGCATATCGCGGCGGCCGAGGAGATTACCGGCCGGCTGCTGCCGGCCTTGAAGCACGTACGCGACGCGCTCGAGTGCAAGCGCGTCGAAATCAACGACATCGTCAAGATCGGCCGCACCCATCTGATGGACGCGGTGCCGCTTACCCTTGGGCAGGAGTTTTCCGGCTACATCGCTCAGCTTGACTACGATATCGCGCGGATCCAGACGGCCTTGCCCGACCTGTTGGAACTGGCGATCGGCGGCACCGCGGTCGGCACCGGCCTCAATTCCCATCCGGAATTCGCGGACCGTTGCGCCGCGCGGATTGGCGCGCTGACCCGGCTCGATTTCAGAGCGGCGCCGAACAAATTCGCGGCATTGGCGGCCCACGATGCCTTGGTGATGGCCTCTGGCGCACTCAAGACGCTCGCATGCTCGCTGATGAAAATCGCCAACGATATCCGTTGGATGGGTTCCGGGCCGCGTTGTGGACTGGCCGAGCTGAATCTGCCGGAAAACGAGCCGGGCTCGTCGATTATGCCCGGCAAGGTCAATCCGACCCAGTCCGAGGCAATGACCATGGTGTGCGTGCAGGTGATGGGCAACGACGCGGCGATTTCGTTCGCCGGCTCGCAAGGCAATTTCGAGCTCAACGTGTTCAAGCCGGTGATGATCCACAACCTGCTGCATTCGGTGACGCTGCTCTCCGATGCGGCGGTACTGTTCGCCAAATATTGCGTCGACGGCATCGAACCCAACCGCGATAAGATCAAGCATTACGTCGAGAGTTCGCTGATGCTGGTGACCGCGCTCAGTCCGCATATCGGCTATGACAATGCCGCCAAGGTCGCCAAGCTGGCGCACGAGAAGGGAATCACGCTCAGACATGCGACCCAGGAACTCGG
>DATEGX010000379.1:0-4924 GCA_035279875.1 Binataceae bacterium (SeqCode)
GGTCGGAACTTCTTCTGACAAGGTTCGCCGGCGCACTCGCGGGAGTCTTGCTGATGGGTGTCGCCGGATGCAACGGGTTCGGCGTCGGACAGGCCACCAATCCCGGCAGCACCAAGCCTATTCCGCAGCAGACCAGCTATCGAATCGTCGGCGAAGTGGGCACGCCGTTTCGCGCGGTGATCTCGGATTCACGCTCGTCATGGCAGGTTTTCGGGACCATCCCGATGACCATTATCATCATCAACGATAGTCCGCCCGACCGGATAATGATTACGAAGTTGAGCAACGACTCGCGTCTGCTGAGTCTCCAGCTAATCCAGGGTCTTACGATCCGGACGCTCGACTCAACCGTGAGCAACTTTGGCACCGCGGTCGGCGCGCTCAACGGCAAATTGCCCGCCTTCGCGCCTGCAGCCAATCCCGACGTTCGGTTTTTCGTCAAGAACCCGGTGGTCGGCATCTTCACGGCGCTGATCGAAGATTTGACCAACAGCAACGCGCTCCAGGCTCGCGCTCCGGCTATAATACTGTTTGATTCGCCCAACGGGGGTAATCCTGGCCGGGTCGACGGCATTTTTAGCCAGGTGAGTTTCGCCGGCCCATTTGATATCGATCTGATGATCAATGGGCAGCTCGTCGGCAACGTTGCCAACGGCGGCCTTCTGGTCACGTTGAAAGGCGGTTGATGACTGGCAATTGGAAAGGTTCGTCAAAGCGGGAACCGCTGCGCCGGTCCTGCATTTGACACATTGGAGATCATGAGAATAAGTAACTTCGACAGAACTCGGCGTACGACCACGACCCTAATTCTGCTTCGTGCGTGGGGAGCGCCTCGCTAGATGAAATCGGCGTTCCGCAAAATCCTGCTGGTAGTCGTGGTCTTGGCAGTGTTGGCAGCGATCGTACCCGGCTACCACTATTACCTATATTTCGAGAGTCACGTTTCGACCGATGACGCGTATGTCGACGGCACGGTGGCGCTGGTTTCGTCGCGGATTCCCGGCACCGTAACCAAACTCTACGTCGAGGAGAACTGGCACGTGTCCGGCGGCGATCCGCTGCTGACTCTCGATCCGCGCGACTACCAGGTGCGGGTCGACCAGGCCCAGGCCCAACTCGAACGCGCGCGCCAATCGATTGACGAACTCTACGCTCAACTCGAGGCCGCCGAAGCCGGTGTCAACCTCGCCGGCTCTCAGCTCACCGAAGCGCAACTCGATTACAACCGCGCCAAGGCCCTGCGCGACCAGGCGGTAGTTTCGACCCAATTCTACGATCAGGCGACCACCGGCCTGCGCGTGGCCATGGCGGATCGCGCCCTGGCTGAGCATCAGCTTCAGCAGGCGCGCGCCGCGCTGGGCGGCGACATGGTGGACCATTCCCGCTACGACCGCCCGATCGTTCAGCAGGCCGAAGCGGCACTCGAGGGCGCCAAGCTGGACCTGAGCTACACCGACATTCGTGCTCCGCTTGGAGGCATCATCACCCGCAAGAGCGTGCACGTTGGCAATCGAATTCAGCCGGGTGAACCGTTGCTGGCGATCGTGCCGGTCAACCGGCTCTACGTCACGGCGAATTTCAAGGAAACGCAGCTTACCGACGTGCGGGTCGGGCAGCCGGCCGATATCGAAGCGGACATCTACCCGGGGTTCATTTACAAGGGCCGGATCGATTCGATCAGTGTGGGTACCGGCGCCGCGTTTGCGTTACTGCCGCCTGAAAATGCGACCGGCAACTGGGTCAAGGTGGTGCAGCGTGTGCCGGTAAAGGTGGTCCTCAACCAGCCGCCGCCGCCCGATAAGCCGCTCAGGATGGGATTGTCGGTGGAAGTCACCGTCGATATCAGCGACACGCGCGGCTCGCTCCTGTCTTCCACTCTCCAGCGCTCGTTCGAGGAGAATAAGAACACCACCGGAACGGCGCCGGAGCGTCTTCAGTTCCCGCTCCAGCCGCCCAACGTGAACCCCGCTCAATCGGTAGATCAGCCGCCGCTTCAACACTAGCGTGGGGGCCACGACCGAGCTGGCGGCGCATCCCTTGGCGAACGCGGGAGATGCCGGGTCGCCCGACGCTCTCGCGGCGCCGCTCGCCACGGAAATCCAGCGCAGGTTGACGTCATATCTGGACGCTCCCGCCGCCCGCTGCGCGGTCCTGGCGAGCGGATGGGAGACAACCGTTTTCGAGGTCGTGCTGGCAGCGCGTTCGCCGCGGCTCGGCGAACTGCCGGTCGATCGGCCGCTGGTGCTGCGCTTTTACCAGGGTTCGCGGGCCGATGATAAAGGAGCGCGCGAAGCGGTAACGATGCGGCTGTTGGCCGAGAACGGTTATCCGATTCCCCGGCCATACCTCTACGAACCCGACCATGAGCCGCTGGGCGCGCCGTTCCTGATGATGGAACGGGTGAGCGGCGGGCCGCTTTTCCTGACGAGCAGTTTCCCCCGGGCATTCAAGACCTTTTTATTTGGGTTCGTGGCGTTCGTGCGGGCGCAGGCGGAACTTCATAAGAGCGTCGCTAAGCGCCCCGCGATCGTCGAGAAGATTCCGCAAGCTTATGTCGATCCGACGGCGGCCAGTTCCGCCCCCCTGTTGAATCGCTTGCTCGCAATAATCGCCGAGCGGGTCGAGCGCGGGCCGTTGCCCGGACTGCGCGACGCGCTCGCCAGCGTGCGTGAACTCGCTGGGCGCTTCAGCCCTGGCCCGCAAACCCTGGTCCACATGGACTACCATCCGCAGAACGTACTCGTCCGCGGATTCCGCGTCAGCGGGATTATCGATTGGGTCAACGCCGACCGCGGCGACCGTCATCTATGCGCTGCGACCACCGCGGTGATTCTGTCGACCTCCGCGATGGAACGGCCGCGCTGGATGCGCGACAACGCCGCCGGCAATACCCTGCGGACATTGTTCGCTACCACCTACATGCCGCTTTACCACGCGCTCGCGCCGATGGAGTTCGAGCGCTTTCGCTTTGCCCAGGCGGTCGCCGCCCTGCTACGGCTTTCGATGTTCGGCATGATGCGGGCGCGGGGGCCGGAATCCGTTGGCTTCCGGCCGGAGGCGATCCAGAACGTCACCCCGATGGTGGTACGGCTGTTGACCCGCTATGCGTCGCGCAAATGCGGCGTACCCGTGAGCCTTGATAGCGCGGCGTAATTGCCCCAAATGCGGAAGCCGGCCGATCGCAGACACGCCGGTTTCTGAATCCTTCGGCTTTACAAATCGAGGATCGCGAAAATAGACACGGCGGGAGTCCCCCGCCGTGTCTGCATAACCAGCTTGGGGAGCCCGGAGTCTAGCGCATCAATTGCATCAGGCCCGAAGGGCTCGCGTACTTGGTGATGTTATTCCACTGCACCGGAACCTGCTTGTCCCACAGCTCCAACGCCCCTTTAGGATTGAAGCTGGTGATGTAGCTGACGTGGTCGTTCTGCACGTCCCAGTAGGTTTCGACAATCCCGCCCAAACCCAGTTGTTCGCCGTACTCGTCGAGTTGCGCCGGAGTGCCGCCCACCCAGACCACTTTCCACAGCTTCATATTGCTGTCGTAAATGTCCTCGGCCAAGTTACCGTAGTACTGCTTGTCGATGTAGTCGACTCGTTTGCCGTAGCAGTAGCCGGGCGCCAGCGAGGGTATCCGGCGAACGTCGACCACCGAGGCGTCGCGGGTTTCCCAGTTGCCCCACGACGGCTTGGGCCATCCCAGCGTACCGTCGTATTCGCCGGGGAAAGTGCCCGCGGCCTTTCCGTTCATGGTAGCGAGGGTCAGCAGTTTCTGGTCGCGCAGCCAGGTGCCTTCGAACTTGCCGACGCCGCCGTTCCAGCCGCCCCGCTGGTCGTCTTTGACCATGTCGCTGCCGAGCAAGGGCGCGCATCGCGCAGACGACGACAGGCGCAATGAGCGGCGCAGCGCCGGTACGAAAGCGTAGTCGTCCTCGTCCTTCAGGTTGTCCTGCCAGAACAGCGTTAGCACGGCAGTGTACTTGGACTGTTCAGGCTGCTCGACCATCAGCCATTCGGAATACCAGGCGCCGGCCGCCTGCGGGTCAACCCGCGGCTGATCTGGCTCCCAGTTGTAGGCAAGCTGGCGATAAGTGGCGTCGACCACCTCAGGCGAAAAATTGCCGAAACGGTCCTTCGTATAAAAGGCTCCCTGATTGCCAAGTTCGAGCGCCACGGCCACCAGGTACCCCTGGAACTTGTAGGTATCGTTGGCCATGATCTCCGTTCCCTTGTCGGGCCCGCTGGGATTCGGAAACGGCACGCCGGCGACGTAGTTTTGCAATCGATAGCGGCCATCGGCCTGCTTCTCGAGCCGGGTTTGACCGCCATACTTCTCGGTTGCTTCGATAAACGGTTTGGGCAGGGTCCAGGTGTGCTGTGGCCCGACGTGGATCTCGACATCGTCGGGCATTTTCCAGAACAGATCGCCCTGCCAGAAATGCTGCACGCCCTCGGAGAAGCAATCCTTGTACTGCTGCCAGTTCGATTTGGTGATGACTGTTCCCGGTGCGGGATTACAGTCCGCCAGCGCGGTCAGCGGGAGTAACAAGAATCCGGCGCAGACCCCAATTACCGCAGTCCATCTCCTGTTCATACAGTCCCGGTTCCTCCTTTGCCGAATCATCACATGGGCATCATTGCCCCGTAATTTTTGGCATCTATCCCCATAGATGCCGGTTCTCCGACCAGTCCCCTGCGCGACGGTCAACCGTTCGCGCGAATCGCTGCGCAGATCGCACCGGCCGGCGTTGGCGAGTTGGCCGATAACGCCCCGCAATTTTCGCGGTAGCAATAATCGGCCGAAAAGGAAAACCCGCGCTTCACGCCCACACCAAAAACGGCGCGATTAGCTCGTGTCAGATATGCCTTGACGGCCCGCGATGTCAACCCGAAGTGCGCAGGTTGGCGCGCAGAGAATAGGTAT
>DATEGX010000380.1:0-2313 GCA_035279875.1 Binataceae bacterium (SeqCode)
TAACCGCTTCGAGGTCGGTGATGAAGTTCGAAAAACTTCGCACGTAGCCCTTGTGGCGGTTCGAGAGAGCGCGATCCGAAAGCCCCTGCCCGCGCCAGTCAAACGTCACCACTGCGAAACCGCGCGCGCGCAGGTCGCGCACCGTCTCGAAATATTTCTCGATAAATTCGGCGCGCCCCTGCAGAACCAGCACGGTGCCCTTGCGGCCCGGTGGCGGCGCCCAGCGGGCGAATCGCAAGTTCACCCCGTCGGGGGTCTGGATTGCGCCGGTCACCACATCGTCGGGCACCGGGTTGGCAGGAATGGAAACGAGTTTCATGTGGCCGGAAGGTGAGCCGGAGCGGCGCCAGCGCGTTATAGCAGGGCGGTGAAGGCGCTCAATTGCAGACAAATTTTCGCAAAAAATACCAACACTTCCAATCGCTTACGTAACCCGTTGGCGGACCTTGCACGCTCCGAAAACGCTCCCATATCAACGCTGCGCAGGCCTTCGGGCTGCGCACGGTGAGGTCTGGCCATTCGGCGGACCACCGCATGTCGCTCAACAATGGAGGATATGCCATGCGAACTTTCGATCTTGCTCCCCTTTATCGTTCGACCGTCGGCTTCGATCGGCTCTTTTCCATGCTCGATGGATTTGAGGCCGCTCCAGGCTACCCGCCCTATAATATCGAGCGGACCGGTGAGAACGATTACCGCGTCACTGTCGCGGTTGCCGGCTTCGGCGAGAATGAAATCTCGATCGAAGCAAAGGAAAACACCCTGACGATCAAGGGCTCGAAACAGACCAAGGAAGAGGAAAACGGCGAAGTGCTCTATCAGGGCATTGCCGCTCGCGCCTTTGAGCGCGTCTTCCAGCTTGCCGACCATGTGCAGGTCAAGAACGCGAGCCTCGAGAACGGATTGCTGCACGTCGATCTCGTGCGGGAAATCCCCGAGGCCAAAAAGCCACGCCAGATTCCGATCGGCAACGGCAAGGCAAAGGCTCAGGTCATCGAGACCAAGGCGGCCTAACGCGGCCAGCCTCGATCTAAAAAATGCAGCGCCCCGGAATACCCGGGGCGCTTTCGCTTTTCGTTCGCTGCTCGACGCTACCTTTTTTGCTGGTCGCCGCTTTCGGGCGCAACCTGGATGATGCGCGCTGCGCGCGTGTAAGGAGGCGTCAGCGACGTGTTCAGCGCCGGGGCCATGAAGAGCACGTCGCCGAACTGCGCGTCGACCACGACCCGGAGCTCAATGCCTGCCCCGTCGAATGCGTGCAGCACGTAGTAGGCCCCGCGCCTGACGGGCTCGCCTCTGGGGTCGAGCCCTAAATAACTTACGGATGCCAGAATGTCGGGAGGCGGCAGAATGCCGATCGATGGCGCCCCAAGCTCGGGCGATTGAGCGTGCGCCGCGCCGCTCAAAAGGCCTGTCGCCACAATCACTGCCGCCAGCTTTCCCGGATGCAGTAGTCCCGTGCCTTTCATGGCAAACCCCTGTTCATTATCCGCCTGTCCCTGTGCCGAGACTAAATGGTTAACGCGTATCCGTCCTGGGACCCCAGGGGGGCCGAGAGGGCCCATGGACGCAATAGGATTGCGCGGTAGTATGGGTGTCGACAGGCGTTCTTGCCGCCCGGCCGTCACCGCCGCAATAAAACGAAAGATTTCGCTCAATCCGGCGTGGACCAGCCTTGTGCGACAGGGCAAAATTTGGCATGGTCCATTAGGACAGTAATACTGTCCTAATGGCTGGCGAGCACGGGTGGCGGCTCTTAGGTCGCAGGGCAGACATCGGTGGCGCCCGAACAGGTGCAGCCACGGGCGGCGACAACGCCGGACAGGCTGCTCCTTCTCGAGATCAGTTACGCGTTGACCGCGTGCACGCTGGCGCGCGGACGAGGCGGGTACGCCGGAGCGGACCGCGCCGGCGAGGCAGGATGAGATGAGCGAGCAGAAGCGCAACGCTGCATTTGCCGGACGCGGCTCGACCGCTGATCCCGGCACACCGTTCGCGCAGGGTCTCTACGATCCCGCGCTCGACAAGGATTCGTGCGGCGTCGGTTTCATTGCCGACATCAAGGGCCGCAAGTCGCACAAGATCATCGAGGACGGGTTGCAGATTCTCTGCAACCTCGAGCATCGCGGCGCGGTCGGCGCCGACCCGCGCATGGGCGACGGCGCCGGCATCCTGGTGCAGATCCCGCACAAATTCTTCACGCGCATCGCCAAGGGACTTGGCTTCGCGCTGCCGGAGCCGCAGCGCTACGCGGTCGGCCAGATTTTCATGCCGCACGACGACGCGTGGCGGCGCGAGATCATGGAGGTTTAC
>DATEGX010000381.1:0-5429 GCA_035279875.1 Binataceae bacterium (SeqCode)
CTGCAGGCATCCGCGCCCGCGCTTGAGCGGCTTGGCTTCGACCATCCCGAGGAGAGCGCCAACCACCTCGCTGCCCTGCTGCGCCGTCCCGAGCAAGGCGCCTTGAGTCCGCGACGACAGGAATTGCTCGAAGGGCTTGGACCGCGCCTGCTCGACGAAATTCGCGCGCTCGCCGACCCCGACCTGGCGCTGATGAACCTGGCGGCATTTATGACCGCGGTGGGTGCGCGCACCTCGTTCCTCTCGCTGCTCGGTGAGCATCCGGGGACCCGCCGGGTGTTATTGAGGCTGTTTGCCTCCAGCAGCTACCTGTCTTCGCTATTTATTCGTCATCCGGACATGCTCGATACGCTGGTCCGTTCCGACCTGGCGCGGCTGCGGCGGCCGGCTGACGACCTTGAGCGCGAGTTGGCCGAACTGATCGCGGCGTCGACCGATTTCGAGAGCCGCCTCGATGCTTTGCGGGCATTCCGTCATCAGGAATTCCTGCGCATTGCGATTGCCGACCTGGGCGGCAACCTCGACCTCGAAGACGTCCAGGCCGAACTCTCGGGCCTCGCCGAAGCGGTCCTGCACCAGGCGCTGGCGCTCGCCCGCGCGGAGATCGCCAGGCGCATCCCGATACCGGCGAAGCTCCAGCTCTGCATTATCGGGATGGGCCGGTTGGGCGCCGCCGAAATGTCCTACAACTCCGACCTTGATCTGATCTTCGTCTACGATCAGGCGGGCGAGGTAGCGGCTGCCGGACGCGAACTGGCCTCGCGCATCATGCAGAAGCTCATCGCCATACTCGAGGCGCGAACCCGCGAGGGCTACGCCTACAAGCTCGACCTGCGTCTACGCCCCTCCGGAAACGCCGGGCCGCTGGTGACCTCGCTCGAAGGCTTTCGCGACTACCATCGCCAGAGTTCCGCCGTATGGGAGCGGCAGGCCCTGGTCCGCGCGCGCGTGGTGGCCGGCGACCGGGAACTCGGCGAAGCGGTCGAGCAGGCCCGCACCGAGTTCGTCTTCGGGCGGCCATTTCCACCCGAAGCGGTCGCCGCAATTGCCGCGATGCGCCTCAGGATGGAGCGGGAAATTGGCGCCGAGAACCGCGAGCGGCTGAACCTCAAGCAGGGGCGCGGCGGCCTGGTCGACGTCGAGTTCATCACCCAGATGATGGCGCTCCGGCATGGGCACGAATCGCTCTCCCTGCGCCAGCGCGGCACCATTGGCCTGATTCGCGCGCTCGCGGAAAGCGGCCGGCTCGCCGCCGAAGACGGAGCCGCTCTCGAGGCGGACTATCGCTTTCTCTCGCGGCTCGAAAACCGGTTGCGCATCGAGACCGACCAGGCGGCATGGGCGTTGCCTACCGATGACGAGCATCTGACGCCAATCGCGCGCCGGATGGGCTTCGGCGGAATCAACGCAGCCGCCCAGTTGCTTTATGAGGTCGAGGAGCGCCGTTCGCGTATCCGGGCGCTATTCGAGAGCCTCTTCGAGCACGAGCAGCAATCGTAAGAGCGGGATTGGCGGAACAATCGTGGGTTCCGTTTGACAAAGTGGTGCGGGCCGGGCTAGATTCTGAAAGTCATTCTCAATATCACAACCGCAGGAGCAGCTTATGCCCCGCAGGTCAGCTATCGCTAAGACACTCGCTCTGGCAATCGGTACAACCGCTGCAATCGCCTTCGCCCTTCCGGTGCTGGCAGACAATGCGACGATGACCGAAGTGCGCTTTCAGCACGGCGTATTCGAACCGAGCCAGGTAACGGTAGACGCTAATAAGCCGTTTAAGGTCAAAGTCACCAATAGCGGCGCCGCGGCCATTGAATTCGAGAGCTTCGAGCTTCATCGCGAGCGCGTCGTCCCACCGGGCGAAACTATCACGGTATTTATGCCCTCGCTTTCGCCCGGAAGCTATCAGTTCTTCGACGACTTCCATCACGAGGTGCCGAAAGGCGTAATCGTGTCGAAGTAGGGTGTGCGAGCGTTATATCGCGCGTTGATTGGCGTTAGCGTGCTTTTCCTCGCTGCCCAGTTGATCCCGGTCCCGCGCGACAATCCGTCGCCACGAGGCGCCCCGGATGCTCCAGCGGCGGTCGCATCGATTCTGCGGCGCGCCTGTTACGATTGCCATTCCAACCAGACCCGATGGCCGTGGTATAGCGCGATTGCACCGGTCTCGTGGGTGGTTTCGCGGCACGTTCGCGAGGCTCGCGAGCGGCTGAACTTCTCTCAATGGGCCGATTATGCCTCCGATCCGGAGACTGCGGCGCAAAAACTCCGAGAAATAGCCAATCTGGTGCAGAGCGGCAAAATGCCGCCCTGGTACTACCGAATGATGCATCAGGAGGCACGGCTGGACGCCGGGCAGAGCGCCACGTTGGTGCGATGGGCGCGCGCGAGGGCGGCAGCCGCTGAGGCTGCGGCCCAGTGAGCCGGGAAGGCGCTTCAGCTATCGACGCTCAACCCTGAAGACGCTTCATTTTGTAACGGATTGGCATGTGCTTGATGCCGCCGACGAAGCTCGAGCGCATCCGCTGAACCGGCCCCGCCAATTCGACGAAATCCATCCGCTCGGCCAATTGCCGGAACATCGCCTGCAATTCCAGCCGCGCCAGGTTGGCGCCGAGGCAATAATGCTCGCCGATACCGAAGGCCAGATGGTTATTCGGGTCGCGGGTGATATCGAAGCGGTTGGGATGGTCGAATACGTCCTCGTCACGATTGGCCGACGGGTAGAATAGCGCGAGGATCTCGTCCTTGCGGATGTTCTTGCCGTGCAACTCGGTGTCGGCATTGGCGACCCGGGTGAACTGCACCACGGGCGAGGTCCAGCGCAGGATCTCTTCGACCGCCGGTTTGACCATCGCGGAAGGATTCGCCTTTAGCAGGCGCATCTGTTCGGGATTGTCGATTAGCGCATGGAGCCCGCCGGTGGTCGCGTTACGGGTGGTTTCGTTGCCGGCGATTATCAGCAGGGCGAAGTAGGAGAGCATCTCGAACTGAGGCAACGGCTCGCCATTGACGCTGCCGGCGGCGAGCGCGCTGGCCACATCGTCGCGCGGCGATGTGCGCCGATCCTCCACTAATTGCGAAAAATACTGGAAAAACTCCAGCCGCGACCGCTCGAGAATCTCCGCTATCGATTGGGTGCCGGCGAACTCCGGGTCGGAGGGAGCAATCATCGAATTGCTCAGGCGGAACATCATTTCCCAGTCCGCGCGGGGAATCCCGAACATCTCTGCGATTACCGCCAACGGCAGTTTGGCCGAGACGTCGGTAACGAAGTCGCATTCGTCGCGGTCCGCGAGGCCGTCGAGCACTTCGGCGGTGATCCGTTCGACCTGGGCGGCGAGTTTCTGCACCGCGCGCGGGGTAAAACGCCGGTTGACCACTGCCCGGTACCCGCCATGCTCCGGCGGATTCATGTTTAGCAACTGGCGCAAAATAACCGCGTCATCCTGCGGCGCCCCGGGTTCGTTCTTGGTGATGAACAGGAACTGGGTGCTGCGGAATAGCTCGGGCTGCCGCGAAACGGCGATTATGTCGGCTTGTTTGGTGACCGCCCAGAACGGCTCGACCTCGGGGCGCTCATAATGGAAGACCGGCGCTTCACGCCTGAGCAGGGCCCATTCCTGATGCGGATAGCCGCGCTGAACGTAAAGGTCGGAATCGATAATGTCGAGCGTTTCTAGCGTGAGGTCCGGCATTTTGCCTGCTCTTGGAGAGTTTTCGTCGCGTAATCGAGGTTAACACGCCAGCCCTAATGTGAATACGCGGCAAGTTTGCCGAGGCTGAACCCTGCTTGGGAGCCATGCACGAGGCCATGCTAAGCTCGGAACAATCGTGTTTCCGGCCGAAATCGAGATTGTACCGTTAGACCATCCGCTCGACGCCAGGGTCCGCGTTCCGGGCTCGAAGAGCATAACCAATCGAGCGCTATTGCTCGCCGCGATGGCCGGCGGGCGCTCACGCCTTCGCGAGGTCTTATTGAGTGACGATACCGAGCGGATGATTGCGGCGCTGCAGGCCCTGGGCTTCAAGGTCGAGGTCGACGGGCCTGCACGAACGATCACGCTTGAAGGACTGGGCGGCACGATCCCCGCCGACGAGGCCAATCTGGATATCGGCGGGGCTGGCACCGCGATGCGGTTTCTGGCCGGTTTTCTGACCCTGGGGCGAGCGCGCTTCGTCCTGGATGGCAACGCCCGGATGCGCCAGCGGCCGATTGCGGGCCTGCTCGAGGCGATGACGGCGCTCGGGCTTGCGGCGCGCAGCCTCAATCATGACGGTTGTCCACCGGTCGTAATCGACACGACGTCGACGAGTTTCCGGGGCGGAGAGGCCGCTATCGACGCGAGTCTTTCCTCGCAGTTCGTCTCCGCGCTGCTGATGCCGGCGCCGTTATGGCCCGAGGGTCTCAAGCTCGGCGTGCAAGGCGAAGCGGCCCGCCCGTTTATCGAGATGACGCTCCGCCTGATGGAACGTTGGGGTGCGCAATCCCGGGTTGACGGCGAGACCATCATCGTTGCGGGCGGTCAGCGCTACAATTCGATGGACTTCGAGGTCGAACCCGACGCGACCAGCGCGAGCTACTTCGCGGCCGCCGCCGCACTCGCCGGCGGCACGCTTACGATTCAAGGTCTGGCGCGTGATTCGGTTCAAGGCGACGTCGGCTTTTTCGCGATCCTCGAGCAGATGGGGGTGCGGGTCAGATGGACCGCTGACGGCGTCGAAATCAGCGGCAGCGGGCGTCTTCATGGGGTCGACGTAGCGATGAACTCGATGCCCGACGTGGTGCCGACGCTTGCGGCAATCGCGCCGTTCGCCGACTCGCCGACCCGGATCCGGAAAGTCGGATTCATCCGCCATCACGAGAGCGATCGGATTCGGGCATTGGCGGTGGAACTTGATCGCCTCGGCGTGCCGGTGCGCGAATTTGACGATGGTCTCGAAATCATCCCGGCCCCGCTCCGGCCTGCCGCCGTCGAGACCTACGACGACCATCGCATTGCGATGGCCTTCGCGGTGGCGGGCCTCAAATCGGGTGGCATCCGCATCAAGGACCCGGCGTGCGTGGCTAAGACGTATCCGGAGTTCTTCGAGGATCTGGCCAAATTAGGGTAAACTTCGTCACGGCCGGGGGGCGCCAAGAAGTGTTAGGCTTCAGTCCGGAGCACTAGGCAAAGTCCGACGACTTATCGCTGTTCGAGCGACTCAAGTGGTTCGCCCGTGAAATTGTTGCTGTTCACAAATCTCAAATAGCTGAAAAGGGTCCAATATCAGCGAGAGCACCCAACGCGAAAAGAGCGAAAACGCTAACAAATATACGGGGTCCGTCGTCTCTTAACATTTTCGTTGGCAAACGTGCTAGCCTTGGAGACATGGCGGAGGGGTTTGATGCATCTGATTTTACTCTCTATGGGGGTCGAGACCCTAGAGAG
>DATEGX010000382.1:0-3146 GCA_035279875.1 Binataceae bacterium (SeqCode)
GCCCGGCGGTGACGAGACCCGCGAGCCCTTGGGCTTGCGCGCTTCCGCATCATAGTAGGCGAAGAGCGAGCCTCCGCCCGAGTTACCAAGCATCACGATCCGCTCGAAACCGCATTCGTCCCGGAGGAAGCGCATCCCCGCCGCCAAATCGATGAGCAGGTTTTCGTGAAGCATCATCGAATCATTGTTGAGGTAACGGGTATTCTGGGCGAAGGCCGCGAAACCGGCCTCGATCCAGAATGGAATCGAATAGTGCTGGGCGAAGTCGCCTCGCGGATGCGCCATGATGACGACGGTTTTTGGCGTATGGTTGGCCGGCGTGTACAAGAGACCGCGCGATTTGGCGCCGTCCGCCGTGTACAACTGCACCACCCTCTGGCGTGCTGAAGCGTCAATCTCGGCGAAATCAATCGGATAGCGAGACTGGTAATCGGCTGGCGCCTCGGGCATTAGTGCGTACCTCTTCAGAGCAATTCCGCTCGGTTAGATCGTTTAGCAGTGAACGGTTGATAAGGGAAAGGCAGCCCGACCGATTAGACCCGTCGACCTAGAGAAAAGCAGACGATAGTAGCCCCTCGAGAAAAGACCTCTGGTTGCTTGGAGCGTTCGGCTACCATCCTAGCGAATTGCTCGTTGCCCCGTCGATTGGAGCGTGAGAGGCTATTTTGTGGAACATGCGCATGGAAGCGCGATTCGCAAGCGTGGCGATAAGTGCGGGTGCTCGTGCGAGCATCGTCGGAAGTTTGCTGGCCGTTGCAGTGGGGCTCGTTTTCGGCGGATGCGCCTCCGTTGCTCCGATGATGCCGTTCGCTGCGACGCAAAGCGCGCAACAGCGAGCTGAGGAAATCGAGCCGATCCTCGAGACTGCGGGATTCCGCTCGCTGCCTGCCACTACCAGCGAGCAGAAACGGCGGCTCGCAGCCCTGCCGCCGCTGAAGGTCGGCTCCTATATAGATCAGCACGGCAGAGCGAACTTCTGGATGGCCGACCCCGACTACTGCGCCTGCCTCTTTCACGGCGACGAGGCAGCGTATCAGCGCTACGAGCAACTCAAAATGGACGACATGCAGGCCGAGCACGATCGCCAGGCGATGCAGGCGCGGCGCCAACCACCACCGGGTATGCTCGGTCCGTTCGGTCCGATGGGCCCGCCGGGACCGGGAATCAGTTTTGGCGGCGGGGGCTTCGGCTTTTCACTATAAGTTGAGCGGCAGTGGCTCGAAGTGCGCAAGTTGGCGAGCCTCCAACGCGCGAGGCTCGCTTTTCGAACGTCTTGGCGTCAAACTTCCGGCTGACTTATGAGTGACATTCGTTTGTCCGAGAAAACTCCTCGGACCGTGGTTGTTACCGGCGGCGCCGGCTTCATCGGTTCACATCTGGTCGATGCGCTGGCCGCCAATGGATTGCGCATTCGAGTGGTCGACAATTTCGCGACCGGCGGGCGCCAGTCCTCGGCCGCCGAGCTTTTCCGCGCGGATATTCGCGATTCGAAGACACTCGCTCCCGCCTTCGCCGGCGCGGATTGCGTGTTTCATACCGCCGCCCTGCCGCGCGTGATGTTTTCCATCGAGCATCCGGTGGAAAGCCACATGACCAATGTGATTGGGACGCTCAACGTGTTGCTCGCGGCGCGCGACGCCGGCGTGCGGCGGGTGATTTATTCGGGTTCGTCCTCGGTCTATGGCGACCAGGCAGCGCTGCCGCTGACGGAATCGATGACGCCGAATCCGCTCAATCCGTATGCTTTGCAAAAACTCGCCGGCGAGCAGTACACGCGCATCTTTCACCGAATTTTCGGGCTCGAGACGCTTACGCTTCGCTACTTCAACGTGTTCGGACCCAGGATGCCGTCCCAAGGCGCGTATGTGACGGTTATCAGCGTTTTTCTCCGGCAAAAGAGGGCCGGTGAACCGCTGACGATTCATGGCGACGGCACTCAGACCCGCGACTTCACCCATGTGCATGACGTTGTGCGGGCGAACCTGCTCGCGATGGATGCGAAGATCGCCGATGGCCGCGCGATCAATATCGGGCGGGGGCGCAATTTGAGCGTCAACCGGATCGCCGAACTGATCGGGGGACCGACGGTTCATCAGCCGCCTCGCCCTGGCGACGCGCGCGATACTCTTGCCGATATATCGCAAGCACGTGAAATCCTCGGATGGGAGCCTGAGGTTGCGACTGAAGAGGCGGTTCGCGAGTTGGCTCAGCTCAGGGAATAGCGCCGAGGAGAATTCCCGCAACCCGCAGCGAATCCCGAGTCATGATGCGCACAGTTTTGACCCGGCCCGTATGGCCGCGAACAATCGCGATGGCCGTGCGCGGCGTACCGAGCAGCGCAGCCAAGTAGTCGATTAATTCGTCGTTGGCACGGCCCTTTTCCGGTGGCGAGTGCAGAGCGATTATGAGCCCACGCGGTTCCTGGCGGGCTATCCCACGCCTTGATGAGCCCGGTCGTGCCACGATCTGAATCGTGACGGAATTATCGGTCGTTATAAGCCATGGCGGCCGCGTCGCTGCGCCAACTGCGGTAACCTCGGTTGCGGTCGCCGGAGAACCAGCGACCCGCTGACTTCTATTCTTGTCACGCAACGAGTTCATTCACGTGTTCCAGGAGGTCTAACAGCCTTACCGGTGTCTACGCCTGCTTTTGACAGCTGTGCACGGCGTCCGGGACGTCGTCCACCCAATCGTTCGTATCCGTAGCCTCGATCTCATCGGCATTACTCTTGAGAGCTATTTGCAATATTACGTAAGGCATAAGGCCAGCCGGTAACGATTGCCTCCTCCATACCGCGGTCTGGGATCTCCTTTGGCGGACAAGGGATTTTTCACTGGCATCGTCCTTGCCCCTTACCTCCAGCAATCAAGAGCGTGGGCCCTTGGCGGAAGTTTTCCACGAAGGGTCCAAGTGGAGGTGAACACATGAATCGACTGGCGAAAGGTTTGGTGGCCGGAGCGCTTGGTATTGCCCTGGCGGCGCCGTGCGCAATGGCGCAATCCTGGCAGGACATGGAAAACGACCACAACGCGATCGAACATAAGCACGCGCAGATTCATCACGATCGCCGGGAATTGAACGAAGACCTGCGCAATGGTGACTACGGCGCAGCCAGACACGAGGAGCGCGAGATCAACCGGCGCGA
>DATEGX010000383.1:0-8509 GCA_035279875.1 Binataceae bacterium (SeqCode)
GCTATGCTCGAATTGCCTGTCGGCAAACGCGAGTTGGGTCCCGGTCAGCGGACGGGGCGAGGTTTGCAGCTTCAACGTTATGCACCAGGTGTACCATCCTGGCTTTGCGGCCGAAGTGCCGTACGCCGTGGTGGTGATTAAGTTAGTAGAGGGACCCAAGGTCGTCTCGAGCCTCGTGGGGGTGAAGCCGGCCGCGATCAAATGCGGCCTGCCGGTCGAGGTGGTGTTCGAGAAACTCAACGACCAGGTCACATTGCCAAAATTCCGACCGCGGACTTTCAACTAATCCAAACACGCAATTAGTGCCGACCCGCCGCCCCTATGGTCGTGCGGAGGTGAAACCCGTTCCAATGCTCACGCTCGATCAAACCTATCTCAAGCGGCTGATTGAAAGCTCGCCCGATATAATAATCGCGGTCGATCGTGAAGGAACGATCATCTACTACAACGACGGGGCCCGTCGCGGCCTGAGCTTCACTTCCGAGGAAATAATCGGCGACAAGGTCACCCGTATCTACGCCTCGCTCGAAGAGGCCCGCCGGGTGATGGCAGCGCTGCGCGAATCGGCCAACGATGGCCGGATTTCGAGTTTCGAGACAATTTTACGCAACAAGGCCTGCGAAGAGATCCCGGTGGTGATCTCCGGCTCGCTTATCCGCGACGAGCAGGGAAACGAAATCGGTTCGATTGGCTACGCTCGCGACATTCGCCTGATGCGCCAGCGCGAGCGTCTGGCAACTGCCGGTGAGATTGCGGTGAGCCTCGCTCACGAGATCAACAATCCGCTCGAAACCATCACCAACAATCTCGAACTGCTCACCCATTGCGTCGAAAATCACCTGAGCGCCTCCGAACTCGTGATTGAAAGCGAGCGTCTGGGTGCGATCCGGGCGAGTATCGAGCGGGTTAACGCGATCGTCCGGCGACTCGACGACATGACGCGCAGCGGGGTCTACGAGACCCGCGATTATCTCAAGGGCAAGCGCATGGCCGACCTGGCGCCGCGCTCGGCCTCGCAGGACGAAACCACGCAGACTGCCGCCAACGGCAATTGCGCTCCGCGCGCCGAGTGGCCACTGGCCGGGATGGCGGTGCTGGTGCTCGACGACGACGCTTCGATCGTGACCTCACTCGCCGACGTGCTGCGCGCCGAGCGCTGCATCGTGCATACCGCCAACCTCCCCAGCGCCGCCTTCGGTATCCTGCGCAATATGAAGGTCGACGCGGTGATTTCGGATGTCGTGATGCCCGAGATGGACGGCTACGATTTTTACATGCGGGTCAAGGAAGAAATGCCGGAGCTGCCGGTAATCCTGATGACCGCCTACTACTATGACAAGGACCACATCATCAAGCGCAGCCGGCTCGAAGGTCTGGAGGCGGCGATTTTCAAAAAGCCGGTGAATCCGGCGAAGCTGCGCGAAGTGCTGGTCAATGCCCGCCAGAAGCAGCCTGCCGCCCGGCCGCGGCGGGCGGATTCCTGCGCTCCGGCCACACCGCCTTCTCGTCCATAACGGCGCACGCCGTTCCAGCCTAAGGAATTGCCAGGAACTGCGGGCCGTTGCCGCTCGCGATACTGACGGGGTTCGACAGCGATCCGTTGATCGTGTTGATCGTGAACTGGATGACCTCGGCGGCATTCTGATCCGCAACGTAGAGAAACGGTCCCGCGCCCCCCGCGGAGCTGGTGCCGACCGCCAGCCCGGTCGGCAAGGCAAGCGAAGTGAAAACCAGGCCAGCGGAAGTAAGCAAGCCGGTCGAAGAGTTCACGATATAGAGCGAGATCGAGTTGGCGGTCTGGTTCGCCACGTAAAGGTATTCGTTGCCGCCGGGGATCGACGCGATTGCCAGGCCAACCGCACCGCCCAACGTTGTCGACTGTACGCTCTGCGCGAACGCCGGTAGCGCGCCGCCGCCGGTCAGAAAGACGCTGACGAAGCCGGTCGTCATGTCGCTCACGTAGAGAAAGCTCGCCGTCGGATCGAGCAGGGTCACCACCGGATTGCGTACCGACTGGGCGCTGCTCGCGGTGGCGGTCGCCTGAGCAGCGTTCAGCGTGCCGTCGCTGTTGATCGGAAAGCTGACCATTGAGCCATTGCCCTGGTCGGAAACGTAGAGAAAGCTCCCGGTCGCGGCCGCGCCGAACGGATTCGTCAGCAGGTTCGAGGAGACCGAACCCTTGCTCAGCAATTTGCCGCTCGATTCGACCTGGTATTGAGAAATCGAGCCGCTGTTGAAGTTGGTTGCGTAGGCGAAGTTCGCGCCGCCCACCGTAGCGAGTGCGACCCATTGCGGCGCGTTCCCGGCCTTGACCAGGCCGTTGTTGCTGCTCAGCGCCGCGAGCGCGCCGGTCTTCTGATTGATCTTGTACTGATGCAGCCCGTCACCGGGATTGGCGAGGTAGAGGAAGGTGCCGGTCGGATCGACCGTGAGGCCCACCGGACCGCGTGCGACCCCGGCCTTGGCGGTGCCCGCCGCGCTAAGCGCACCGGTAGTTTGCGAGCGCTTGTATTGCGAAACCGTGCCGTCGGCTTGATTGCCCGCATAGAGGAACGCCCCGGCGCCAGGGGTGCCGGTGGCAGTCGCGGTCGCGCTCGAGGTGCTGGTCGCGGTGGCAAAAACTGAGCGCCCACACGAGCCGGTGATCGTCGCCATCGCACCGATCCCGGCCATGACCGCAAGTGCTGACAGCGCCGGCATCATGCGCAGCACTCGTACGATCAGCGAAATACGTTCGCGATTGCTGCGCGCCGCCCCTTCACTCCCCTCAATCATGGCCAACGAGTCTATACGGGTGACGCGCCGGCATGGAATCCGCGGCTGCGCTTGACATTTGCGCCACCGCCGTGGCGTGCTCTGGACGCCAGGCACCGCATCGGCCGCGCATGGTTCCATCCGCGCTTGGCGCACGGGAGATAACGATCATGGCAAAAATCGACTTCTACAAAATCCCCAAATTTTCACAATTGCCGGTCAAACCAGGCGCTCCGGCCGATTCCAACTGGGGGGTGTTCGGCGACAACGACGAAGTCGGATGCGTTAACTTCCTGACTCCCGAGGGCATCGTCGAGGCAGCCCGCCTGGTGCGCAATGGCAAGGTTTTCCGCCTCGATACGCCGGTCAACTACGCAAGTCCGCCACTGTTCGAGCGCTCCCCCGTCACGCATACCAAGAAAAGCTTCGAGAGCATGGGGCTGCTGGGCTACGATGACGTGCTCGACAGCTACAACACCCAGGAAGGCAGCCAATGGGACGGCCTGGGCCATGTCGGCAATCTCGCCGCCAAGGCCTTCTACAACGGCACGACCAACGATCAGATCAAATCCAGCAGCCGGCTCGGCATCCATAATTGGGCCGACCGTTTTGTCGGTCGCGGCGTGCTGATCGACGCCTGCCGCTACCGCCAGGAGAAGGGCCGCCCGCTTGATCCTTTAAGCGATGCGAAATACGGCCTCGACGACCTCGAGCAGGCGCTCAAGGCCCAGGGCACCGAACTCAAACCCGGAGCGATCCTGCTCGTGCGGACTGGCTGGATGGGCGCGTACCTGGCTGCGAGCCAGGATCAGAAGCGCGCGATGGCGCCAATCGATAAACTCAAGTCGTGCGGTATCGACGACAGCCGCGAGATGGTCGCGTGGCTGTGGGACCATCGGGTCGCCGCGATCGGCACGGATTGCCCGGCGGTCGAGCCGTGGCCGTGGAATTTCCGCGACCCCGGCGCGCTGCACTATCGCACGCTCTCGCTGCTCGGCCTGCCGCTCGGCGAACAGTTCGTGCTCGATAAACTCGCCGCCGATTGCGCCGCGGACAAGCGCTACGAATTCATGCTGGTGTCGGTGCCGCTGCACCTGGTGGGCGGAATTGCCTCGCCGCCCAACGCCGTCGCGATCAAATAACGGCCGGCGTGGGACTCGGGATCGATTGGGGTTCCTACCCCGTCGATCTCGCCTCCGCCATTACGGATTCCCGCCCGCGCGCGTCTCTGGCATCCTGAATCGATGCACAGACCGCTGTTGGTTGCTTTAGCCTTCCTGATTGGCTCTCTGGCTGCGGCGCCGCCGACCTCGGCGAAGGGTCCGCCGCCGCTTTCCCCGAGCGGCTACATCAAGGGCGTGTATAACTGCCAGTTATCAGGCGGCTTCGTCGCGCAGCCCGATTCGACGGCCTTGATGCAATTCGCGGCCAATGGCAAAGGGGGAGTGAATGCGGGGCCGGGCGAACTGCACGTGGTTGTGGGCCAGGTTCTGTTCGTATCGGATCCGACGGCGGGCGATACCGTCTTTCTCGGCAAGACCAGTTCGCAAAGCTGCAACTACACCATTCTGACCGGTGCGCCCGGAGGCTATTCACTTACCCAAAGCGGTTCGGGGGCGCTGGAGGTTGGTTGGACGCCCATCGCCAACAACTCCAGTACTCCGATCGATTGCTCCGAGCAGATCACAACTCACTACGATATCCTGGTCACTAGTCCATCCAGTTTTATGCTGATGAGCAGCGACCCTTTTTTGCAAACGCAATGCAACGGCACCAGCGGCATCAACTACGCTAATTGCGGTTCGACCTTCACCGGAATTTGCCAACAACAGGCGCCGAAGCCGTAATCGGCCTGCGTTTTGGACCTCGTTACAGGCCACGCGCAACAACGTCCAGCGCAATCTCGATGCCGGCCGTCATGGTTTCGATCGACATGCTGGCGACCGCGCGATGACGCGCCGCCTGTCCTGCTGTATAGGGCAGATGGATGAAGCCAGCCCGAACCCGCCGCCGTCGCCGCAAGGCGTGCAGCGCCGAATACATCGCGGTATTGCACACGTAGACCCCGGCGCTGAGCGACATCGCGGCCGGAATCTCGTGGCGCTTGAGCGCGCGGAGAATCGGCGCGAGCGGCAGCCGCGTGAAGTAGGCGTCGGGGCCGCCTGCCACCACCGGCTTGCCACTCAGGCCACCGTCTCGTTCGCGGTCGGCGCGTTCGTCGGCGAGGTTGAGCGCAACTTTTTCGAGTGACAATACCGGACGTCCGCCAGCCTGGCCGAGTCCCACCACCGCGACCGGCGCGAGTCGCTCGATGGCCGCGGCTACCATCCGCGAGGCGCGCCGGCAATTCACCGGCAACCGCAACGCGCCTATCGTCGCGCCGTTGATTTCACGCCGGTCGAGCCGCGCCGCGACTTCCCATGATGGATTGCTGCGCTCCCCACCGAACGGCTCGAAGCCGGTCAGCAGGATGACCCGCGCCATTTATGCGCGCGAGCCGCGCCGCCGCGGCTGCTCGAACGGCAGGTCCTCGCGATTGCCCCATTCGCCCCACGAGCCGAGATAGTTCCGCACTTTTGGATAACCTGCCAGCTTGAGCGCGTAGTAGGCATTGGCGGAGCGATAACCGCCCTGGCAATACGGGATAATCTCGCATTCGGGCCGCAGCCCCAGGCGTTCGAAATCCGCGCGCAACTCGGCCGCGGATTTGAACCCGCCAGCCGCGCCAACGTTGTGGGTCCAGTCGCGATGCACCGCGCCCGGAATCGCCCCGCCGCGCCGCGCGCGAATCCGTTCGCTGAAGTACTCTTCTTCGCTGCGCACGTCGAAAATCTGCACACCCGGCCGCCCCAGGCGCTCGGCGATATAACTGGCGGAGGCGCAGGCTTCGTCGTGCGGATTGCCCTTGAAATTCGCAGGCGTGATCGGCGTAGCCTCCGTCACCAGCTTTTCGCTCGCCGCCAGCTTGAGGCCGCCGTCGAGAATTCGTACCGCCGGATGGCCCATGTATTCGAGCAGCCAGGCACCGCGGGTCGCTCGCATCCCGGTGTCGTTCTCATAGAACACCACCGTTTCGGCGCCGCCGATGCCGAGGGCCGAGAAGATCCATTCGAGCTGGCCGCGAAACTCGCGCATTGCGGCCTCTCCGGTATCGCTATAGTGAAACGGGAACGGGTCGAAGTGGCGCGCGCCAGCGAGATGTCCCGCCCAATATTCGGCGGGCGGCCGCGTATCGATCAGCACTAGCCCGTTATCATGCCGATGGCGCGCCAGCCATTGCGCGTCGACCAGAAAATCCGCTTCGATTCGTTCCGATGCCATCTGGTTTCTCCTCGCTCGCAGGAGCCTCCGCAAAGCCACGCCGTCAGCCGATATCTCGCCCGACCGCTTCGCTAATAGAGCGGAATCCGTCGCGCATCAGCAAGCGGCGGAGACCTGCCTTGATCGCGCACACCACACCGGGACCGCGATAGATCAGTCCGGTATAAAGCTCAACCAGGTTGGCACCAGCGCGAATATGACCGTAGGCGTCTTCGGCGCTGGCGACTCCGCCGACGCCGACTATCACGATTCGGCCGCTGGTCAAACCTCGAATCCGGCCGATGACCTCGCGCGCTCGCAACTTGAGCGGCTCACCGCTCAGCCCGCCCTCAAATCGCGAAACCACGCCAGCCTCCGCATGATTGAGCGTGGTATTGGTTGCGACGATCCCGGCCAATTCCAATTCCAGCGAGGCCGCACAGATCTCCGCGAGCATCGAGCTCTCGAGGTCCGGCGCGAGCTTAAGAAGCAGGGGCGGCGTACTGCCCACGTCGGCGCATGCCCGGCGAATCGCCTCGACCACCGTGCGCATTCGCTCAGGCGCCTGGAAATCGCGCAACCCGGGGGTATTCGGCGAGGACAGATTCACCACCATGAAATCGCAAAGGGGCGCGGCTTGCCTGGCGACCGCCGCACAATCGCCGGCCACGTGCTCTGACGCTGTGTCCTTGTTGGGTCCGACGTTGATCGCAATGCGAAGCTTGATCGGCGTCATGCGGACCCGTCGGATCCGCGGCGCAACCATTTCTATACCGTCACTTGGAAAGCCCATCCGGTTGACCAGGGCGCGACGCTCGGGAATCCGCCAGATCCTCGGCCGTGAATTACCTGCTTGCGGACGCGGCGCGATCGTGCCGATTTCGGCGAAGCCGAAGCCGAGCGCGTTCCATGCGCGAATCGCCAGCGCATCCTTGTCCATCCCGGCGGCAAGCCCGACCGGGTTCGAGAAGCTCAGACCCATCACTGAGCTTTGCAATTCGGGGGGATCGAAATGTCTCGCGATGTGGCGAGGGAAATGGCTCAGCAGGGCGATCGTCAGCCGATGGCTCCGCTCCGCGTCCATCCGGAACAGCAGCGGCCGAACCACGCGGTAAATCATGTCACACAGCCAGGCCATCGCCGCCGCATAATGCAACCGCGTGCGCTAAGGCGCAATCCGCCACCTGCGAGCTGAGGCAGCCGTTCCTAGACCGGTTTCTGACTTACCGAATTCGAATTTACCCTCGCTTCAGATTGCGGCAATTTGGACTCAAGCAGCCTTATTTGACCGCACGTCATTTTAACACTTGCAATTTGTAGCGGAATGCCTCTAACTGTACGCTAACTGGAGGTAAGGATGAAAATTGTGCATTCTATTTCTTACGCAACCCGAGGCTCCGTCTCGATGCTGGCCGCTTCCGCCACGCTACTGGCCGTGCTCGCCGCTGCTCCTGCGCCGGCCGATGCTTCGCCGGCGTGCGCCAGCCAAATCAAGAAATGCGGATGCACGGTTATCAGCACCGGCATCTACACTGTAACCAAGGACCTCGACGCCAATCAGGGCCTGACCAGCCGCAACGACTGCATCGACGTGACGGCACCCAATGTGATTCTCAAGCTGAAGGGCCATCCGGTAAACGGGCCGGCGACCGGCGTCGGCACAGGAATCTGGCTCTCGTCGGCAGCCACCAGTTCGATCGTCGAAGGCGCGGACAACAGCGGCGCCGCGCCCGAACCGCCGACGCTAGGGGCGCTGCAATTCTCGGCGCCTCCGCTTGCCCTGGCGGGGAAGATGCCGCTCTTCGGACAAGTTCAAGCCTCAGGACCCGCTTCACTGCTTTCCGAGGAGAGCGTCATGCTCCCCGTTCAGGATCCGTGGACTCCGCTCGCCGGCGCGCAGCCGACCATCAATGGCTGGCAGTACGGAATCGAGGATGACGCCGACTTTTCGACGGTCGAGCTGTTCAAGCAGATCGGCGGGAATTTATTCCTCCAGCATGGCAATTCGATTGCCGGCGTCTTCGTCAACGGGGCCTCGAACGTCACCCTTGACGACATGATCGTGGGCTTCAACGGCAAGAACGGAATCAATATTCAGAACGGCGGCAGCAATCGGCTCTTCGATGTCACCGTCGATCACAACGGAACCGACGGCGTGGCGATTCAGAGCTCCAACGTCAACACGATCGCGAATATAACCGCCGACCATAACAAGGGGCACGGAATCGCAGTCTACTCGTCGGATAACGATCAGCTCTTCACTTTCGGCGCCTTCAAGAACGACCTGGATGGTGTTTTCGTGGGCGTAAATCCTGATCTGCCCCTCGCCGGCCCCGGCCTTGGCAATCACCTGTCCAATGGCAGTGCGAGGGACAACGGCGACTATGGCGTCGAACTAGACGACACCACTGCCGGCAACACGGTCAATCAGCTCACCGAAACCGGCGCTAACAAC
>DATEGX010000384.1:0-18120 GCA_035279875.1 Binataceae bacterium (SeqCode)
GGGCGGCTTCCGCTTGTTCGCGGACGAAAAAATCGGCTAGCGGCTCTGCCGAGTCGAGCAACTCGCGGAAGGCTTCGGCGCCGCGGTCACGGACCATCGTGTCAGGATCGTGCGCCGGCGGAAGAAACGCGCCGCGTCCGAGCAGACCCGCCTGCAGAAAGACTTCGAGCGATCGCAGCGAGGCCTTGCGGCCGGCCGCGTCGCCGTCGAAACAGGCGATTATGTTGTGGGTGTAGCGCGACAGCAGGCGCAACTGCTCGACCGTCAACGCCGTACCGAGGCTCGCGACGGTGTCCTTGAAGCCAGCCTGCCAGAGCGCGATCACGTCGATATAGCCTTCGACCACGATCGCGCGGTCGCTCTTGCCGATCGCGGGGCGCGCCTCGTGCAGGCCGTAAAGCGCCCGCGCCTTGGAATAGAGCGGTGATTCGGCCGAGTTGATGTACTTCGGCAGGCGGTTGTCGAGCACGCGGCCACCAAAGCCGATAACCCGAGCCTGAGTGTCGCGGATCGGAAACATCAGGCGCGCCCGGAACATATCGTAGGCGGTGCCCGACTGGTCGGTCTTCGCCAGGCCCAGCTTGATCGCCGGTTCGAGCAGCCCGCGCTTGCCGAGATTAGCCGCAAGATTCGCGGCACGCTGCGGCGCGAAACCGATCATAAACGCCCGCGCGGTTTCCGTCGCGATACCGCGGCTTTTGAGATAGTCGCGGGCGAGCGCGCCGTCCTGCGTATTCCACAGCACGTGCTCGTAAAATTCGGCCGCAAACTGGTTAGCGCGCACATAACCGTCGCGTTCGCTGCTCGAGGTGCCCCCGCCGCCCGCTGCTTCAGGCAGCGCGATAGCGTAGCGCCGGGCCAGCGACTGCATCGCCTCCGGGAACGTCAGCCCCTCGACCCGCATCACGAAGTCGAAGACCGTGCCGCCTGCGCCGCAGCCGAAGCAATGGAAGAAGCCGCGTTCCGGATTGACGCTGAAAGACGGCGTTTTTTCGTTGTGGAACGGACACAGCCCGACAAAATTGCGGCCTGCCCGGCGCAGCCGCACATGCGCGCCGATTATCTCGACCAGATCGGCGCGAGCGCGCACCTCCTCAATTTTGTCCTGTCCGAAACGTGCCATCAGCGGCCTGTGACTTCAGCCAAACGTTCGGGAAAGTTCGTCGTGATCCCATCGACACCGTCGCCAATCAGCTTGCGCATCGCCGCCGGCTCGTCGACTGTCCACGCATACACGTCAATTGCATGCCGATGCGCCGCGGTGCACAGTTCCGCGCTCACCAGGTCGGCGCGCGGTGCGATCGCCGCGGCCTTCATTTCGATTGCGGCGGTCAGCAGTTGCGCCGGCCGCCGGCTCGCCAGCAGCGCTACGCGGACCTCCGGCGCATAGTCGCGCACGCGGCCGATTGCGGCCCAGTCGAACGCCGAGACCAGCGTGGAACCCACTGCGGCCCGTTCGCACACCAGTTCGCATACCGCGCGCTCGATTCCCTCGGCCTTGAGCTCCAGATTGAGCCCGCAGTGGCCGATGGTCAGGTCGAAGACCTCGGCGAGCGCCGGAATCCGTTCCCCGGCGAATTCGCCGCCGAACTTGATCCCGGCGTCGAGGCGCTTTACTTGTTCAAGCGTCATCGTCTCGAGCTGGCCGCGCCCCTCGGTAGTGCGGTCGACCGATGCGTCGTGCAGGACCACCAGATGTCCGTCGCGGGTCGCGCGCACATCCAGTTCGCACATGTCAGCGCCAGCCGCGAGCGCGGCGCTGAAGGAGCGCAGAGTATTTTCGGGGAAACGGCCACTGGCCCCGCGATGGGCTATGTTCAGCACAACCTGCCCCTCCACTCCTCCGCGACTTCGGGCCGTCGATTGGATCGCGGCGACGCATTTTCCGCCGCGCCTGACGTCAGCTAATCATCGCGCCGCGCGTGTGGCAATCATGGCTTGCGCGGGTTTCAACAAACCAAGGCTCTTACGCGATTTTGTCCAATCGCCTAATCTCCTGCTTGCGGCTCCAGATGGAGCCAGGATTTGCCAGGTGACGTCGCCGAAAGCAAAAAGCTACAGCTCGGTCGCCTTCGAGGTGCCTGCCTCGATGGCCGATGAGGCGGCAGGAATCCTGGTCGGGGGCGGTGCGCTCGGATGCGAGGTCGGGCGCCCGTCTCCGGCGAAGGGCATTCGCGGTGCGCAATCTCCGGTAGTGCTTCGAGCTTATTTCGAACGTATCAAGCCAGCGACGGTGACGCGGTTACGCGCTACGCTCGCATCCGCCGGGATGCTTACCAAGGGGGCTGCGCCCGCGGTCAGTAAACTAACGGACCCGGGCTGGGCAACGATGTGGCAGAAGCGCTTTGCGCCCCTGCCAGTGGGCGAACGTTTCCTGATTGTTCCGCCCTGGCGGCGCGAGCGTGAGCCGCGACGTATTCGCATCGTGATTCGGCCGGGGCAGGCGTTTGGCACCGGACATCATCCGTCGACAGCAGGCACGCTCGCCGCGGTGGAGGAATTATGCGCGTCCGGACGGTTCGAAAATGCACTCGACGTCGGTACCGGGTCGGGTATCCTGGCGATTGCGATGGCTAAACTGGGTATCGGGCGCGTGACCGCGATCGATATCGACGAAGTCGCCCTGGCCAATGCGCAGGAGAATCTTGGTCTCAACCGGGTCAGCGGCAGAGTTCGGCTTTCATCCACGCCGCTGGCCTCGATTAGCGGGCGCTTCAGGCTGATTACAGGCAATATCCTGAGCTCGACGTTGATCGAGATGGCGCCTGAGTTGATTTCGCGGATGGCGCGAGGTGGTCACCTGGTGCTGGCGGGTATTCTGCGGCGCGAAGCCGAGTCGGTCGTCGCCTCGTACCTGCCCGCGCTCACCCACGTTGGCGCGAGCAGCCAGCGCAACTGGACCACGCTGATTTTCCGGCGATGAAGCCTCCGCCCCGTTTCGCGATTGGCGCGCAAGCGATTGTTGGCGGACGTGCCCGTCTGACCGGCGCCGAGTTGCATCATCTGCGCAACGTGATGCGACTCGCGGCGGGGGCGGAGGTGATATTGCTGAGTGGCGATGGCACCGAATACACGGGACGGGTCGCCGGCTTCGAGCCCGACGCCGCGATCGTCACGATAGGCGAGGCGAACGATACGGATCGCGAACCCGTCAGATTGATTCTGGCCGCAGCGCTGATTAAAGGTCCGCGGATGGATTTCCTGGTCGAGAAGTCCGCCGAATTGGGCGCCGCCGAACTCTGGCCGTTGCTCTGCACTCGATGCCAGGTGCGCGATCCGGGTAGCGCGCGTCTCGAGCGCTGGCAGCGCCTCGCGCTCGCCGCAGCGAAGCAAAGCCTCAGCCCGCATATGATGAAGATTCGGTCCGTGCGGAGCATTGCAGATATAATCCCGGACGTGCCAAAACGAGCGCTCGCGCTGACCTGCGTGCAGGACGCCGAACCGGTGGCCGCTGTGATCCGGCGCACCGCTCCTTCGGCCTTGCTGGTCGCATGCGGACCCGAAGGCGGCTTCGTTCCCGATGAGTTGGCCGCGATGGATGCGGCTGGATTTGTAGCGGCCGGGCTTGGTACGAGTCGCCTGCGCAGTGAGACGGCGGCGCTGGCCGCTTTGAGTATCGCGACAGGGGTACTCGATGAACTTCGGGGAAGAGTTGACGGAGGAAGTTAACGCGTGGCCCATAAGTTCGCTTTTGTGATGGATCCGCTCGAGACCGTGCTGCCCGACAAGGATACGACCTTCGTCTTCATGCTCGAAGCGCTGGCGCGCGGGCACGAGATTTTCCATTTGGGACTCAAAGACCTCTTCGCCCGCGAAAGCCGTGCGTTCGGACGAGCGCGGCGATGCGTGGTGATGCGCGGGACACCGCATTTCGGTCTGGTCGACGATGGAGCCGACTACCCGCTCGAGCATTTCAATGCGATTTTCATGCGCAAGGACCCGCCCGCCGACGCCGCCTATCTCTACGCAACCATGTTGCTCAGCCTTGCCGACAGCCGCCGCACCTTCGTGCTCAATAGTCCCGCCGGACTGCGCGAAGCCAACGAGAAGCTTTACGCGCTGAATTTCCCCGGGGCGATTCCGCCGACCATCGTCACCTACCAGATCGAGCGCCTCAAGCATTTTATGAGCGAGCAGGGCGGCGAGATGATCGTCAAGCCGCTCGATGGTCATGGTGGCGAGGGAGTGTTCCAGGCCCACGCCGCGGACCGCAATCTCAACGCGATTCTCGAAACGGTCACGCATTTCGGAACCCGCACGATCATGGGCCAGCGCTATATCCCGGAAATCCGCGACGGCGACAAGCGTTTGATCGTGCTCAACGGCGAACCGCTCGGCTGCATGCTCAGGGTGCCCAGGGCCGACGAGCATCGTGGCAATATCCACGTCGGCGGCAATTGCGTCAAAGCCGAGGTGACGGAGCGTGACCGCGAAATTTGCCGGATGCTGCGGCCGCGACTCGAGCGCGACGGACTCTACTTCGTCGGACTCGATATTATCGGGCAGTACCTGACCGAAGTTAACGTCACCAGCCCCACCGGAGTGCAGGAGATAGACCGGCTCGATCGGGTCAACCTGGAGGCGAAGGTGATCGACTTCGTGGAGTCGCGGCTGCCGGGCTGAGACCGCACGCGCTCACACCTGGAGGCCGACGGACTGCCGAGGAAAGGGATTGCAAGCGCCGGGACGGATCGGTAGCAATAATGATTCGCTACAGGTGGGCAGGTAGCTCAGTCGGTAGAGCAGAAGACTGAAAATCTTCGTGTCGGCAGTTCGATTCTGCCCCTGCCCACCAGAAAAGAAAATCAACACATTTGCGGTTTACGCGCTCTACACCACCACGGTGGACGGTGGCGCTTAGGGTCGATTTAGGGGCCCGGTGTCGATTTTGGATTCTCCAGTCGCTCCATTTAGCCGTTTGGTCAAAATACGTCGGAGTCCGGCCCGAGGCCCGAGAATACCGCGGCTGAGTTGTGCGTCGACTCGCGCTTCATTCCAATCTTGCGTCGCTGTTCTGCGGGCCCAGCCTCGATGGGTCTTTGGCTAAATGTTTCGATAGAGCAGGGGGTCGAAAGTCCAACTTCGAGGATCGCCGCCGCGCTCAGGTTGTCAGATCGGAAAACTGTTCTGTGCGATCTTATGGCTTCCCATAAAATGGGATTGGGGGTTATAGTGACCATGAGGTCGAATAAGCTTATTGGGGGCTTCAATGCGCGGATTCGTCTTCCTTGGACTGTTGGTCGGGCTAGCGGGACTTGTTTGTGCTTGCAGCGAGGTGCAGCAACCGGCGATGACTCAAACTCAGGCCGAGAGCTACAACAAGTGCATGAGTACCCACTGGTCGAGTCTAGCGGACAGTGCGCTTTTTGGGGTTGCTGGGTATGAGTACCATCAGAATATGGTCCTTAGCTGTCAGCAAGTCGCGCTGAGCAATCACGAGGTGGCCGCTTCGAACGACCAGCCGCTAAAGACTACGTCCTCGGTCGCTCAACCGTCTTCGCCTTCGACACCTGCGACGTCTGCCAACTAAACGGTTTAAGCCGAGGCCACGGCGGGTAGTCTACAACACCGACCGGTTAGGCCGACCTTTAAATACGCGGCTGGGGACGTTTATCTCCGCTGTTGCTGGCATTCGCCTGAATCGGATGTTAGTGACCATGCAAAACCGATCCAGTCTGGACTGAGTCCTCGGTCGCCAAATTTCAAGCCGGCGGCGCAATAGCAAGGATCTCCCGCCTCGTTCCGCCCTCGTTCCGCCTATATGCTACGCATGCCGACTTCGGTCATAATAAACCGGCCTAAGGCCCGCCATCACCGGCGGTAATTCGCTTGCGGCCGGTCAACCCCAAGCGGCGCAACGTAAAAACAAGGAGGATTTAGCTATGGCTGCTGCCCAAGGTGGATGCTCGTGTGGAGCGGTGCGATACGAATGCACCGCTGCCCCTCTGTTCATGGGTAATTGTCATTGCCGCGATTGTCAGCGTGCCAGTGGCGGCGCATACACCCCGGCCATCGGTGTGCCTCGAAACGCGGTCAAGATCACAGGGAATGTGAAGTATTACGAATCGAAGGCTGACAGCGGGAACATGGCCAAGCGCGGCTTTTGCGCCAACTGCGGCTCGCGACTGTTCAGCCTGCCGCCGTTCGCGCCGGATCTAATCGTCCTCAATGCCAGCAGTCTCGACGACCCGAGTATCTTCAAACCGGGAATGGATATCTTCACCTCCAGCGCGCAACCTTGGGATCACATGGACGCTTCCCTGCCGAAGTTCCCGAAGATGCCGCCTGCGGGCTGAAAAAGAGGCTGACAGGACGCAGCGATTAGCGCTCGAGATGGACTGGCGAGGGGCGCGGCTCTGGTCGCGCCTCTCGCTGACCCTCCGCGAAGCGGATGCGGATAGGGTAGATAGACCAAGGGGGAACGAAAACATGCCATCATTGGACGATTCGTGAAGCGGGAGTTCCTTCGCGCTGAGAAGCAAAGAAATTATTTTGCGCGTATGCTTTGTGCGACTGGTTCGCGGCTTCTTGCCGTGAACTATCGCGGATCCCGGCAAAATGGAGAGCTCTAATGGCTGGCAGTATTAGCGATCTGGCGACCGCCTTCCAAAGGGCGGTTGATGCGTTTAATGCTCATGATCCCACGATTGGGGGGTACCTGGACAAAAACGTCGTGGTGTTTTCGGTTCACAAACCGGGCCATATGCCGGCGGACGGAATCGCGGCCGCGGTCAACTATTTCACCGCCGATTTCAAGGATGACCCGACGTTTAACGTTCAGGGCAGCCCTAGTATCGAGGTCAACGACAACGGCGAATCAGGCACCTCCGGCAGCGTGAGCGGCACAGCGCAGTGGAACGACAAGCACGGCCCCGACACCCTTAAGTTTATCTTCAAGTTCGTCTTCGATGACGGCAACGGATGGCGGCTTTTGTCTATCTGGGGCCGCCCGGTCAGGGACCTGGACTCGCACTCCGGCCGACGCTGATTTGTAAATCGTAACGCGAGACGATGGTTCGCCCGCGCCATCGCGAGTTAAGCGCGGCGCTATGCCCGCGTGCTATTTGCGCGAGAGCCGTTCGAGCAGGGCGCGCGCATCTACCAGGTCCGGTGTATCGAATCCCTCGGTGAAGGTATCGCAGAGGTCGGCGAGAGTCCGCCGTGCTTCGACTCGCTCCTGCTCCCCAAGTTCGAGAACAGACAGACTCATCGCGGCCCTTAACTCGAGGAACCTGGCATCCTGTTTCTTCGCGACGGCCATCGCCCGGCGGAAGCAGTTCTCCGCTGCCCTTAGCTGCGAGGGCTCACGGGCCTCCGTGCCTTGTTCTCTAAGAGTCAACTCTCCCTCAAGCCTGATTAGCTCAGGCTCCCACCAGCGCTCGCCGCTTTTGTCCATCGCGGCCTCCGCCTCCGTCAATGCCTGCCGCGCCTCCTCGATGCGATCCGTTTTCGCGTAGGAGCCGGCGAGCAGTACGAGATAGTAAGGCAGTATTATTCCAGCACCGCTCTGCAGGTGCAGGGTCACACCTTCGACTAGCTTTTCCACCCCTTGGTCGGCTTGGCCCAGCTCTGCCAACGCCCAGCCCTTCAGTATGTTTCCCATCGCCCACCAGTAGGGAAAGCCCTGCTCGGTCGCCAGCGCGATCGCCAATTCGGCCTGTTCGAGGCATTGGGGCGCCTGGCGAAGGAGTTGATACAGCCAGGCCGAGAAATTTAGGGCGGCATTGAGGCTGTAGGCATGATTCACCCGGCGGGCCAACGCCAGGGCTTCATCGTTCTTCTTCAACGCTTGCTCGGGGTAACCGAGAAACCACAGCGCCCAGGCCGAATGCGACAGGCATACAACGGCCGGGTCCTGTCCATGCTGAAAAGCGAGGTGGCGGTGATCGGTCTCGTCATAGAGTGCGACCGCCCGCTTGAGCATTTCGAGCCCTTGGGCCGGTTCGGCGAGGTTGAGCAGGCTGGTGCCGAGGGCATGGTAGCCCTCGACCAGCATCGCCGGATCTTTGACGATCTGGGCGAGCTTCAGGCATTGGTCGGCGAAACCCCGCGCCGTTTGGTGTTCTCCGCGGGCGAGATAGAACAGCCAAAGACCCCATAAAACCGGGAATAGCTGTGGCGTCTGGTCGACCTGCTGGCAAATCTCGCGCGCTCGAGCATAGGCGTTTTCGACTTCGGGCGCGGCGAATCCGCGGGTCGCCACCAGCGGCACGCCAAGCGCCAGCCGTAGTTCCAGCTCTTGCTGGACCTTTTCGGGTGTTTCCGGCAAAGCCGCGACGAGTTCGAGGCCCTGGCTGAGATGCGCAATCGCCTCGAGATTGGCTGAACGCTCGACCGCGCGCTGCCCGGCCTTCTGCCATAGAGGGATCGCTTCCGCGGAGAGGCTCGCGCCGGTGTAATGATGGGCCAGCAGTTCGGGTTGCCGGTCAGCGGTCTCGGGAAAGCGCTCGCGCAGCACCAGCGCGATTTCCTTATGGTATTGCTGGCGCCGGCTCTTGAGCAGCGAAAGGTAGGCGGCATCGCGCAGCAACGCGTGCTTGAAGATGTATCGCGCTTGCGGTGGCGTCCCGCGCTGATGCACGACCTCGGCGGCTACCAGCCTGGATAATGATTGAGCGAGTCTATCCGGCTCGATGCCGGAAACCGCCTGGATCAGCTCGAAGGTAAACTCGCGGCCCATCGCCGAGGCCAGTTGAGCGACTTCCTTGGCATCGCCGAGCCGATCGAGCCGCGCCATCAACGAGTCATTCAATGTTGCGGGCACCACCAGCGAGGCCGGCGAGCGTCCGAGCTTTTTGACCGAATCGAGCACACTCTTGGTCAATTCCTCAACGAACAGCGGCACGCCGTCGGTCTTGGCAACAATTTGCTGAACCAGATCACGCGGCAGCGGCTCCTTGGCCTCGAGGTGCTTCACCATGGTTTCAGCGAGGCCCGCGGACAGCCGGTTGAGGGCGATTTGGCTCACGTGCGAGCGCAAAGTCCAGGGCGCGGTAAAGTCCGGCCTGAAGGTCAGCAGCATCAGCAGGCGAGCCGAGGCCACCTGCTCGATTACCATCGTTATCAGTTCCAGCGTTGACGCATCGGCCCAATGCAGGTCCTCTACGATGAGAAGTACCGGCAGCCGTTCGGCGTGTTCCAGGAGCAGCGCTTGCAGCGCCTGCTGAGTGCTTTGCTTTTGCCGTTGCGGAGTGAGCGCCAGCGCCGGATATGCGGCAGGATGCGGCAGCGACAGCAGGGCGGCGAGCAGCGGGAAATCGCCCGGCTGAATCTTCCGGAAGTCACCCAGGTATTTCTCGAGCTTCTCGAGTTTGGTCTCGACCGAATCTTCGCGCCGGAGCTGCATCACACGCTCCAGGCTCTGCGCGACCGGAAAGAACGCCGTGTTCTGGTAATACGGCAAACAACGGAAACTGAGCTGAATCCATCCCTGGTCGGCGGCCTGCTGGGTCATCTCGCGGAGCAGGCGCGACTTACCGATACCTGCCTCCCCCGAAATCAAAACGACCTGACCATTTCCCGTCGCGGCCTCGGCCCAGCGCTCGCGCAATATGCCGAGTTCGATGTTCCGGCCGACCAACGGCGTCATCGTGGAATCGACCCCAAGCTCGAAGCGATTGGAGGCCGATTCCTCGCCCAGCACCTGCCAGATCGGGAGCTCGCCCTTCAGGCCCTTAAGCGTCTGCGGCCCCAGGCTGCGGCACAGGAACGCCCTGCTCACGAGACGATAGGTCGAAGGGCTTATCACCACGGTGTCCGGGGCTGCTTTCTCCTGTAGGCGCGCGGCCAGGTTCAGGGTCTCTCCCAGCGCCATCCTTTCGGGCCTCTCCGCAGTGCCCATCTCGCCGACGATAGCCGGACCGGTATGGATGCCAATTCTAACCTGAAGCTGTCGCCCCACGCCCCGATTGAACCCGGCGATGCCGCCGACTATCGATACCGCGGCGCGCACCGCCCGCTGGCTGTCGTCTTCATGGGCCGCCGGGTAGCCGAAGTAGGCCAGGATCCCGTCGCCCAGGTATTGGCCAACGTGGCCGTCGAATTGATGGACGAAGGCCGCGCAGTATTGCTGATAGGCACGAATAAGCTGGCGCAAGTCTTCCGGTTCCATGGCGGTCGAGAGCGCCGTGGAATTGACGATGTCGCAGAACATTACTGTCAGCTGCCGGAGTTCGGCGTCTAATCGGCGGCCGGTGCGGCCCGGCGCTGCACCGCCGGAATCCCGCGCAATTTGCGAGGCGGGGGGCGGAGTGGAGCCGGCCGAGGCGTCACCGACCCACACCAAGACGGCCCCATTCTCGTCGATGGCAAGATGCTTGGCCTCGATAAGCTCCGCGGCCAGGTCGGCGAGGTAGGCGTCGTCGATATTGAAACGCCGCTTGAGAGCGCGATAGGTCACGCGCTTTTCGCTCCGCAACAATTCGACGACTTGCGCCAAAGTCTCAGCGAAGGTCAAGGCGAAATTCTCCCGATCTCAGGGCCGGCAGCCAGATGGCTGGTTGGTCGCGCGGAGGGCGATTCAAGCACTATCGGCGCGTGTCTCAAGGCTCCAGTTATCGCATTTGACGAAGCTCAGTAACAGATGCCGCAGTCCACCGGTCGCCAGGCCTCGCCGTACCATCGAATGCATGACCTGTGAGTCCCTGCCCGGCGCGCTGGCAGTCCTTTCGGCTTTGCCATGCTCTTTTTGCGCGGCCATCAGGGCGATTGATAGTGACCAAAAATTCTCGGCCTGCGGCGAGACGTCTTCAAAGCTCGCCAGGCGGAGCCCGGCGGCGTGCGCGGCGTCCAGATATTCGGTCACCGTTCCGATCTGGGCGCACCAATGCGAATTAAAGGCAGCTTCGTATTCGGGTTCGCGCAGAAAACAGTCGGCGATGAAAAGCTTGCCGCCGGGACGCAGAAGAGCGAAAGCCCGGCGAAACCAGGCGGAGCGTGGAAATGAGCTGGAGCTG
This sequence comes from Binataceae bacterium (SeqCode), assembly GCA_035279875.1. GTDB lineage: Bacteria > Desulfobacterota > Binatia > Binatales > Binataceae > JAMXLL01. The sequence continues at coordinate 10,956 of DATEGX010000384.1, forward strand.
TCAATTGCCATAATCGAATCGAATAACCGCTCGCCAGTCACTTCGGCCGCGTCACAAATCATCGTAGTTACTTGCTTCTCGACCCTGGCTTCGATCGCGAACTGCCGCACCAATTCAGCATGCGACGGAATGATCGTCAGAGCAGTAACCCGGGCCCCGAATTCCTGCGCCCAAAACAGGGCTCCGCCGCCGAGACCGCAACCGACGTCGAGAAATTCCTGACCACGGACGAATTCTATGCGCCATTTCGCCGCCGCGTATGAGAGCAGCCGCTCCTGCGACGCGATCAATAGCTGACGAAGTTCAGAGCTATCCGCGGCGCACGTTTCGAGACGCTGAGCGAGGCCCGTGTGATAGTGGACACGAGGACCCGGTCCGTAGCGCTGGAGGATCTGGTCGGTCTTGCGCTCGTAAAACGCGACCACCTGCGAGAGCGAGGCGCTCACAATCCCTCCCCTTTGAAGATGCGGCGGGCGCTGCGTGGTAGCGCCATCCGTGGGCCATATCGCTCAACAACACGCAATTTCGTGTCTATAGCAACCGCAATTTCGACGCAACTCGATCTGCTGCAAGATAGCGGTTCGCAGAAAGATTCTACCGTAAATCTCTCCTTTAGCTTTCTCAGTAGAGTAAAAGCAAGCAAACCACCCAAGATTAATCTCTAATCTTTCTTTTGCATGCTTTTCAAGTTCATTGTCTTCAATGATATGCTATTAAGCCGTTATCCCCCGGCAATCTTGGTCAAAGAGAGACTAGGAGAAATGAAGAATCCAGTACCCCTATTCGCGTGCATAATGGCGAGCGTTATGACCCTCATTTTTTGCCTGACAGCGGGTGCGAAAGCTCAGGAAAATGGAAGCGCCAGCGTCTGGGTCGGTGATTTGGCTGCTGCCAAGAAGAAACCCAAGCCCAAGCCAATCAATATCAATGGCTGTTGGACAGGACCGATGAATGACTCTCTCGGCCGTATGGGTACGGTCACATTTCGCATCAAACAGAGCAACGCTCAGATCGTGAAGGACACGGGCCACAATCACGGGAGCACGATTAACGCCGTGTATCAGACTCAAGGTCTGGCGATGGGGCCGATCTCAGGAAAAATCAGCGGCACCTCGATCAGTTTTACAGCGACTTTCGTGGGCCAATGTGGGGGAAAAGGAGCCGCGACCATAGTCAACTCAAACGAGATTGACGGAACTCTCGACTATACGAACTGCTCGAAGTTTGGCCTCGTCGACCCGCTGACGTATCAGGTCGCGCATTGTAAGTGAGGCCCGGGGCGTTAGCGCTCGCTGATTGATCACTCAAGCAGAGGCGGATTGTACAAAAGGCCCGAAGGCGGGCAAGCGGCGATCTCCGCTGACCCGCCTTCGATTTCAGCATCAAGTCTCATTTCATAGCGGTTTTGGCGGCATCAATTCGCGTCGCGGAAGTAGCGTCCGCCGCAATCTCCCGCACCACGACGGTCATCTTCATTCCGCCGTGCCCGAATCCGCAGTAATGATCGCAAATCGCCTTGAAGGTGCCGGACGTAGCCGGTGTCACGGTGATTTGCGTCACCTGGCCGGCCCTGATGTCGGTGTCGATCTTGAGGGCGCGCAGCATGAAACCGTGCGTAACGTCGTTGCTGGTAAGCTCGAGCGTGACGGGTTGACCCTTGACCAGGGTAATCTGGTCCGGTGTGAAGTGATATTTGTTGGCCGCGATTTTCACGACTTGGGCCGGTTGCGCGGCGAAGGCCCGGCCGGAGGGTGCGCCAATGGCCGCAGCGCCGATGATTCCCGCAATCAAGCACTCCCTAATCCGCGTCATTGACCGTACTCCCGCCGACGGATTTGTTGGTTTTGATCATTTGCTGCATTCCTGAGAGACCGGAGTACTCGCTCCGCGTCAGGACTACGTCGTCAATCTCGGGCGGCGCACTCGGCATGGCGGCGCCTTGAGAGCCAACCAACCGGATTCCCAGGTTGCCGAACGGATCGTTGCGGTCAAAAGGCAGCGGCTTTTTGTCGCCATCGCTGGCCGGGTCGTTGAACGCGAAGATCAACGAGCGCGCGGCGTAATGGTTGGCGGGGCCGCTTTGATGAACATGACGCCGATGAATATGGCCATACAGCACCGTGACATTGTCGTAAGCCGCCAGCGCATTCATTACCTCGTCGCCATCACTGGTGAACCACTCCCATTCGGGTTTCAGATCGAACAGCGGGCGATGGGTAAAGACCACGATGGGTGCGGTCTTGGGGTAGCGTCCGAGGTCGGTTTTGAGCCAGGCGATCTGTTCCGCGCCCACTTCCGGGCGCCCGCGCGAGACGTTATCGAGCGCGATGAAGTGGACGCCCTTGTGATCGAACGAATAGTGGCTTTCGCCAAAATGCTCCCGGTAGAGGACCCCGCCGTCCAACGCCGCGTCGTTTTCGCCGGGCACCATATGGAGTGCCGGCGTCTTGAGGCGGTTCGCAATCGACTTGAACAACACCATCCGCTGCGCGTGGACGTCGCGGCTGGGCGAGTCATGAGTCAGGTCGCCCGTGAACAGTACGAAGTCCGGGCGGTGCGGCCTTTGGTTGAGCATGGCGACCGCCGTCTCGAACGCTTTCGTGCCGAGCGGGTCGGGCGGACCTTGAAAACCGACGTGCGTATCGCTGAACTGCGCGAAGCTAAAGCTGGCCGGTGATTCGCCGTTCATTTGCTTGAAGAAGTCGGCAATTGCCCCGGCTTCCGCTCGGCGGCTCAGAAAAGGCGCAAACTCGTAAACCGCGCCGATTCCGAGTGACATACCGGCGATTCGCAGGAACGACCGCCGATCCATTGAGTATTCGTTCATTTGACCTCTCCGTTTGTTCTCTGACGCATTCAATGCGCTGGGCCGTATGGACCATATGAGGGCGCGTTTGGATTTGCTCCAGCCGCAGGTCGGACCATTTCCGACGACGTCGAGCCATCGCAGCGCCTTCAACAGGCCATACCGCGGCGGCCGCCGAATATTCCGGGTGATGGTTCTGTTTTGCTGTTAGGGAATAAAATTACGGCCGCGCCGGTCTACGGAATGGTGTTGCAGCCCTGGCGGCGGAAAGAATCGGCAACTTGCGGCCCGACCAAACCTTACGCTTCGAGCAAGCGATACTGCCTCATCTCGATGCCGCTTATAACCTGGCGCGCTGGCTGATGCGCAACGAAGATGAGGCCGCCGACGCGGTGCAGGACGCCTGTGTGCGTGCGCTGCGCTTCATCGGAGGCTTCCGCGGCGGTGATGGCCGGGTGTGGTTGTTGGCAATCGTCCGCAACACCTGCTACTCGCGCCTCAAGCGCGGCAGGATGCGGGATTTGGAGAGCGAGTTCGACGATGAAATCCACAGCGTCGAGAGCCAGGCTTCCGATCCCGAACTGCTGCTCGCGCGAGGCCGCGACGGCGAAGCGCTGCGCCGTGCGCTGGAAGAATTGCCCGAGGAATTCCGCGAAGTCATCGTGATGAGAGAACTCGAAGGGATGGCCTACAAGGAGATCGCGGATGTCGCCGGCATTCCAATCGGCACCGTGATGTCGCGGCTGGCGCGCGGCCGCAAACGCCTGCAACAGTTGCTCACTGCTCCGCCTCCCAAGGAGTCCCGAGGGTGACCTGCGAAGACGCCCGGCAGCTTTTGCACCCGTACGTCGACGGGGAACTCGACCTGGTCCGCAGTCTCGAAGTCGAGGCTCATCTAGGGGACTGCGCCGCGTGCCGGCTCGAACAGGCCGCCATCGGCGCATTGCGGACGGCCCTCCACGAAGGGGGTTTGTACCATCAGGCTCCCACGCGGTTGGAGCGCCGGGTTCGCGCGGCGGTTAGTGGACAGCGCTGGAGCGACAGCGGGCGCAGGTTCACCCGCTACGCCGGAGGAGTTGCGGCGGTCGCGGCGGTCTTTGTGATTGCGTTCGTAGTCGGCGGTATCCCTCGGTTCCGAGCGCATTCGGACGACCTAACCGCTCGCGAAGTCGTCGACGACCATCTGCGTTCGCTGACCGCAAATCATCTGACCGACGTGCTCTCGTCCAACCAGCATACGGTCAAGCCATGGTTCGATGGCCGTCTGGATTTTGCCCCGCCGGTCGTGGACCTCGGCGCCCAGGGATTTCCGCTGATCGGTGGACGCCTGGACTACCTCGACAATCGTCCAGTCGCGGCGGTCGTATACCGCCGCCGCCAGCATATCATCAACCTGTTTATCTCACCGGCGGAAGGGTCGGGCGATACCATGCCGGTAGGTGAAACGCGCGCCGGCTATAACCTCGTGCACTGGTTCCAACGAGGAATGTCTTACTGGGTGGTCTCGAGCCTCGGCGGCGTGGAATTGGGCCAGTTCGCGCGGCTGTTGCTCGCGAACAATGCCCCGGTGCCCACACCGCCGAAGTCCCGCGGATGAACGGACGAGATTGAGGATTGCCTATACGCCGAAGCGCAACTGTAGCGCTCGCGGCCCGCGGATAAGAATCGATCGGATCCGTTCGACCCGATCCGGTTCGCCAACGAAGGGAGGACAAGAGAACAACAGTTCCTCCAACGCCACTTTCGCCTCGAGTCTCGCCAACTCGGCTCCCAGGCAATAATGCGTGCTGAAGCCGAAGGCCAGATGGTCGCTGGCGTCGCGCTCCAGATCCAAACGATCGGGCTCGGGAAATTTCCGCTCGTCGCGATTGGCCGAACCAAGCAGGACGAACACGGTCGCGCCAGCCGGAATCGCCGCGCCTGCGATCTCGACTTCCCGGGTGGTGCTCCGGAAGACCATCTGAACCGGCGAATCGTAGCGCAGAACTTCTTCGATAAGCCGCGGGATGAGCGCGCGATCTCCGCGAATCCGCGCCATATCGTCGGGGCGAGCGAGCAGCGCCATCACCGTGTTGCCGAGCAGATTCATGGTGGTCTCGTTGCCGGCGAGCAGAATGAGCATCGCCATCGCGAGGACCTCGTCGGCGTTGAGCACCTGCCGCTCTTCCTCGGCCTGGACCATCGCGGTCAACAAATCGTTGCGCGGTTGCTTGCGGCGCTGGGCGATGGCGTCCTGGAAATACTCGCGCATCTCGGCGTTGCTTCGCTTGATCTCGGCCCGTTCGCTTTCGTCGGAGGGCCGCGACGTACCGCGCACGACATTGTCCGACCAGCGCTTGAAATCGATGCGCCGTGCCGGTTCGACCCCCAGCATCTCGGCAATCACGATAACCGGTAACGCGCCGGAGAACTCGCGCACGAACTCAAATTCGCCGCGCGCCCGCGCAGGGTCCAGCAGTTCGGCCGCAATCGCGCGAATCCGCGGCTCCAGCAGGCTGACCATCCGCGGCGTGAACGCCTTGCTGACGAGTTTCCGCACGCGGCTATGATCGGGAGGATCCATTTCGATCATCCACGGGACTTCCGGGGCAGGGTTCAGATCGCCGAGCGATTGGCCAATCCACTTAGCCGAAGAGAATATCTGCGGATTGCGGATCGCAAAATCGACATCGTGATAGCGGCTTATCGCCCAGGCGTGGAGCGGCTCGAGCCAGGCGGCGGGTTGATGCTGCCGGAGATGCGCGTAATAGGGAAAAGGATTTTCCTGGACTTCGGGTGAAAGCGGATCGTATTCCATGGCCCACCTCGTTCACGCGCTGCGAAGCGGGGCGCCGATGCCCCAGAAACGAGGCATCGGCGCCGATGCTTGGATCAGTTAGTGCCGTGGCGGAGCAGCCGGCCAGGTGTGCTGCCGGTGCATTTGTCGTCTTCGAAGGTCACCTCACCGTTGACCATGATGGTGTGGTAACCCTGCGCGCGCTGCACGCGCCGCCATTCGCCGCCGGGGAAGTCGTTGACGATCTCCATCGGCAGCACGTTCAGGTTGTTCAGATCGTAGACCAGCAGGTCGGCCGCGGCGCCTTCGACCAGCGTGCCGCGATTGCGGAAGCCCGCACACATGGCGGGATGGGCGCTCAGGCGGAAGTGGGCCTCTTCGAGCGACATCACGGGATTGTCGCGGACGAATTTAACCAGGGTTTCGGTTGCGTAGCGCCCGCCGGTAAAGAACTTGGTATGCGCGCCGCCATCGGAAACGCCGAAGATCGCCATTGAATCCGATTTGATGATCTCGGCCATGTAGTCGACCCGGGAGTTGATCGGCGGCGAGTAGAACTCGGCGTTGAGTCCGTCAGCGGTGGCGATATCGAGCATCGCGTCGATCGGGTGCTTGTTTTCCTTCGCTGCGATTTCACCGACCTTCATGTTCTCGTATTTCTTGAGACTCGGGTCCTTGCATTCGAGCACGAAGATATCGGTGAAGTTGTTGGTGACCAGTCCGCTCTGCTCGGTCGCGCGCAAAGCCGGCCGGCGAGCCGGGTCGGACAGTTTGATCAGCCGGTCTTCGATCGGGCCGGTGGTGCATTCGCGCCAGGCCGGAAGGTCGTCCCACAAGTTCCAGTCCTTGAAGGTAAACGCGAAGCCGACTTCGAGGGTCGCTGTCTGCGGATAGACCCTGATGCCGCGTTTGACGCAGCTCTCCAGCCACTTGAGCTGCGAGCGATGACGCTCGGGGTGGAAATCGTTAGAGGCTACCGCGTTGTAGAGAATCGGCCGGCCGCTGATCAGCGCCAGTTCCTCGAAATGGCCCTGCGCGTAGGCCTGCAGGTCGCCGCCGTAGTCGCCGGCGTCAGGCGCAAAGGTCATCTGGATGAAGCCTTCGTTGCGCTCGGCCAGCACCTTGGCCAACTCGACCGCGGTCTCATTCTTCATGATATCGGTGACCATCGGTGAGCCGTCGAAGTCGGCCTGCACGCTGTTGCGGCCGAGTCGCTGCGCCGACCATCCGCAGGCTCCGCGATCCATCGCCTCGTGCAGCAACCGCTTCATCTCGGCATGTTCCTGCTCGGTGGGCATGCGGCCGGACTTCGCCTCTTCGAGACCCATCACCCAGCTCATCAAGGGCGCCAGCGGCATGAACGGCAGCATGTTGAGGCCTTTGGGATGGCGCTCGACGCTGTCGAGAAATTCGGGATAGGTCACCCAGTCCCACGGCATCCCGGCTTTCATCGAGGCGTACGGAATCGCCTCGGTGCGGGTCATCGTGAGCATCGCGCGATCGCGCATCTCGGGCTTGACCGGGGCGAAGCCGAAACCGCAGTTGCCGATCATGATAGAGGTGACACCGTGCCAGCTCGAGAT
>DATEGX010000385.1:0-9195 GCA_035279875.1 Binataceae bacterium (SeqCode)
TGCGGAATTCGACTTTGATCTCCGCCAGTTTGTCGACGTCGGGCAACAACCAGGGCTCGGCGCCGTTGGCGAGTTGACCGTCGGTCAGCAGAATCACCGGCGTCATGTATTTGAGCGCTACCCGCACGGCCTCGTATGCACAGTCGAAACAGTCGCCGGGCGTGGACGCCGCGATGATCGGAATCGGCGATTCGCCGTGACGGCCGTACATCGCCATCAGCAGGTCGGCCTGCTCGGGCTTCGTCGGCATTCCGGTCGAAGGCCCGGCCCGCTGGATGTCTGTTATTACCAGCGGCAACTCGGTTTTGACCGCGAGACCGACGGCTTCAGCCTTGAGATTCATGCCGGGCCCCGAGGTCGTCGTTAGCGCGATTGCACCGCCGAACGCTGCTCCAATCGCTGAAGCGACGCCTGCAATCTCGTCCTCAGCCTGGAAGGTATAGACCGGAAAATTCTTGTAGCCGGCCAGTTCGTGAAGGACATCACTGGCAGGCGTGATCGGATACGAGCCGAGGAAGATCGGAAGGCCCGATTTGACCGCCGCGGCAACGAACCCCAGCGCGGTCGCGCTGTTGCCGGTGATATTGCGATAGATTCCCGGAGCGATACGGGCCGGCGGTACCTGGTACGAGCTGGCGAACATCTCGGTGGTTTCACCGTAGTTGAAGCCGGCCTTGAGTACCTTGATGTTCGCCTCTAGCAATTCCGGGGTTTTCTTGAAGCGCCCATCCAGCCACTTGATCGTGCTTTCGATTGGCCGCTGATAGAGCCACGAGATCATCCCGAGCACGAACATGTTGCGGCAGCGGAACACCGCGCGGTTGTTCAGCCCGCTATCATGCAATGCATGAGTCGTCAGCTTGGTGACGTCGACCTGGAAGATCTGGAACTTGTCGAGCGAATGATCGCTCAGGGGATTCTTGCTGTAACCCGCGCGCTTTACGTTCGCTTCAGTGAAGGCCTCGCGGTCAATGATGATCACACCATTGGCCGGAACGTCGTCGATATTCGCCTTCAGCGCCGCCGGGTTCATCGCGACCAGAACATTCGGCTCGTCGCCGGCGGTGAACACCTCGCCGCTCGAAAAATTCAGTTGAAAGCCGCTGACCCCGGCGATCGTGCCCGCGGGCGCGCGAATCTCGGCAGGAAAATCGGGCAACGTCGCTATATCGTTGCCGGCGAGAGCGGACTCTGCGGTGAATTGCATTCCCGTGAGCTGCATCCCGTCGCCCGAGTCTCCGGCGAACCTGATTACAACGCTGTCACGCTTTTCATCGGCCTTGCGGACCGCGCCGCCGAGCCCTGACGACTGGGCGGCCTGTCCCGCCGCCTCAGGTGGTAGAGCCATTTCAATCACCACTCCTTATGCTAGAGAGTCGCACTTCCACTTCCCTGCTGTTCAAAGCAACTTCGATAAAACGAACGACCAAACAGAAGTATAACTAATGCCCGCCGGAAACAAAAGGGTTGCAAGACCGGTTCACCGAGGGCAGTCTAGCGCACTTCGAATCCGACGAATTCGGCGCGATCCAGTCCCCACTCGGTCCGGATTTTGTCCACCCGGGCATGACGCGGCCCAGTATGCGCCCATCCGACCAGGACCTCGAGGCTCGCGCGCGGGCCTTCCGCGACAATTTCGACCGAGCCGTCATTCAGATTGCGCGCGAAGCCGGCCACACCGAGGCTGGCGGCCTCGTCGGCCGCCGCGCGGCGGAAAAATACTCCTTGCACCCGCCCGCTTACTGTTATGTGAACGCGCGCTCTATCGGCCGCCATGGGATTAGCTGGCTAATCGGAATCGCCCGTGAGCAGCTTTATGAACTCCTGCTCGTCCAAGGTTTTTACCCCCAGCTCACGCGCCTTGCGCAGCTTCGAGCCCGGCTCGGCTCCCGCCACCACGAAATCGGTCTTGCGGCTAACCGAGGAGGTAACGCGTCCGCCCGCGGCGAGAATCTTCTCCTCGGCGTCCTCGCGGCTCATGGTCTCGAGCGCGCCTGTCAGCACGAAACTGCGATCGCGCAGGCGTGCCCTGCCCTCCGCCGGAGCCGCGGGCAGCGAGATCGTCAATTCACGCACCAGCCGCTCGACCGCTTTACGATTGCGCGGTTCGTCGAAGTACTCGCGGAAGCTGCGGGCCACCTCCGGCCCGATGTCGCGCACCCCGCGCAACTCTTCCTCGCTTGTGTCCATCAGAGCTTCGATCGTGCGAAATCGCGTGGCCAGCTGGCGCGCCGTATGCTCGCCGACGTGGCGGATGCCGAGGCCGTTGATCAGCCGGTCGAGCGTGACCGCACGAGATCGTTCGATCGCGTCGATCACGTTCTGGGCGCTCTTGTCCGCCATCCGCTCGAGCCCTACCAGGTCAGCCTTTTTGATCTTGTAAAGATCGTCGAGCTCCTTGACCAGGCCGGTCTCGACCAATTGGCCGACCAGCTTGTCGCCGAGGCCGTCGATATCGAGCGCCGCCTTCGACGCGAAATGGCGGATCGATTCACGCATCCGCGCCGGGCAATTGACGTTGACGCAGAAATAGCCGACTTCGCCCTCCTCATGCACCACCGCGCCGCCACATTCCGGGCAATGGGCCGGCATCTGGAATTCGCCCTCGCGCGGTTTGCCCTTCTGCGTGACCCGGACCACGTACGGAATCACGTCGCCGGCGCGCTCGATCAGCACGGTATCGCCCTCGCGCACATCCTTGCGCCGGATCTCGTCGAGGTTGTGCAGGGATGCGTTCGAAATCGTGACGCCGGCCAACGGCACCGGCTCGAGCTTGGCAACCGGCGTGAGCGAGCCGATGCGGCCGACGTAGACACTGATTTCGTTCACTCGCGTTTCGGCTTGCTGGGCCTTGAATTTGTACGCGATCGCCCAGCGCGGCGAGCGCGATACTTCGCCGAGCCGTTCCTGCAATTCGAACGAGTTGACCTTGGCGACCACCCCGTCCGCTTCATAATCCAGTTCGTGGCGCCGCCCGGTGAGTTCGTTCCAGTAGTTCAGCACCTCGTCGACGTTGCGGCAGACTTTCGAAAGCGGATTCACGCGGAGGCCGAAGGCCTTGATCCCATTCAGAAAATCCCACTGGCTGGCGTATCGGACTCCGGCGATTTGGCCAGGCGTATGGCAGAAGATCTCCAGCGGCCGCCTGCCGGTGATGCGCGGATCGAGTTGCCGAAGCGAGCCTGCCGCGGCATTGCGCGGGTTGGCGAACGGCGGTTCCCCGGCCTTGACCCGTTCCTCGTTGAGCCGTTCGAAGGCGCGTCGCGGGAAAATCACTTCGCCACGGACTTCCAGCAATAGGGGCGGTGCACCGTGAGCGGGCGTGATCAAACGCAGCGGCACGCTTTTGATAGTGCGGATATTCTGCGTAACGTCCTCACCGTTGACCCCGTCGCCGCGGGTCGAACCGATCGCCAGGCGGGCCTCTTCGTAAACCAGTTCGACCGCCAGTCCGTCAAGCTTGACCTCGGCAACGTACTCGACGTCGTCGTCGCTGCGCAGAAAGCGCTTGATCCGGTGGTCGAACTCGACCATTTCCTCGGCGGTCATCGCGTTGCCGAGCGAAAGCATCATCCGCCGATGCTTGACGGCCGCGAATTTCTCGCTCGGCGCCGCGCCGACCCGCTGAGTCGGGGATTCGGGCGTGCGCAACTCCGGATGCGCCTCCTCCAGCGCCTCGAGCTTGCGCAGGAGTTGGTCGTATTCGGCGTCGGTTACTTCGGGTTCATCGAGGACGTAGTAACGGTAGTTGTGATGATTGATCTGCTCGCGCAGCGCTTCGGCCTGCGCTTCGAGTTGCTCAAGGTTGGCGGCCATATGGAAGGAACGCCCCTCGACTAGCGGCCGATGGATAGGCTCAGGCAAGAGCTGCGAACTGATCCGATGATTTTAGCTCCGCTCAGCACGACATCGTTGGAGCCGCAACCGAGCATGGGTCTCGTCATTCTGAGCGAAGCGAAGAATCCCGCTTTTCTTCGCCAATCAGAGTGTCATGTCCTGGCTCGCCGCCTGCAGATGGATAGAAGAAATCCACGGCGCAAACCTACCTGCTATATCCCATCGCCATCAGGAAATCGTCGAGGTCCTTGAAGCGCATATACATATTGTGGCGCTTCTGTTCGCCTATCGTGGTGCTCGATTCCGGCGCGTAGGCATGTCCCGGATACACTACTGTACTATCATCGAGATTACGCAGTGTATGGTTGAGGCTGTAGTACATCTGTTCGGGATCCGAGCCTGGCAAGTCGACCCGCCCGCATGAATTGACGAACAGAGTATCGCCGGAAATCAGATTGCCTTCGACCAGGAAGCATTGCGAGCCCGGCGTATGACCCGGCGTGTGCAGGAACTTCACGTCGAGATCCCCGACCTTGAAGGTGTCGCCCGCCTCCACCTTCACCAGGTCGGAATCGCTCAGGCCCGACACGCGCTTGACGCCGTCGGCTTCGTGTTTATTGACGTAGACTTTGGCCTCAACCCGGCTCAACAGGTCGGCGGCGCCCTGCACGTTGGTGCCCATCATGGAGCCGCCGAGATGGTCCTGGTGATAATGAGTAATAAGGACCTTGTCGATTTCGTAGCCCTCGCGTTCGGCGAAGTCGAGTATCGCTTTCACGTCCCAGGCCGGGTCGACCACCGCTGCCTTGTGCGTCTGGGAGTCGCCGATCAGGTAGACGAAATTGGCCATCGGACCGATTTGTGCCTGGCGCAGGAAAAGCCGTTGCTCATCTGCCATCTGAATCGTTCTCCAATCGATACTCTGCGGTCTTGCCTCGCTCAGCCCTTGCCGCTGCTGCCAGAAGAAGCAACCGATGCCTTACGGCGCGCGGCGCTTGCGGCACGGGGCTCAATCCGCAGTCCCCGGTCCCACAGAAATTCCGGTTCGCCCAGCCTTTTCGCGACCCATCGCGACTGTACGAAAAGATGATCGCTCAGGCGATTCACATAGGTGAGAAGGTCGTCGCCGATTGGCTCGTCCCGTTTCAGCGCCCAGCAAATCCGTTCCGCACGCCGGCAGACGGTGCGCGCCTGATGCAGGAATGCGTTCAGGACGCCGCCTCCGGGCAACGTGAACGAGTTCAGCGGCTCGAGTTCCTCCTGCATGCGGTCCATCTCATGCTCGAGCTGGCGAACCTCGCCCTCGCCCATCACATGCATGCCGTCGTAGACCCCGTCAGGCGGCGTAGCCAATTCGCTGCCGACGTCGAACAGCTCATTCTGAATTCGCCGCAGCATCTCCGAATACCATTCGAAGTCGGCGCCGAATCCATCCCGGTAGTTGGGCAGATAGGTCCGTACGATCCCGACGACTGCGTTGAGTTCGTCGATCGTGCCGTAGGCTTCGAGCCGTCCCGATTCCTTGGGCACCCGCGCACCGCCCACCAGGGCAGTCGTGCCCTTGTCGCCGGTGCGGGTGTAAATCCGGGTAAGGCGTATCGCCATCAGAGCCCGGCCTTCTTGCGCAGAGCCTGGTAGGCTGAATCTCCGAGGTCGCGGGAAACCGGCAAGCCTGCGTCACGCCATCCGGGGACCACGACCGTGCCGTTCGCGTCGCGCGCGCCGCCGAAGCCGCCGCGCACGTTGGTCAGGTCGCTATAGCCGGCTTGTTCCAGGATCTCGCAAGCGCGCTGCGATCGTCCGCCGGCCATGCATCCCACCACCAGCTTGCGGTCGCGCGGCAGCACTTTTTCGGCCACGCCCAGGAAGTCGTCGTTGGGCTGCGGAGGCGAGCCCGGTTTAAGGAACAGCACTGGAACATTGATAGCGCCGGCCGGATGGCCCTGTGCGAATTCGTCCTCGGTGCGGACGTCGAGATAGACCGCGTTGGGATCGGCCTTGAGAATATCGTGAGCCTGGGGTGGTTCGACCTGTTTTATTGCCATTGGCTGTTTGCCCTCGGTCCTGCCCGTCTGGTCTATCCAGCTTAGCATGAGACGGAAGATCACCGCTGCACGGCCGTGCGGACGAATTGCGAACGAACTAGAGCCGTCAGCCGGACTGATGCTTGCCCCAGCGCTCGAAGTGCACCACCTCGTTGCGCGGCTTGAGCGGGCGCGACTGCGGTGGATTGGCCGAACTGGGATAGCCAAAAGGCAGGATGGTGAAAATCGCCCAACCGTCGGGAACACCGAGAATCTGCCCGATCTTCGCGGCGTCGAAATTGCCGACCCAGCAGGTCCCCAGGCCGAGGCCCCACGCGGCAGTCGCCATGTTCTGCACCGCCTGGCCGCAATCAACGTCGGCCCAGCGCGCGTTGGACGTGTCCTTAAGCACCGCGATCGCCGAGGGTGCGTCCGTCACGAAGCGGCCGGTGGAGCACAAGCCGCCAATTTCACGCAGTCGCTCGCGGTCGCGGATAACCACGAATTGCCACGGTTGGAGATTACGCGCGCTCATGGCGTGACGCCCGGCATCAACGATGAGCCTGAGCTTGTCCGGTTCGACCGGGGTCGGCGCAAATGCGCGCTGAACCTTCCTGCTGGTGATCGCTGCGATTACATCCATCGATGCTCTCCGCCGGAAGCGCGAATCAAACGGCGGGCGTGCGGTTGAACTCGACCCGCACTATGACTGCGGATGAGCAGCCCGCCCGAGTGCGGAGCCGCTGGCTTGCCCCACATCGCTTCGATAACGCTGCGGCACCCGCCGCTGCGGCTGGTCCGGCCGTTCAGGCCTTTCGATAGACGCCGAACTCCTGCATCAACTTGGCGGCGCGTTCCTGCTCCGACGACATCCGCTGAGTACGCAAGAGGAACTGCACGACTTCCTCGTATCCCGCCTGTCCGGCGGGGCTCGCGACTTCGACCAGTTCCTCGATTAGACTGGGGAATTTCTCCCCTGGGATGTAGTAATTAGCCCAGCCAAAGTTGCAGTAGCGATGAAGGATTTTGGCGATGGTCTTTTCCAGCGATTCGCGCCGGTTCGCCCCACGGTCTTCGTTTTGTCCCAAACTCCATGCCTCCAGCTACACTTCGTCCGCTGATGGAACGTCAAAGTTATCGCAGACCGGCGCCTCCGGCGGCAAGCCCATCAGGCGGATTTTTCCAGCGTCGGATCGGCATCACCGGACTTTTCCGGCTCTTCGATCCAAAGCAGGCTGTGATAATCGAAGCGCGAGCCTTCGAGGATCGTGAACTTCACGATTTCGAAGTAAGGCGAAAGATCGAAATCGCGCGGCGTGATCAGCGTCGGCGAAACCATCCGCAACAATCCCGGGCCATGATCCTGATTGCGGGAGAAGCGGCCGAGCAGCCCTTGGACCCGGCGCACCGGCTCGAAACCAGGCGGGAACGGCTCGAAGCGCGGCACCACCGGGTAACGCACCTGATGAAAGCATTCGGCCAGCAGGCTGGAGCAGATTACCCGGGTCGGATCGCTGCTGCCGAAATGCAGCGCCTGGCGTCGCAGCCGCGCGGGCACCAGCGAGACCGGCAGGAAATAACGCGCCAAATCGAAGATATTGCGAAAATCGTAGCGGTCGCCGACGTGACTCAGCGCGAAATTGATCACCGCCCGCTGATCCGCAGCGCTGAGCTTGTAGGGACGGCAAATCCTGATGTTGAAGTTGCGGTATTTGCTGAGCGGCGTCAGGACCACGCCGTCCTCGACCAACGCTTCGAGCATCAGATGGTTGGCGTCGTCGCCGTATTTCTCCGTAAGCTCGCGTTTCCATTCGGGATTGTGCTTGAGCGGCTCATCACCCACGTAAATCGATGAATGCGACCACGAACTCTGCGTCAGGTACTTGATACATTCGCTGACGCGCTCGTTACCCTCGACGAGCACGACGTCGCATTTGCGTAGATTTCGCTTTAGCTGCGCCAGATCGTTGGGGATAGTCAGCGAGTAGCGCGCAACCGGCTTGGTCAGCAGCGAAATCGCGAAGTTCGAGATTCTTCGCAGCAGTGGCGGAAAGGGATTAAGCCTTTGCAAAGCCGGCATTTTGCACGAGACCTGTTACGGCGCCCTTTTGGCGCGCTCCGCGACTTAACTATATGGCCGCGACCAGCCTCCGACAACGCGGATTGTTGGCCAAAAACAATGCCGATTATTTGCAAAAAGATGAAATTGCAGCGGAATCGGTCTGGATCGCCGACTCCGCACGCTCGACGGTATGGGCTATAGCTCGCCCGCGATATCACGGCGCTGCAGGAAAAACCTGTGCAGTGCGCCTTTGCCCATGAATTCGCCGATTTCGGCAAAGCAGAAGTATGCAGCGAAGACCATCGCAATGCCGACGCTGAAGGCCAACAGCCGATGCACATTCGAGGTTTCGATGACCGTATCGAAGCTGGAAACCATGTTGCCACTGTGGCGAAACGCGTCAAAGATGCGCTCGATGTATCCCAGGAGCATCACGCCCAGCCCGTAGACCAGGGTTTTGGACGTGATCTCGAGGACCCGCGCCGAATGTCTGAATGGTCGGGCCAGGGGAGTATTTTCGAGGATCAGAACGATCTTCGCAGCCAGTATCGCGCCGACCAGCGCCTTCGAAAGCGCGCTCATTTCAATCGAATATTGCGCTAGCGATAGCTTGATTATGAGCAAAACCACCAGGAAGCCAATCAGGAAGAATAGAAACACCGGCCGGGTCTTGCGAATCTCCTCCCGCAGCCAGTGCCATGCCGCGCGGGCCTTGCCGGAATGTCTCGCCGGCATCGCCAGACCCTGCTCAAGCGGCGGGCGGTCGATCCGGGTCGTCATTGGGGGTTCTCATTCTGTGTCGAGGAGGCCGTGGGCAGGCTTTCGGGCGCACCTGAGAGTCGCTCCTCGGTGACCGACTTGATCGTGCCATCAGGCGTATAAATTACGTGAAAAAGCGTCAATTTGCGCTCTGTGAGTGCAAGGCGCGCCTGACGCACTGCCACCGACGCGCCGGCCGTGAAAAATCCCAACGCAATATTCCTCGCGCGTACCTGCGGATTTACGAATTTGCTGCCGTCGGGATTGAATGCATAAATCTCCTCGGTCGTCCCGTCCTCGCTGGTTCGGGTGTCGTTCGCCTGACCATAGACGGCCTCGACGGCGCTGCGGGATGCTCCCACCTGGAGCACGCTGGGATCGTAGTGAATCGACTCATTTTTGAGCGTGAAGCTTTGCTGAAAGCCGGTGGGCGTATAGCTGGAGGCGCTGACCGCAGGCTGAGTCGGCTGAAATCGTGCACACGCGGCAACGCCCAGCAGAAGTAACGTTGCC
>DATEGX010000386.1:0-2553 GCA_035279875.1 Binataceae bacterium (SeqCode)
AGCCTTTCCATTCTTCCAGTTTGCCTGCTACGGCCTCTTCATAAGCATCGAAAAAACGCTCGCGGCAGAGATTATCAAACCCCGCATCCGCTGAGAACCATCGCCGCTGAGTTTCCGCACTCGAACCGGCGAGATCGTTGCCAAACCAGAATTCGAGTATTTCATCCGCGCTAGCCATCAGTTCATGTTCGAGCCGGCGTCGACGTTGATCGTCTGGCCGGTCACCGCGCTCGCCGCTTCGCTGACCAAAAAGAGCGCGACTCGCGCCACTTCAGTCTCGGTGGCCATCCGGTTCATCGCGGCCATCGAGGTGAAACCCGCCTTGACCTGTTCGTAGGGCAGACCCATCGCCTCGGCGCGGGCGCGAATCACTCGCTCGATCCGGTCGCCGGCGATCGCGCCGGGGCAGATACAGTTGACGCGGATGCCGCTGTTGCCCAGCTCGCCCGCGAGCGTCTGCGTCAGTCCGAGCATCGCCCATTTCGACGCCGCGTAGGGCGCGCGGAGCGGATAGCCACGCCGGCCGGCGCCCGACGAGATCATCAGGATATTGCCGCTGCCCTGCTTGAGCATCACCGGAACCGCGGCGCGCGAAGCCAGCCATGCGCCGGTGATATTGATGTCGAGCACCTCCTGCCATTCGGCCAGGGCCATGTCGGTTATGCGCTTGGTGGGACCGGCGATGCCGGCGTTGTTAACCATGATATCCAGGCGATTGAATGCAGCGACCGTTCGCTCGACCATCCGCAGGCAATCCGCCTCTTTAGAAACGTCTGCCTGCAGGGCGAGCGCGTGGCCGCCAGTCCGCTCGAGCTCCGCGCGGGTTTCCTCGAGCGGCTTGAGTGTGCGCGCCGCAATCGCGACCGAAGCGCCCGCGCGTGCGTAAGCTAGCGCAATTTCGCGTCCGATTCCGTAGCCGCCGCCCGTGATAATCGCAACTTTACCCTGCAATTCCATCGCCGGCTCCATTGTCGAATCACCAAGCCCAGTTGGTTTCCAATGAGGACAATTTTGCCTCATCCGGCTTCGGCCTTAAAGCGGCGCACGACTTTGCGCCGGGGGTTTTTGTTTCTTGTTTGAGGTCGGCGCGCTCCCTATGATGTTGCAACCGCGATGGCTGCAATCGGTCCAGTCCAAACTCCAGCAATCAAGCCCGACGCCCCCGGCGGGCGCCTTACCAACGTCCTGCGAATCGTTGTTTTGCTCTTACTAGTCGGCGGCTCCGCTTACATCGTGATCGCGCATCGCGAATGGATCGACGATCCGCGCCTGCTCAAGGCCCAGGTCGTTTCGTGGGGGATATGGGGCCCGATAATCTACATGTTGCTGTATGCGGTCGGGCCGTCGTTCCTGGTGCCCGGTGCCGCAATGACGATCGCCGCCGGCCTGGCCTTCGGAGTGACGTGGGGGTCGGTCTGGTCGCTAATCGGTGCGGACATCGGTGCGGTGGTGGCGTTCGGCGCCGGACGTTTCCTCGGCAAGGCTTTTGTGGAACGCACGATGGGCCAGCGGTTCCATAATCTGCTCGACCGTCTGGCGCGCGGCGGGTTCTACATCACGCTCTATCTCAGGTTGGTGCCGGTCATCCCGTACAACGCCTTCAATCTGCTGGCGGGTGCATCGCCGATCCGCTTCAGCGACTATTTCTGGGCGAGCGTCATAGGAATGGTGCCGGGAACGATCCTCTTCGCGCTGCTGGGCGATGCGTTGTGGCATCCGACCTCGCCGCGCTTCTTCATCGCGCTCGGGCTGATTGCGATGTGCTTCGTGCTGGGGGAAATATACCGCCGCTGGAAGGCGGTCCCGCTCGACTAGCCAACCTTCGAGGGCAATTCTACAAGCGGCGTTGCGAACGCCGCTGCCAGTTCGCCGGATATCCGGCTCTCAGGTTTCGTTATTGCGCGCGATTCTACCGAGCCACTCCGCGCTGGGTTTCACGGTTCGCCGCTGCGTCTGCCGGTCAACGCTCGCGAGCCCGAACTTGGGGCCGTAACCAAACAGCCATTCGAAATTGTCCATCAACGTCCAATGAAAGTAACCGCGGACGTCGATACCATCGCGAACACATCGTCCGACGCCGGCCAGCGCGCGTTCCAGATAAGCTATTCGGCGTGAATCGTCTTCGGTCGCGACGCCATTCTCTGTGATGATCACGGGAATCTGAGCGCGGGCACTCGCGTACCGAATTGCGTTTTCGAGGGCCTCGGGCCAAAACTCGTAGCCCATCTGCGTGCATTCCACACCCGGTTCCGGCGCCATCAGGCCCTTCGGACCGATGCGCTGGCGCGTGTAGCATTGCACGCCGATGAAGTCGTCGGCGCGCGCCGCATCCAGGTATAAGTCTTCTGATTCCTTCCTGATACTTTCCAAAGTCTTCTCGCCGCCGGCCATCGGTTGGAGATCCCTTAGCGCAAGAGTCATCCCGACCGGGAACTTGCCGGGTCCGGCGCGCAATGCGCGGGCGCCTCTTCGATGCGCGTCGAGCAGCACCTGCCTTGACTGGCTGCGCACGCAGAAGGGGAAGCTCGAGAAGTTCTCGGCGCGAGTCCCGAG
>DATEGX010000387.1:0-2160 GCA_035279875.1 Binataceae bacterium (SeqCode)
CGTTTCGAGGTGTGAACTAGCGAGGCTCGTCTGAGTCGTCGTCGCGGTCCGAGCTTTCCGGCTGAATCTCTGGCTCAACCGCCGCTTCGGACCCGGCTGCGGGCTCGAGCTGAGCGGAGACTGAGGTTTCGTTGGCCGGAACGCTCTCGCTGGCGTCCGCCGAAGGCCATTGGGCGGGCGCTTCGGCCACCGGGTCCGGTGTGTCGGCAGGGTTCTCGGCTGGCGGCGGCTCGCGCAGGCCCTCGAGCGCGCGGAACTCTTCGAGATCCGGCAGATGCTCGAGGTCCTTGAGCCCGAACAATTCGAGAAATTCTGCCGTGGTGGCATAGACGAGCGGGCGTCCGGGAGCATCCTTGCGGCCGGCGATTTTCAGCAACCCGCGCTCGGTCAGGGTATCCAGCACGCCGCCCGAATCGACTCCGCGCAACTGTTCGATTTCAGGGCGAGTGATCGGCTGGCGGTATGCCACGATCGCGAGCGTCTCGAGCAAGGGCCGGCTAAGACGGGGCGGCCGGGCGGCCAACAGCCGACGCACATACAGCGCGTGCTCCCTGGGGGTGCGCAATTGATAACCGCCGGCGATTTCCTCGAGCATCAGACCACGATTGCCGCTGGCATAGCGGCCGGTCATTTCGGCCAGCGCTCTGCGAATTTCCTCGCGCGGAACGCTCTCAAGCGCGTTGGCCAATTGGGTCAGGCTGACCGGCTCGCCGGCCGCGAACAACAAACTTTCAAGAATTGCCTTGAGCCGCTCTTCTTCCATCGCGGTCTCGGCCCCGCTGTCATCCATCGGCAACTTCATCCGGCGCCGTTACGGAAGCGGCCTGGTCCTGCTCGTACGCGACGCCCGCACCAAAGCGTGGGCCCCGGCCAAGATAGATAGGCCCCGGGCGCTCTTCCTGCCAGGCCGCGACTTCGCCCCGCCGAATCAATTCCAGCAGGGCCAAAAAGGTAGCGATTACCAGCGCTCGATCGGTTAGATCACTGAACAGCGCGCCGAACTCGACTCGCGCACCCTCCTCCAAAGCCGCGAGAATGCGCGGGATGCATTGCGCGACCGGGATATCGCGCAGCCGGATGCTTCGCGGTGTGCGATCCGCCAGGCGTTTCAGTATCGCCGCCATCGCCTGCACCAGGTCGAAGACCGAGACCGAGTAGGGCGGGGACGAAGGGTCTTCGGCGGGGACCGGTTGGCGCGGGGCCGCGAAAACATCGCGGCCGAGCAGCGCCCGCTCGCCCAGCTTGGCCGCCGCTTCGCGATAGCGCTGGTATTCGAGCAGCCGTTCGACCAGGTCGCGCTTGAGTTCGTCGGCCTCCTCGTTGTCCGCCATTCCCGGATGGGGCAACAGGGCGAAAGACTTGATGAGCAGCAGGGTCGCCGCCATCACCAGGTATTCTCCCGCGATGTCGAGGTTTAAGTCCCTCATCACGTTGAGGCACTCGAGATATTGTTCGGTGATAATGCTGGCGGTCACATCGTGCGGATCAAGCTCGGCCCGCTTGATCAAATGGAGCAGCAAGTCGAGCGGGCCCTCGTACACCGCGAGGCGGAAACGGGGCGCACCATCGGGGTCGATCGTGGCCGCGCGCGATTCCGCGTTCGTCACAGCAGCACCCGCATAATTGTACCGACCGCGCCGTCTATCATCGCCAGGAACCAGTTCGTATAGAGGAGCAGGAACAACAGCACAAATCCATACCGTTCGGTGCGCGCGTAGCCCCGCGCGAGTTCTTGCGGCAGCAGGCCCGCGAGCACCCGCCCGCCGTCAAGCGGCAGGAGCGGGAACAAATTGAACACTCCAAGCATCACGTTGACCGCAACCGACACGCGTAGAAGTGCCGGGATAATCGCCGCGGCTCCGTTCAGCGCGGGGTTCTCCCAGGTAATCCGGAAGGCAATCGCGCTCGCTACCGCCAAAGTGAAGTTGGTCAGCGGGCCCGCCGCGGCGACCGCGATCATGCCAAAGCGGCGCGGGTTTAGCCGGCCGAAATTCACCGGCACGGGCTTGGCATAACCGAACACGGGCAGATGCAGGAAAATCAATAGAGCCGGCAGCGCGATCGTCCCGAAGGGATCGATATGCCGTATTGGATTGAAGGTCAGCCGTCCGGCGCGGGCAGCGGTCTCGTCGCCGAAGCTGCGCGCCACCATCCCGTGCA
>DATEGX010000388.1:0-7256 GCA_035279875.1 Binataceae bacterium (SeqCode)
AGAGAAATAGTTCAGCAGGCTACCGTCGTTGCAGCCCACGTCGAGCACGGTCCGCCCACCAAGTGAGCCGAGCTTGAGTTCGCAGCTGCTTACCAGTTCGGCCATTCCGGACAATACGCTTCCAGTTACACGCGCCCGATAGTGATAAGTGTCGGTGAACAAGGTGCGACTGGGCACCTGATATCGCTGGTGTGCTGTCAAGCAGCGATCGCAGAAGAGGACTTCGATCGGATACTCGACGCAGCGGCGGTCACTCCCGATCGGCACGAGGTCGTCGCATAGAGGATGCTTCCCTAGGTCGAGGACCTGGCGCAGATTACGGTTGCCGCAGACTTCGCATTGTGAGATTTCTTTCATGCGTCGACTATCCTTGCGCTGAGCGGTTGCAGCCACCGTGTTCGCGGCGATCCCAAACTATACCGCATCTACGTCGTCCTCCACCGGCGACAGGACCGCGAGACTCGAGTCCACTGCGGACGATCCACCGATGCCGTGCTATCCTGAAATGTCGACAGAAGATGTGGATCGTGTAGTGGGTGCGGTGAACACATGGCGGCCGTAAATTACTCTCTTATCGTGCCGGTATACAAGAACGAAGGGTCGATCCCACGACTCGTACAGGTCGTATCGGAAGTCAACGCACAGCTCAACGGGTTGCTGGAGGCGGTTTTCGTCGTTGACGGTAGCCCGGATGAGTCATTCGCGAGGTTGCGCGAGGCATTGGCGACGCAGGACTTCAGCGGGCAATTGCTGGTGCATTCTCGAAATTTTGGCTCCTTTCCGGCCATTCGAACCGGGCTAGCGGCGGCGCGTGGACGGCTGTTCGCGGTAATGGCTGCGGATTTGCAGGAACCCCCGTCTCTCCCGGTAGCGATGTTTCGGGCGCTGGAGGCGGATGAGTGCGATGTGGTCCTAGGGGCACGACTTTCCCGAGCCGACCCATGGTCGTCGCGACTTACGGCTTCCCTGTTTTGGTGGATGTATCGTCGCTTAATCGTCAAGGACATACCGCGCGGCGGGGTTGATGTTTTTGGGTGCAACGATGCTTTCCGACTCCAGCTGCTTAGGCTTGAGGAATCCCGTTCGTCGTTGGTTGCGCTCATATTCTGGCTCGGTTTCCGGCGAAAACTCATCGAGTATCATCGCCTGTCCCGTCAGGAGGGGAAGTCGGCCTGGACCTTCAGACGGAAAATGGGTTACCTGGCTGACAGCGTCTTCGGGTTCACCGATCTTCCTATTAAGTTGTTGTTGTCGATTGGCATCATTGCGGTGGGAACCTCGTTCTTTCTGGGGTTGGCCGTTCTTGTAGCGAAACTAAGCGGCTGGATTGCGGTGCCGGGCTATGCCGCTACAATGCTGGCCGTGCTGTTTTTTGGGGCCCTCAACATCTTGGGGCTCGGGCTTGTTGGCGCCTACGTTTGGCGGACGTACGAAAACTCTAAACAAAGACCACTGGCAGTCGTGGCAATGAAACTGGATTTCCCGAACAAGCAACGCGAGCAACAATCCGGCCGCTAACGTCGCGTTAAGATGGCAGCGATGCCAGCCGACTACTTCGTCCATCCTATGGGCCTATGCGAATCGACCAAGATCGGTTCGGGAACACGCGTATGGGCTTTCGCTCACGTCTTGCCCAACGCGACAATCGGGTGCGACTGCAACATCTGCGACCATGTATTCATCGAGAATGACGTCGTGATCGGCGATCGTGTGACTGTCAAGAGCGGAGTGCAGCTCTGGGATGGGCTGAGGGTCGATGATGATGTCTTCATAGGTCCCAACGCCACTTTCACCAATGACAAGTTTCCGCGAAGCAAACGATACCCCGACAGTTTCCTCCGGACACACATTGAAAAGGGAGCATCCATCGGCGCCGGTGCCGTTGTTCTCCCGGGCATCACGATAGGCTGCGGTGCAATGGTCGGTGCCGGCGCCGTGGTGACTCACGACGTACCGACAAACGCAATTGTCGTCGGCAATCCGGCGACCATCGTGGGTTACGCCGACGCGCCGGGCGGGAAACCGATTACTTGAGAAAGCCATCAATTTCCGACCGCAATGCGAGGAAGTACGCATGACCGTAATGCGTGCAATAGTCGCACGCTGCGTTAAATCCAGCTTCGCGCGCTTTGTGGTTTTCGGGGGCGTAAATACGCTCGTAACCTACGGGCTCTACCTTGCCTTGCTCCCGCTCCTGCCCTATCAGGCCAGCTACACAGTCGCGTATCTGGCCGGAATACTCATCGCCTATCTGTTCAACCGGAACTTCGTGTTCTCTAGCCATCGCGGACTGCGCTCGGCGGTATTGCTACCGTTCGTATATCTCGCGCAGTATCTAGTCAGCCTGCTCGTGCTTTGGGTGTGGATTGATAAATTGGGCTTGCACGCCAGTCTGGGCCCGCTGGCCTCGGTAGCGATCACGATACCGATAACCTATCTGCTGTCCCGCGAATTATTTTCAGAGAGTCGACGCAAGGGCATGAGTGTCGGCGCACATATGTCTTCGAGAGACCGCTTCAGGCGTATACGCCTCTATTACAAGTCACTTCCGTTTCTCTTTCACGTGCTCGAGCTGCCGCTCTTCGCACTCCTGCTCCCTTTCGTGAACGCTCAGGTGAGCTTCCGCTCGAAGACCGGCCTCGACCTGCACGTTCCCCCGGGGGCCTGGCATCAGCTTCCCAACATGTGCCGCCTGGCGCAGATCGGGGCACGCTGCCATATCGAAGCCGATTGCAAGCGAATCGAGCTGGACGGCTACACCTTCTTTTCGCCGCTCGAGTCCAAGGTGGAAGGTGATTTCCTGCGCGAGATCTTTCGCGATGACGTGTACCGCATGAAGGGCCGCTCCCTCGCGGGGAAAGTGGCGGTCGACCTCGGCGCTTTCTTCGGCGACAGTTCGATTCCCATGGCGAAGTTGGGCGCGACGGTCTACGCATTCGAGCCTTCCGCCGGTCGGTGCGAGCTGCTGCGCCGCAATCTCACGGCAAACGGGGTCGTCGACCTGGTGCATGTCTTCGACGCCGGGCTTTCCACGCGCTCATATAGGGAAACGGCGGGCGGCGAGGAGCTGAACTTCGTCGACGGGGTGCCGTTCACGATCGCCAATGTCCCGGGCGGGATCGATCTGCTCAAAATGGACTGCGAGGGCTGCGAGTATCCGATGTTCGAGGACGAGCGCTTCCTCGACCACCTGGCCCCGGCCGAAATCGTCATGGAGTACCACCAGGGTGCCGAGCCCATCGTCGAAATTCTGAAGTGCCGCGCGTACGCGCTCGAGGTCGTACCCTGCGGACCGACGTTCGGCTACATCTACGCGAAGCGGGCCTCCTGAGAGGCAGCCCTAGCGGGCGGATGCTCGGCGAGCGCGCGTCGCACTTGCAGCAACACGGATTCGACGGAGATCTCTCCCATATCGGTCCGTTCGCTACATTGGTCTCTGGCGCGGGGGTGGTCCACAGGGTAGAAGCACGGATGGTCCGCCGCGCCGGTCAGCTTGCTCGACGATACGCAGTGGTACAGACCGACCAGGGGGATATCGAACGTACTCATGAGATGCGTAGGGCCGGTGTCGACGCCGACATAGAGATCGGTGCAGCCCATCAGCGCGGCGGTTTCGCGCAGCGTCAAGAGACCCGCGTACCGCGTTGCACGACCGCCTAGACGCTCATGGAGCCAGACCGCGCGCGACCGCTCCTCGCTGCCACCGTATATGAGAAAGTGACTTTGCGGCCAATCGGCGAGGATACGCTCGGCCAATTCGGCGAAATTGCCGATCGGCCAATCCCGATAGGCCTTGGTCGGAAAGCTCGCCACCTGCAAACCGATCAGTGGCGAGGCAGTGCGTGGGATATCGGTAACAAGCCGTTCACGCGCCGCGACCGTTTCCCGAGGACTCACTTGGTACGCCAAGCGCAGCCCCGCGGGCGGAATTCCGATCGCCGCCGGCAAGCGCAAACAGTGGAGCACGGAATGCTCGCTTTGAAACGGAGGCACGTCCACGCATCGGTAAAGACTCTGGCTGAGCGTTTCGCTCTTCTGTCGAAAGGCCACCACCCTATCGGCCACGCGCAAGGCGTATCGCACCAGGGGCTCGTCGAATCCGTAAACGAAGGCGTAGTCGAAGCGTCGCCCGCGAAACCAACCGCGCCATAGCGCACTGCGCTTCGTAATGCCGCCGACGTTCTTTGCGAACGGCAGCCCGCGCAGGATATCGGCTCGCATCGGATGGCCGAGCACGACCATCCAACACCCGGGATAAGCCTTCTCGACCGCGCGCATCGCAGGGGTGGCGAACAGTGTATCGCCGATACGCGAAACAATGATGAACAGAAACGAAGGATTGCTGGCAGACATCAAACGCGGGCGTCGCGTCTTCCCGTCGAATTGTCGGCGTCACCGGAAACCAGCGCCCCGTCCCATAGCTTACGCATGCTTTTTTCCGATTCTGTCGCAGAAACGGGCCGTGATTCCGGCGATCACGGCCCGCGCGAACAGGGCTCGATAGGAGACCGCAGGGTCGAACGGAATACACGCCAGGCCGAAACCGTAGGCGCGCGGCGGACGCTCGCCCTCGAAGCGGCGATCCGGAGGAATATCGGGCCAACAGGCGCTGTCGAGCACCCGCGCGACGCGCGCAAATTCGATCGAATCGCTGTACACCGTGCCGTGCACGTGAGCATCGAGAAAAGCGCGTTCCTCGGAGCCCAATCCGCAGTCGTGGACGAAAACCTGCGTCATCTTGCCCGTCGCGAGCAACCGCAGGGCCAGGCGCAAGCCACGAAAACCTTTGGGTCCGTCTATCAGAATGACGTCCCCTTGCCGCACCTCAGCTGGAAGTATCCGGGTTGCGTCGCCGAACCGCAGCGACACGTTGTCGCGCCCCGCCAGACGCTCCTGCGCGACTCGAACATCGGCAGAACCCGGATCGGATTCGATGCTTACGATCTGCAGATCGGGAAAAATGATCGAGAGCAATAAAGTGCTTTGCCCGCGCGCCCGGCCGGACTCCAGAACGCGCCCGGGCTTTCCCGTTTGCGCGCACAGATGGAGGAAAAACATCTCCGAATAGAGTATGCCTTTTCGCTCGTAGGGAATGCCGGCGACACGGCTCTGGAACGCCGCCAACCTCTCGGCGGCCGCGACAGTGATGCTGGCAGGATCGATGCTCATTGACGCCGCACGGTAGGTCCGGATATTACCGCAAGCCGCAGCGCACGCGTTGGAAGCGCTGGAGACAATCGCATAGGTGCGGTCGCCTCGGATCCGCAGTAACATCAGCGCGGACGACGGAGGGTAGGGAGGACGCGGTGTTCAGCAGGTCCCACTTCAAATGGTTGCTACGCTCGCGGTCGCTGCAGTTCACACGCGACCGCGATGCGTCGCGGTACGTTCCCGGCGCCGTTTCCAGCTTCCGCCGGCGCGGTAGTTCCCTGTACTACCGGCCGGGGAGCAGCGACCCGGAAGTGATATACAAGATCCTGCTCAGGCGCGGCGCGAAAGCCGAGTACTACATCCCGGAGGATTTCAATCCGTCTTTGATCTGGGACATAGGCGGCAACATCGGCGCAGCATCGATCTACTTCTCCGAATGCTATCCGCGGGCCGAGATCCACTGTTTCGAGCCGATGCCGGAAAACCACACGATAATCGCGCGCAATATCGAAGGGCGGGAGCGTATCCGCATGCACCCGTTCGCCTTGGGGGCGACGGAAGGCATGCTCGAGATTCGTCCCTCGGATTCAGACCGCAATTTAGGCGGATTCTCTTTTCACGACGCCGGCACGGCGAAGACGCAGGGCCAAAAGGTGCGGGTGCGTACGCCGCGAATGGTGATCGAGGACGGCACGGCGCAAGCGCCTGACCTCATCAAGATCGATGTCGAGGGCGCCGAGTACGATATCCTCACGGCGTTCGACCCGCGTGTGCTCGAGCGCGTGGGCTGGATCACCGGCGAGCTCCACAGCAACCGGTCCTTCGCGCTGCTGGAGTTCCTGTCGCAATGGTTCGATGTCGAGGTGAAGAAAACCCTGGGGAAGAGACTGTTCAATTTCCTCGCGAAAAACCGTAAGATCTGAAGCCCGGTCGGGCTGAGTTCCGACGCCTGGTGTACCGCCCGAATGCCCATGAACCTCGATCCGGCTTCCGCGACTTCGAGCGAGGCGTGCCCGCGGATTCTGGTCATCCGCCGCGACAACATCGGCGACCTGGTCTGCACCACCCCGCTGATCTTCGCATTGCGCGAGCGCTTTCCGCGCGCACACATCGCGGCACTGGTCAATACGTACAACGAGCCCGTTCTCTCGGGAAACCCGGCGGTCGACGCCGTATACGCCTACGAGAAGGGGAAGCACCGCGGCGAGAAGCGCTCCATCGTCTCCGTTTACGCCGACCGGCTCAAGCTGATCATCAGGCTTCGCAGGGAGCGGTTCGACTACGCCGTCGTCGCCACGCCGGGTTTCGAGCCGCGGTCGCTGCGCCTTGCACGGCTGATCGGCGCGCGGCACGTCCTGGGATATACGGAGCCCGGCAAGGTCCACCCTCGCCTCGATATCGCGCTCACCTATGATCGCTCGGCCAACCGGCATCAGGTCGAGGACGTCTTCGGCCTGCTCAGGGCGCTGGGGGTGGACGGCACACCGCCGCCGGCGCGTGTTTTTTGGGACGCCGAGGATCGACGCGAGGTCGAATGCGCGCTCGGCGGTCTCGACGGCGATGGCCCCGTGATCGGCGTGCACGTGAGCGCAAGACGCAGCCGCCAGCAGTGGCCGGCCGAGAGTTTCGCGGCCCTCATTCGAGCGATCGCTGCGCGGCACGAAGTGCGCTTTCTGCTGTTGTGGTCGCCCGGGGAGGCGGACAATCCCAAGCATCCCGGCGACGACGGCAAGGCGCGCGCGATTGTCGGACTCTGCAAGGGGCTCCCCCTGCTCCCGTGGCCGACCGAGGAGCTTCCCCGGCTGATCGCCGCGCTGTCGCTGTGCGACTTCGTTGTCTGCGCCGACGGCGGAGCGATGCATCTCGCCGCGGGGCTGGGAAAGCACATCCTGTGCTTCTTCGGAGATTCGAATCCGGCGCAATGGCGGCCGTGGAAAGTGCCGCACGTGCTGCTGCAGCCCGCGAGCCGCGATCTCGCGGACCTGAGCGTCGATGAGGCGCTATCCGGGTTCGAGCGCCTCGAGACGCTCCCGGCCCCGGCACCCTAGTAGGCCGCCGGCGGGCGCGCGTATTCGGGCACGATCCTTTCCTCTCCCTGCCTCTAC
>DATEGX010000389.1:0-12638 GCA_035279875.1 Binataceae bacterium (SeqCode)
AAATCCCCGCGATGAATCGTACAAAGTCCAGCGGGTCATGGTTGACATTGTCGTTCGGCATAAACCATTGCGCCATGCCGAATAAGGTGAACTTGGTATTCGGGATGGCCAGATGGCCGAACAGATCGAAACCTAGATTGCGCTCACGGCCGTTTTGCAGAATCGCGCGGTATACCGCGGTCTGCGGGCCGAAACTCGCGAACGAGTTGTAGCATGGCGTGCTCGAGGTGCACGATTGCGAGCCTTTCGCAGGCGCACCCGTCAGGCGCTGGTCCCCGGATGTATTGCCCGAAATTGCCGGGCCCGTCGCCGTTCCGAAGGCGTCCGCCGGCCCGCTGCCCGAGAACAGATTGCCCAGGCTAAACGCGTTCTGCCCATAGTCGAACTCGGTCGCCAGATTCCACAACGGCTGCGAGTAGTGCAGCAGTGCGGCGATACGCTCGATGTGAGCATTGGTAGCCTTGAGCGGAGTCACGATACCCATATTGTCGGGCGTCGTGTTGCCGTATCCATAGTTGTAGAAGCCGGTCACGCCCAGGCCCTGGTATCGCCAGTCGGCGCCGAAGGGATAGGCGGTGAGCCGTCCCATCACCTGCTTGGTATCGCTTTGTTCGATCGCGTGAAAACTCGCGTTGTCATAAACGCCAAGGCCGTAATCGAGATACGTCTTTTCGCCTCCGCGCAGTTTCACCGGCCCTTCCATCGACATGCCGACCTGGGTCGAGGAGAGACTGAGATAGTTCCACGGGGTAAGGTTGACGAAACGGTAGCCGTAAAGGTCTTCTTCCCACGCCACCAGTGGATTGGCCACCGAGCCGAGCGATACGGTCCCGCCCTTCATTATCGGCACATCTTTCCAGAGGTCGTTGTACTGGATGTAGGCGTACTTTATGCGCACGCCGAGGTTGCCGTCCAAATCGCTGCCGAAGCCGGTATTCTTACCGACGACATCGTTGGACGATCCGATCGTCCGGTACATATTTGGCGTGATCCTGAGGGTCCAGTCCTTGGTCGGAAAGAAATAGAAATTAAGGTACGTGCGGGTGATATCGAATGAATTATAGTTGTTGTTGCCGACCCCCGGGTTATTGAGCTGAGTCAACTCCTGTGGCTGCCATCCGGTGTGCGTATAGAATCGGTAGTCGCCGAAGAGCAACGCGCCGATGTGGAATTTGTCCTGCCAGTTCGCGACGTAGTTCTTCCACGCCGGCGTCATCTCGTCGACTTTCTTGGCGAGCTCCGCGTCCTTGGCCTTCTGTTCTTCCTGGGCCTGGGCAACCGCGGCCTGCACCTTCGCGTTAGTGCTATCCTCGACCTGTTGCTCTATTTTGGCGGTGTCCACCGGCGAGCCAAAATTCATCGGCACGCGCCCGCGGCCAGGCCGGATAAATACCTGCCCGGTCTTCTGATCGACCCACAGAGTGGTGGCCGATGATACGGTCGATGCGTCCTGGGCTCTGGATGGCCGTCCCATCGAAAGGAACGCCAGCCCCCCGGCGATCGCCAAAGCCAACTTCAATCTAAATTTCATCAGGCTCCTCCATCCTGATCGTTAGGTGTTGTCCGGTGCAGAGGTCCGGTTTACTTGGTCGCGACTTTTTCAGGGCCCTGCCTGAAGTCGCGCAACTGAAAGGCGGTATAGGTCTTGTTGTCGGTACAGGCGTATTTGGGCGGCGAGCTCATCTGCACCATCGCGCAATCCCAAACCGTCGGTTTGCCGCTGGCATTGGGCGCGGTCAGGAATGGGTTGGTCATGGCGCAACCGGCGAACAGGTTGGCTCCCGCAGCCAGGAAGGAAACCAGCATCCAGCGTTTTGTCATTACCCTCTTTTTTATCCTCTACTCAGTTCGTTGGTGTGTTTGTTGGTTCCAGGCGCTGTTCGAAATCCCGGGTTCAGCAAAGGCGGTTTCTGCTGGCTCAAAAGGGCGCTGGAACGCGGCCGGGGAAAACCGCGGTCGCCGCTTTCCAACGCGCGGTTGAAGCCGTTCAGGCACGCGAGCTCATCGAATCAAGCCGCATAGGATCGAATTCAGAGGTCGAATTTTCACTCCGACTACCAGTTGACGATCTGGGCAAGGCTCAGCCCAACCGCCCGAGGCGTCTGAACACTTCTCCATCTCTCTTACTCGCGAGGATGCAACCTTCCCTCCCGAGGAGCGGCGAGATTAGGGGGCGAATGTTACCGTCGTATTAGCTGGAGATTTCGGCCAAGCGAATTTGCCTTACTCACATGGCTCG
Source organism: Binataceae bacterium (SeqCode) (assembly GCA_035279875.1). Classification (GTDB taxonomy): domain Bacteria; phylum Desulfobacterota; class Binatia; order Binatales; family Binataceae; genus JAMXLL01. The sequence goes on from DATEGX010000389.1 coordinate 2,240, forward strand.
AACCTGAGCGAAAGCGACGCGCCTGTGGCGATAGCGACTTCTCGGAGCGCGTGCCCGGCAGCTTGATGCGTGGGATTTCTCCACAAGGCCGAGTGGCCGGGACACGGAGAACTCTATGAGCTTGGATGATTCGCAGCCGAGCCGCGATCGATTCTCAACGCACCGCTCCCCCTCGCTTCCGCCCCGATCGGGCGCTGGGATAGATTGTGCACCATGAACGGCCAGGAGCATTCGAGTCTTGAATCATGGGTGGCGCTCGCATTGGTTGTGTTGCTTGCGTTCGCCTGCCTGCTCATCCTGTTGCCGTTCGTCTCGGCCGCGGTATGGGCGGCTATCCTGTGCTTCTCGACCTGGCCGGGTTTCGTCAGGCTGGAACGGTTGGTCAAGCGGCGGTCGCTCGCCGCAATGATCGCAACGCTCGGGCTAACCGCGATCATCGTGACGCCGTTCGTAATCGTCGGGATGACGCTGAGCGGCAACATGGCAGACCTGGTCGCGGCGGCGCAAAAGCTCACACATTCGTGGCCATCGGCGCCGCCTTCCTGGATCGGAGGCATTCCGCTGGTGGGAGGCCGACTCGCCGACTACTGGACCTCGGTCGCGTCAGGAGGCATCGAGTCATTTGCCTACCTGAAACAGTATCTCCCGGCGGCTGGAGTGATCGCCCTGAAAACCGGCAGGCTGATTGGCGACGGAATCCTCCAGATAGTTTTGAGTCTGCTGATTTCCTTCGTGTTTTACAGGCAGGGAGAGACCCTCGCCGACCGGCTGCATCGGATGGTTGCTCATGTTGCCGGTGACTCGGGTACTCATCTGCTCGAAGTCGCCGGCGCGACCGTCCGCGCGGTGGTGCAAGGGGTTTTCGGCACCGCGGCTTTGCAGGGTTTTCTTGCCGGCGTGGGGTACCTCGTGGCTGGGGTGCCCGGCGCGATTTTCCTCGGCTTCATCACCTTCATCGTCTCGCCCCTGCCGGGTGGGCCGACGCTGGTCGCGCTGCCGGCCGCTTTCTGGCTCTACCGGCAAGGATGGGTGGGATGGGCAATCTTCGTCGTTATCTGGGGCATGCTGGTCGGCGCGTTGGATAACGTGGTCAAGCCGATGCTGATTAGCCGCGGCGGCAGTACACCGGTGATTCTGATCTTGTTCGGCGTGCTGGGCGGGGCTTTCGCATTCGGCCTGATTGGTATGTTCATTGGCCCGACCGTTTTGGCCGTATGCTACAGCCTCCTCGATGACTGGAGTTCGGGTCCGATTCCGGCGGATCCGCCATTGGCTGCGGCCACCCCAGTTGCCCCTTCCACTGCCGAGCGCGAGCCGCTGGCCTGAGCTGCTCGACTCAAAGACGGCGTTTCACGGGCCGTCAACTGGACTACCTCGTTCGTTACTGATCTGTTCCATAACTCCTTGTGCATATCTGTTGGCAATCGAAAGCCCTTTCGATTGAACTCATCCTGCACTCCTCTAAAGTAGCCAATACATAGCGTTGACGGGTTCTTTGCCTCGGGGGGAAACTCATGCTCAACAGCACCATTCTGGACGTCGCAATTGGACTGATATTTACCTTCCTCGCCGTATCTCTCGCCGTCAGCTCGATTGTCGAGGCAATCGCGTCCGCGTTGAAATGGCGCTCCGCGACGCTTTTGCAGGGCGTCAAGGATTTGCTTAACGACTCGAACTTCACCGGTCTGGCCCGCGACCTGTACAACCACGCGCTGGTCAATCCGCGCGATCCCGGTACTGCCAGAACCGCCGACGATATGAAGAACAAGCCCGCCTACATCAATGCGCAGCAGTTCGCCGACGCGATGATCGACCTCACGCAAATCGCGAATGCTGCGCCGGGCCAAATCAAGCAGGCTATCAACGCCAACGTCGCCGACCCGCAACTCAACTCCTTGCTTACCGGGATGGTCGACCGCACCGGCGGGACCATTCACCAGATGCGTCAGGAGCTGGCGGGGTGGTTCGACAATGCGATGGACCGGGTCGGCGGCGCTTACAAGCGCCGTACTCAGGTATGGTCATTCTTTATCGCTCTGGTAATGGCAGCGTTGCTCAACGTGAGCGCGATTAACGTCGGCCGCGCCATGTGGCAGCAACCGATGCTCGCCAGGACAGTGGCGCCGCAGGCCAAACTCGACGCCAAGTCCGCGCTCCATCAACTCGAACTACTCGGGGCGCTCGACGTCGCAATCGGATGGAGCCAGAAGGAAGTGGACGAGTTTTTCACCTCCTGGAACTGGTTCGATTTTATCGCGGGTTGGCTGATTACCGCCGTCGCAACTCTGTTTGGCGCGCCTTTCTGGTTCGATTCGCTTCAGCAAATCATCCGGCTCAAGGGGTCGGGTCCCAGCCCCGCGGAAAAGAGTTCAAGCACCGGAGCCGCTGCGTAGGGCTAGCTCTCTACAGCGTCCAAGGTGGCAATTCAGCCGTAATTGGGCGTATCTGAAAGCTATTTGCACTCTAAAAATACTAACAGCTTTATTTGCGGCCAGTGGTCCGCATTTAAACTGTTTGTCTACGCGATAGACCTGGTCTATAAATGTCAGGGCAACGCTATGTGATCAAAAATAGCGTACGAGTCGTTCATAGGACCACGTCATCGCGGAAGAGTGAGAAATGCAAGCTAATTCGGTGAGATCCATCAAACCATGGCTTCAAGCGCTGATTCCTGCGGTTTTTGGAGCTATGATCATCCTATTTCAGCTCTCTCTAACTTTCTCCTCTGCGCTCGCCGAAGACTTTGCTCCTTTGAGTGGCAATCATGTCGCCGGTCCCGCCGGACTCGCGACCTCGAGTGCTCCGCCACCTTATCAGCCCTTACAGATGGAGATTTATTTGAAGCCGCGCGATCAGGCGGGGCTCGACCGACTTTCGCAGGAGCAGCAGGATCCGGCATCCGCCCAATATCATAAGTGGCTAACGCCCGACGAATATGCCCAGCAGTTTGGTCCAAGCGGTACCGACGTGGCCCAGGTGGCCCAGTGGCTAACGCGGGAGGGCTTCACCGTTACGCATGCCGATGCGCATGACGGGCGCATTGTGTTCAGTGGTGACGTTGGCAGGGCGCAGACGGCATTTCTGGTTCACATCGCGGCAAGTCGCGACGGCAAGAGCTTTGGTAATGTCGAGGATCCCCAGGTGCCGGCGTCGCTAGCCCCGAAAATCAGCTACGTGTCCGGTCTGGATAACCTCAACGATACGATCTGGCATACGGTGATAAAGGACCCGCCTTATATCAACAACGGCATCACGTCGCCGCATTTCGGTCCCGCGGACATCAAGACCTTTAACAACGAGGGACCTTTGCTCGGCGCGGGCCTCGACGGGACCGGGCAATGTATCGCAGTAAGCGAGGGCTCCGACGTCGATCCGCCTTCACTGGATCAGTTCAATACGGTTTTCGGCCTGCCCGCGTTTACCCCTTCGAACTTCTTTTCGAAATTTCCTGACGGACCGCCGGGCCCTCCAGGCAGCGAAGATGGAGGCGAGTCCTACGGCGAAGCGGTCCTGGATGTCGAGTATGCACACGGAATTGCACCCGGCGCTACCATAGGTCTTTATGCCGTTAACGCGGGACAATCAGCCTCAAACCCAGCCCAGGGGCTGGTTGATACGATTAGCGCGATTGTCAATGACAAAACCCACAACTGCCAGTCAGTGGCGGTAAGTTGGGCTCAATGCGGTGAGCCGACGGCCTTCTATACAAACTTGAGCCTCCTCTTCCAACAAGGCGCGACCGAGGGCAAATCGATCTTCGTGGCGTCGGGAGACGACGGCACCGCGCCGAAGAACCCGTTCAGCTGCGCCTTGGCGACCAAAAGTTCCAAAAATATTGAGGAAAATGCCGGTTCACCGTTCGTTACCGCGGTCGGCGCGTCGATGTTTCAGGCGAATTACGACAGCAATGGCGATGATACGAGCACGGATGCGAATACTACGCAGAGCGTGTGGGATATTGACCTCAACATAGCTAATTTCTTCGTGCTTTTAGCCGGGAGTACTGGCGGCTACAGCAGGGTCTTCCCCAAACCGAGTTGGCAAAATGGGGTCGGTGGAATATCGGGGAAATTTCGAGCGGTTCCCGATCTTGTACTGGGCGGCGGCAAGCTCGGCGGCAAGCTCATTAGCACGACCGTGAAGGGGAAACCCAAGCTTACCGGCAAGGATTTCCCGGCCCCGGGTTTCTGGGAATGCTACGATGGGGGGCTGGCCTTAAGCGGATCTTCTACCGAAGTCCAGTGGTCGATAACTGGTGGCACCAGCATTGTGCCTCCCCAATATGCTGCCATCTTGGCGATCATCAACCAAAAGACCAGCGCCGCTGGCGGGCAAGGGCTGATCAACCCCAAGCTCTACGCCATGGCGCAGGCGAATCTGAAGAATCTGAAGAAGGTTGGAATTTACGACATCGTGACGGGGAACAACGCGGTTCCACCGGTGCCCGGCTATTCCGCGAAGAAAGGCTACGATCTCGCCAGCGGATGGGGCGCCATCGACTTCACCCAGTTCGTGAATTCCTTCGTCAGCTTCGTGCCGCCGCCGCCAAGGAAGAAGTAAAGCCGGCCCTTTACGCGGCGTGAGGGCGCGCCGATGCACGAATGAGGTGTCTGGGTCACCGCTCAGATCGAGAAATGCAGCACTTTGGCGAGCGGCTGATTCGAGCGCTCGAGCAGGTCGGCGAACGAGGTCGAGTCGAAAATCGCCGCGGTCGCCTCGCGGACGTCCTTCAATAGCATCCGGATGGCGCAGGTTCTTTCGTCGGTGCAATCCTCGCATTTCTCGTAAGCGGTTTTGCTCACGCAGGGCAGCAGCGCCAACGGCCCTTCGAGCATCCTGATGACCTGTCCGACCGAGATTTTTGCCGGGGCCCGGCTGAGCATATAGCCGCCGCCCTTGCCCTTTTTGCTGCGCAATACCCCCTGATTCCTGAGTTCCAGCAGGATCAGCTCCAGGAAGCGGCGCGGGATGTGCTCGCGTGCGGCTACCTCGGTGATTAGCACCGGTCCCTTGCCGTATTCGCGGCTCAACGCGAGCATCGCCTTGAGCGCGTATTTGGACTTGTGCGAGAGCATCCTAGTTATTCTACGCAGTAGATAGGATTATGCCACCGATCCATTGAGGGTTATGGCATGCGTACGAATCCTATAGCCTATGTTGCGGCTTTTTCCGAAAAGGACCCTCCGAGAGTATCAATTCGGAGGGGTTACAGCTTTGACGCGCAGATAATCATACGGCGGGTGGTGATCGCATAAGTTTCGCCCTCGAAACCGCCGAATACTTCGTTAATCCCGAACCCCGCATGGACAAGCAGGTGGGACATTTCGGTGAGCGTATAAAGCCGGATATTGTGCCCGATAGACTCGCGCCGCGCCCCGTTGGGCTCGACGATCGTGAAACTGACGCGCATCCGGCTGAGGGCGAGGTCGAGATCGCGCCGTTCGACGTAGAGGGTCCCGTCGGGGTCGGAATGCCAGTCATTCTGGATGTAATTGTCGATCGCCCATTCCCGGTTCAGCATATCCAGCAAAAGGCGCGCGCCCGGCTTGCTGGCCCGAGCGATCGAGTCCAGTACCCTCGCATCCTCGGCCTCGGATTCGAGGTAGCCGAAGGAGGAATACATGTTGACGGTCGCGTCGAAGTAGTTTTCGAAGGGGATCTCGCGCATATCGCCGGCGACGGTTTCGAGGTCGACCTTAGCGGCGCCGGCCGCGCGTTGCGCCAGTTCAAGGAAAGCCGGATTCAGGTCGAAGGCGGTTACACGCAATCCGTGCCGGGCCAGTGGCACCGAATGACGGCCCTGACCGCAGCATAAGTCGAGCACGCGGGCGCCGGGCTTCAGGTCGAGCGCTTCCCCGGCGAACGCCGACTCCTTTTCGGCCCGCTCCGGCGTAAATAAATGACCGTAAACATTCAGATAATCATTACGAAAGAAATCGACATACCAAGTGGAGGTTTGGGATGACATGATGTTTTCCGGCGGGCGTTGTACTCCGCGATGCTAACAAAATAGACTAGGGCGTTCCATCGGACTGCTGCCGGGGTGGTTCGGGTTTCAAGCAATGCAGGGAAAAAACGGCGCTACGGCCGCCCGATCCGCGACTTTTTCGGACCGGGGGCGCGTCGCCATGCGTGACGGCATTTGAGAGGAGCTTGGCTTGGAAAAGATTGCGGTACTCGCGAGCGGTGGGCTGGATAGCGGCGCCTTGTTGGCGGACCTGTCGCAGAGTGCGCAGGTCTATCCGATCTACGTGCGATGCGGCCTCGCCTGGGAGTTGCACGAACGGCAGGCATTGCAAATATTCCTGACCGCACTCGACAGTCCCAATCTCGCGCCGATAACCGATCTCGCAGCCTCGACCAGCAACATTTACGGCGAACATTGGAGTATGACGGGCAAAAGCGTGCCGGGCGCCGATGAACCCGACAATTCGGTGTTCCTGCCGGGACGCAATATCCTGTTGATCGGCCTGGCTGCAGTCTGGTGCAGCACGCACGAGATCCCGAACCTGGCGATTGGCTCCCTGGGCGGTAATCCGTTTCCGGATGCAACTCCGGGGTTCTTTACGGATTTCGCCAAAGCCCTCAGCAGCGGACTCGGCCATCGCATAAATGTGTCGGCGCCTTTTCGCAGCGTTCACAAAGACGAGATCATCCGGCGCTTCAAGCATCTGCCGCTCGAGCTTACGCTGACCTGCATGGCGCCGCGCGGACGCCAGCACTGCGGTGAATGCAACAAATGCCGCGAGCGCCAGGTCGGATTCGCCCGCGCCAGCGTGCCAGATCCCACCGTTTACTCCCGTTAGGCGCACCGCCGCGCGCTCAACCAAGGCTCGGGATCGGGAGACGCGAGGATCAGGAGATGCACGAGGAGGAGCTAAGCGCGCACGTATACCGCCGAATCTGGTTGATCGCCCTGTTCGGGTTGGCCGCGATTCTGCCCGCCGCGTGCACGTCTCATCGATCTTCGGCGCCAGGTACGTCCGGGTTCCGGGTCGCCTTGCTCACCCCTGGGCCGGTCAGTGACGGCGGATGGAACGCGGCCGCCTTCGACGGTTTGCAGCTAATCAAAAGCAAGCTCGGCGCCCAAACCGCGTTGGTTCAAACCACTTCGCCTGCCGACTTCGACGACGCGTTTCGCGATTTTGCCTCGCGCGGATTCGAGCTTATCTTCGCTCACGGCTTCGAATATACGGACGAAGCGCTGAAGGTCGCGCAGTCGTTTCCCAACACCATTTTCATTGTCAGTTCGGGCAGTGCCGCCTCGCGCAATGTGGCGTCGTTGACCTTCAACGTGGACGAAGCCACCTACATCGAAGGTGTGCTGGCAGGAGGAGTCTCCAAAACCGGCATCGCCGGAGCGATCGGCGGGGTGCAGTTGCCGTCGATCCGGATGACTTTCGACGGGTTCAAGCGCGGCTTCCTGTCGGTGCGCCCGAGCGGCCGTGTGCTGGTCAGCTACACCGGCAATTTCGACGACGTCGGGGCGGCCAAGGAGGCGGCGCTCGCGCAAATCAGCCGTGGCGCCGACGTGCTGATCCACAACGCCGACGCAGCCGGACTCGGCGTCTTCGAGGCGGCATCACAGGCCCACGTCTATGCGTTCGGCGCCTTCAACAACCAAAACGGCGTTGCGCCGGACGTGGTGCTGGCCAGCGCGGTCACCTCGACCCCGCTCGCGTTCCTCAAAATCGCCCGCGAAGTGCATGAAAAGCGCTTCCATCCTGGGATGATCGAATTCGGTATGCGGGACGGTATGGTCAGCCTGGTCTACAATCCCAAGCTCGAGTCGCGCATCCCGGCCGCGGCGCTCGAACGCGCCCGCGCCGTTCAGCAACAGTTCATCGACGGCAAGCTGACGCTGACCGAGGGCGGTGGTTAAGGACCGCGCGGCGTCGGGATTGAGGCGTTTGCGGCCTCGCCGATTTGCTGAGAGGGGCCGAAAACGACCCCGGCCAGCCCTATGGAGCTGGCCGGAGCTTCACTTGAATCGTACGACGCGCTAAGCGCCAGGGTTCAGGCGCCTCCGCCGCCGGTCGAAGCCGCCGCATCGAGTTGATGGGCGGTGGTGCTTTGGGCGACGTAGCGTCGGACAAAGCGCGGACGGAACGCCGACACGAAGCTGGGCAGGATCACTACGCCGGTGATAGCGTTCGTGATCATCAGGAAGATCAGCAATTCGGCCATGCGCACGTGAAAATCGACCGGCGAGAAAGTCCACACGGCGAGGCCGCCGATCATGACGAACAGGGTATTCAGCACGGCGCCGCCGGTGCCGCGCATCGCGGTAGTGATTGCGTCTTCGATCTCCTTGCCCCTGATAACTTCGTCGCGGATCGCGGCGACCGTGTAAATACCGTAGTCGATGCCGAGACCGATACCGAGCGATACTACCGGGATTGTGTCGATGGTCAGTGTCAGGCCGCGCATATTCATGTAGATGAAGGCGCCAAAATTGGCCAGGACGCTGGCGGCGATAAACAATAATCCGGCAGGGATCGAACCAAACTCGAACGCGCAGCAGATACCGACCGCGATCAGGGTCAACGTCAGGTTGAAGAAGTCGGTGTATTTCAGCACCTGGTTGGCCGCGGCATAGAGCCCGCCGATTCCGCCGAGCACGTGGACCTGAACCTGGCTCAGCGAAGGATCGGTCTGAACCCGTGTCCGAGTGAACTCGTTAATCTCATCCAGCAACTGATTCAGGGTGTCATAGCGATGGTCGCGCAGCAGCACGCGAATACAGGTCGCCTTGGCCTGGGTCGATGGAATATAGCGTTCCATTTCGCCCGGAGCGGTGCCCGACAGGTAGAGATACCAGAGATTACCTGCCAGCAAGGTGCTCTCGGGAACCCGCAGGAATTTCGGATGCCCATAGTGGAACATCTGGTTGAAGGGCTTTTCAATATCCGAAGAGAAAGAAACTACCTGGATCACGTTCGGATCACGATCGCGCAGGTAATAGCGCAGATCGTCAGAGACACGCAGGGGATTTGAACCCAGCGCGGACTGGTCGTTGGGGAACTGCGGCATCTCGAGCACGACCCACGCCTCGTCGACCGGGAAATTCTTCGCGATTGCCTGGATGTCCTTGTTGACCTTGGCGTTGTCGCGATAGAGCGGGGTTCCGATGGTCCGGTAACCAATCGCGGCGCGCTGCCCGGAGAGCAGGCCGAACACGATAAACGCGGCCGCGCCAATCAGGATGATGGTGCGCGCCGGCCCGGGGCGGATCGGAAACTCGACAAAGCGCTCGATCGAGCGTTCGAGGAAGCCTTCGAGGCCGCCCTCGAGTTCTTTTTCAATCTTGGCGGCTTCGAGCTTCGGCGGCGGCAGATAGCTCATTACGATGGGCTGGAAAACGAAGACCATCAGCAAGCTGGCGGCCACCCATACCGCGCCGGTAAGCGCGATATGATGCAGCACCGGGATGCCGCTGAAGGACACGAAGATGATGCCGAAGATGTCGGCGAGGATCGCCACCAGCCCAGGCGGCAGCATCAGGTTGGTGGTGGAAATTACCGAGGCTTCGACGTCGCCGCCCGAACGCTCGGTTTCACTGTAGTAGCGGCGCTGCCACTGGATGCCGTGGCTGACGTCGCGCGCCGTCAGGATGAACGGTATGACGAGCATCACCGGGTCGAGTTGGTAGCCGATGAGACCCGTGAAGCCCATGCCCCACAGGGCCGAGCACGTACCGGTCATCAGTGGCGCCCACCATCGCGCGACGCCGCGAATTCCGTAGTAATGGATTAGAACGATGACCGCGAGCGAAACGATGATTATGAGGAGTAGCTGCGGGAGATAATGATAACCCCAGCCGCGGGTAATCGGCTCACCGGCAACGTAGATCTCGTTGTTTGAGTCCTGGTTCTTGGCGACGATCTGCTGAACGTCCTGGAAAAAATCGCGATAATTGATGGCCCGGTCGTTGAACGACGCCGTTACCATCGCGCTCTTGAAATCCCCGCTGACCAGTTGCCGCAGCGCGTCCCAATGCGCGACGACGTTGGCCTTGAGCGCGGCGATTCCGGCCGCGTCCTTGGGCACGTTGGGAAACATGTATGGCTCGGTCACCAGCGCGCCCGATTGAGCCTGCGCATAGGTGACGCGAAAGGATCCCAGCGAGAAAACTTCTTCGTGATTGACCCCCGGCAATGCGTCCATCGCGCGGGTCAGGTCCTGGATCTTCTGCAGCGTCGTTGGGTTGAAGATGTCGCCGTCTTTGACGCGCAGCATGATCGCGAGGGTTTCCGCACCACCGAACGAGCGCGCGAATTTATTGTTCAACTGGATGTAGGGGTGGTAGCTCGGGAAAAAATCAACGAACCGGGTCCCGACCTGCACCCGCGAAGCCGCGTAGACCATGAATAGGGTTATCGCGGCCAGGGTAATGCCG
>DATEGX010000390.1:0-4704 GCA_035279875.1 Binataceae bacterium (SeqCode)
TTTAACCTGTCGTACTGTGACCTGAGGGGCGCGACCGCATCATTGAGGTCACGGCGGATTCGCCTTATCGAGGCGCCTCGGAACAGCTGGTCGTTAGTCGCCCGAGCCGTCGGCGGCGCTCAGTTCGTCGATCGCTTCGACATTCAAGCCCAGAAATGAATGGAAGGCGAAAATCAACAGCGTCAGCCACAGCGGCGTCGCCGAACTGCGACGCACGGCGAGAACTCCGAGTATCGACACCAGAAAAGGCAGGATGAACTTGAGGTCAACCTCGTTGTCGGTGGCGCTCCGAATATCCAGATCGAGCCGCTTGAAGAACGCGTTCACTTTTTCGGCTGCCACGGACTGACGCCGGTATTTGCTATTGGCGCTGCCCGATGAATGCCGGGCCGGGGTAGTTTTCCTGACGATGATCGGTACCGAGGACGCATTCAGGCCGGCGTCGAGCGATTCGAGCGTCTGATGCTGCGCGGGCGAGTATTGAATGAGTATGCTGCCGGTTACCGGATTGTACTCCACTTCGCTCACGCCCGAGACCGTCGCGATCGCCGAACTGAGTTCCCGCAGAACCTCGTTTTCGCCCTTCGCGGAGGGCACCCTCATCCGCAGGCGTCCGGGGATATGATGATGGACATAGGCTTCGACAGCCACGCTTGCGCACCTCTATCCGGTCAAGAAACCCGCCGCGATTTACCGATTTGAGCCGGGCACGCGGTCCATTGGCGGGTCGGCGAATACGGCAGAACGCTAGTCTGCCGAACCGCGCTCGGCGCGAGCCTCGGCGACCAGGTCCTGGACGCTTTCGGAGGCCTCGGAGATCATTTCGCGCGCCATCGAGGCGGCTGAGTAGCCGGCTTTAATCGCGGTTTTGAGCACGGGCGCGACCGCTCCGCTAAAGACATCGGGCAGCCATCCCGAAGCCATCGCGGCGCCCGCTCCAATCGCCATCCCGACCAGCAATTCCGGCTGCAGTAACGCCGCGACACCGATCACCCCGGCGGTGGTCAAAAGCGAGCGGCTGAGGTAGGGCGAACTGTCGTGTTGCGCCGCCGTATGCTTGTGTTCCGCGTGGCCGCTTGCATCACCGTTTTCACGCGCCATCTTTTCCTTCCTCTTCACTCGACTGGATAGTTGCTTCGATTGTTGCCGTTTCATGAAAGAAAGCCGAGTCGCCTGTGAACATTGTGCGCTTGACCCGCTTTGCTAAGCAAACCGTCATAATAATCGCGCATATATCGAGATTTAGATGAAATGGAAATGCGTTAGCCTAATTGAGCACTACCTTGCGCATATTGAGGCTCGACGCGGTTTCGGCGGCGACGGTCGAGGCTGGCTTACTCGTTTCGTTGATGACGAAGGGCGCGATCGCGCCGGCCGCAACCACCAGCAGATCGCGAGCGCCCAGCGGAGTCAGTCCCAAAAGCTGACGCAGACCGGGGACGAACAACGTCAGAGCCTGAACGCCGTAGGAACCCGCGAGTGCCGCCGTCAGATACCTGTTAGGAGGGCGAGTTCCGGGAACGAAGACGTTATTTGACGTTGAGCGGCAACTGACCGCATGAAGCAACTGCCCCGCGGCCAGGCTGGTGAAGGCGAGCGTACCCGCATGCGCGCCGCCGCCGTAGCGCGCGAGTCCATAACCATAAGCCGCCAACGCCCCGCCGGACAGCGCCACCGATTCCCGCGCGATCCGGCCGAAGTCGGAATTCTTGAGGACAGGCTCGTCCGGGTCCCGCGGCGATTGGGTCATAGTGTCGGGTTCGGGCTCCTCGAGCGCCAAGGCCAGCCCCGGCAAAACGTCGGAAATCAGGTTGATCCACAGCAACTGCATCGCATTGAGTGGTTGCCCGAGGCCGGCCGCCAGCGCCGCGAACATCACGATGATCTCGCTGAAGTTGGTCGAAAGCAGGAAATGTAGCGACTTCCTGATATTGCGGTAGATCGTGCGGCCCTCGCCTATCGCCACCAGCATGGTCTGAAGGTCGTCATTCTCGAGTACCATGTCGGCCACGCCGCGGGCCGCGTCGGTGCCGCTGGTGCCCATCGCGATGCCGATGTCGGCGGCTTTGAGCGCGGGACTGTCGTTGACCCCGTCGCCGGTCATCGCGACGACTTTGCCGGAGCGCTGAAGCGCCTGCACGATTTGCAGCTTGTTGGCCGGGCTGACACGGGCGAAGACCTGGGCGTGCGCCGAGATATCGCGCTCGCTAAATTCCTCCAGATCGCCGAACTCGGCCGAATCGAAGACCTCGAGCGGGCCGCTGCGGCTGAGTTTGAGCTCGTTTCCGATCGCGAGGGCGGTTCGATGCTGATCGCCGGTGATCATCACGGTGTCGATGCCGGCCCGATGAAACGCGCGAATCGCCTCTCCCACGCCGTGCCGGACCGGATCTGCCATTCCGACCAGACCGAGCCAGATCAGGTCGGATTCGAGCGATGTATTGCCTTGCGCCGTGCCGGGTTCGCGATAGGCGACGCCGAGAACGCGGAGCGCGGCCCCTGCCATTTCGTCATTCTGGCCGCTAATTCGAGACCGTGCGGCGTCATCCAGCTTGACTCGTTGATTGCCGAGCTGTCGCCATCGGCACATCGCGAGCACTTCCATCGGGCTGCCCTTGACGGCCATCAGCAACGGCCGCCTTGAACCGCCGGGGCTTCCGCCGGCGCGCTCGTGCAGCGTGTACATGAAGTTGCGCTCTTCGGAGCGCCTGACCGTCCGGACAGCAGGGTAACCTGCCCTTAGTGCGATCGGCTCGATACCGGCGGCCAGCGCCATGTGAACTAGGGCGTTTTCAGTCGAAGAGCCGGTGAAAGCATACTGACCCTCCCGTTGCGTAATCTCGGTTTCGCTGCACAGGACACAAATCTCGGCGAGCTTGCGCAAGTCGGGGTCAAGCGCCGCGCGAAACGGCTTTCCGGCGTCGAGAAACACGCCTCCGCTAAATTCGAGCTTGCGCTGCAAGCTGTAGATCTGCGCCACTTCCATCCGGTTGAGCGTAAGCGTGCCGGTCTTGTCGAGGCAGATGGTTTGCACGCAGCCGAGAGTCTCGACTGCGTCGAGCTTCCGAATGATAACGCCCTGGCGGCGCATCTTGAGGATACCGATGGCGAGGGTGGTGGCGGCGACGGTGGGCAATCCCTCCGGAACGGACGCGACAGCCAACGAAATCGCGGTCTCGAGCATTTCAAGGAGCGCGTAGCCGCGCAGCAGGCCGATGCCGAAGATCAGTCCGCAGACCCCCGTGCAAGCGATTACGAGCTGGCGACCGACCCGCGCGAGCTGCCGTTCCATTGGCGTTTCCGGCGACTCCGCCTCGCCGGTAAGACGCTGGATTAACCCCAGTTCGGTGCGCTTGCCGGTCGCTACGACCATCGCCAGACCCTGCCCGCCGGTGACCAGCGACCCCATGTAGACCATGTTGGTGCGATCCGCGACCGGCAAGCCTACTTTGGCGAGGGTTTTCGCACTTTTGGCGACCGGAAGGCTCTCTCCCGTCAGGTTGGATTCATCGACATGCAAATGTTCCGACTGGATTAGGCGCGCATCGGCGCCAACGTAGGTACCAGGCCTGAGTGCGATAACGTCACCGGGGACCACGCGTTCCGACGCAATTTCACGAAGGTTTCCATTGCGGACCACCGATGCACGAGGCTGAACGGCCTTTTTTAAGGAACGAATCGCGCTTTCGGACTGATTTTCGGTGAAAAACCCGATCGCTGCGTTAATCGCGAGAATACCGCCGATTGCAATAGCGTCGGCGGCGCCACCTGTGAAGATCGAGATACCAGCAGCGGCCAATAGCAGCGCGGTCGGCATCGAATTGAACTGATCCAGCAAGATTGCGTACGCCGAACGCGCCGGGCGCTCGGGAAGCCGGTTAGGTCCATGGCTGCGCAGCCGTTCCGCGGCTGCCTGGTCCGAAAGCCCCTCCCGCGAACTGCCGAAGCGATCCGCGACGATGGCGCTTTCCCGGCAATGCCAGGCCTCGGTAAACGCCAAAGGATGGCTGGGATTTTCGGCGGTTTGGGTACCATTGCGATCGGCAGTCTTCGGCGTAGATGACGAAGCGGCGCCATTGCGTAAAATCCCGTTTGAGGCGAACGGGTTTCGATCACGCGAAGCGCTGTTCGCGCGGCGCCATACGTCCTCCAAGAGCGCTGCGATGTCGTCGGCGACGAGGTTCTTGCCGAACTCGACCAGCACCGTGCCGGTCAGAGGATTTGCGGTGATGCGACTGATGGCATCATAGGCACCGAGTTCGCGTTCTATAGCGTGCTTCAGCGCGTGAGAATGATACAGGCCTCGTACACGAAATCGCGCCCGGCCGGGCGCGGCAGTATGAATGGGATCAACAGGCGAAATGCCTTCTTCCAGACCCAACAACCGCTCCTGCTTGGGAGTATCTCCCCGCCAGAACGCCGTATCTGATCAACGGCGAGGGCGACCGATAAACGATGACCTAATAGTAGCCATTTCGGAGCACGATGTCACAGAATTCGAGATGACCCGGGGATATGTCGGCTCGCTTGCCGTCAGGCGGAGCGGTCGCGATTCGCGAGCCCCAGGGCTTCGCGCAGCTTCGGCTTCAGCAGGTGAATAAGCTGCGGTTCCCAGCAGATGTAGTTGTCCGGGATATCGAGCACGATGATTTTGGGTCCATGCGACGCACCGAAGCGATTGAGAATGAAACTGCGGTGTGCCTC
>DATEGX010000391.1:0-11242 GCA_035279875.1 Binataceae bacterium (SeqCode)
CCGGTTCCTGTTCCGCCGCCTCAGCCGCTTCTTCCTTGTTATCGCTCACGGATTTATGTCCTCGGATTGTCCGAGCGCGATTGCGCCCGGTTTGCCTCGATTACCACCGCACCCCGATTTCCAACACCACCGCGGAGACGAAAGGCTAATCCGCCCCCGTGAAGCTCCGAAGTTTCGGTCGATTGCGATTCGATGAATTGGCTGGGAGCTGGATGGCAAGCAGCCCAGCAGGTGGGCGTGACTATAGAACCAAAGCCGCTAGTGGATTTGACCGCAGAAGCGCGCTTTGCGCCGGTAACCCTCCGCCTCATGCCTCCACCCCTCGCATGTTGCTCGCCACCCCTCAATTAGACTTTATAGACGCAACGCACGGAAACCAATAGCCCCGAGTGCTAATTCTGCCGCTTTTTGCTCCTATTACTCGCACATTCGGCATCGGCGAGTTTCCGGGCCGATCGAAAATTTGTACAAGGCGACCTTCTTTCCTTCCTTTCCAATCGGCTTTGGCACTGGTACGAGCGATTTAGCTAATGTTGGAACGTCTTGACGATTCGCGATCAGTATCACGCATAGCGTGCTTCCCCAGATTTCGCGCAACTGCGCGTCGGTGGCGAAGACCATGCCGCTCGGGTCACGAGCGGGCCCAAACGGCTCCAGTTCACCGCGATAATCGACCAAGGTCTCGCGGGATCCGGTGTAAAACGGCAGCGATTGCTCGAAATGACGATACGAAGCGAGCACGCAGCCGCCTGCGATATACGGGCTGATCGTCCGGGCCAGATTCCGTCTGGAGACTTGCGGGGCGATATCCTCACGCGCCTTCATGGCCGCCGCCATCACGATAACCATCGCAATTGCGAGCGGTGCGGCGATTCGCGCCGGTACGTTATCGCGAGCGTGTGCGAGCCAGAACGCGACCATCGCACCCCCGAGGAGTGCCGCGACTGCGATTAACGCATCGTGCGAAAGACCGGCGCCCAGTCGGTAACGCGCGAAGCCCAGAATCGCGATCGCAGCGGCAACCCCCATGACGGCGTTGATTGCAACGAAAATGGCCAGTAGACGGCGGCGCATCCCCTCCGCAAGCTCGCCAGTCCGGGCAATACCGCGTCCGGCAATCATTGCGAGCGCCGGAATCGCAGGCAGGATGTACTCGCCGAGCTTCGATCTGGGAATCGAAAAAAAAACGAAGATCAGGCCGAACCAAATCAGGAGGAATCGGATCGCGCGGCGATCCTGCGGTTCAGACGGCGCGGCGATGCTGGCGGATCCTTTGACGCCGAGCGGAACGAAGAGCAGCCATGGCCATGTGCCCGCAACTGTGATCGGAATGAAGAACCATGGTCCCCATTCATGCTCGGTGTTCGCGAGGTAGCGGTGCAGATGCTCGTGCACCAGGAAAAACTCGAGAAAGCCGGGATTTCGCCGCGCGACCAGGATAAACCACGGCAGCGTGATCGCCAGGTAAACGCAGACGCATTCCAGCCACGGAATTCGCGGGATATCACGCCAGCGGCCCTCGTAAACGAGCCAAAGCAGGGCTACTGCTCCGCCGAGGGCTAGGGCCACCGGCCCTTTCGTCAGCGTCCCGAGCCCGAGCAAAGCGGCCGAAGCAATCATCCAGCGCCCGCCGGTTCCTTTGCCGATTTCGGGCGCTTCCGCAGCCATATAAAAGGAGGCCATTGCGGCGGTCACAAAGAAGGCTAGAAGCGGGTCTGGCGTCGCGAAGCGAGCAAAACCGAAGAAAAGCGGGCTCAAAGCGAGCGCAATCGCCGCCATGATTCCGGCCATGACGCCAAACATCAGTTCGCCCAGGACCTCGGTGACCGCGACCTCGCCAACACTCGCGATCGCGGCGGGCAAACGAACGGCGAATTCGTTGACCCCCAACAGCTTGATAGACGCAGCCGTCGTCCAATACAGCAGCGGCGGCTTTTCGAAGTAGCGCACGAAATTGTTGTGCGGTGTGATGTAGTCGCCACCAACTACCATCTCGCGCGCGGTTTCGGCGTAACGCCCTTCGTCGGGTTCCCATAACGGCGGGCGGCCGAGGCCGGTGAGATAGAGCAGGGCAGCCGCCGCTATGCAGAGCACTAGGCGGTGGTCGCGGATCCAACGGGCCATCGCGATGCAGTCTCCAAGCACAGCCGATCGAGGTCAACCGGCACACCAAAAGACAGAAACGGCGGCCTATTTCGAGGCCGCCGCTCAAAACCACAGAAGATCTATGAGATTTGCCGCTCAGACGTGACTGTGGAGGAAATCGAACATCATGCGGTGACCTTCGCGGCATCCGGCCAGGTCCTCCATATTCATGAAGGCGTGGGGCATGTCGTCGATCTCCTGCAAATCGCATTCGATGCCCGCTTCCCTGAGCGCCGAGGCGACCAGCCGCGATTCGGGCAGCAGCGCATCAGCGGTACCGCAAATTACGAAGCATGGCGGCAGAGCGCCCGCCTTGATCGCGCGAAGCGGACTTACCCGCGCATCCTTCAGTGCTTCGGGGTAATGACCGCCAAGGTATAGCCGTGCCAGGTCCTCGACTGGTGCCCGAGCGGGCGATCGCTCGATAAGCGAAGGAAAGTCGAAGACGCCGTAAATCAGACCTGCCGCCCGGAATTTCGGTGCGTTCGAATCATTAGAAAGAGCGACCAGCACCGCCGCGGTCAGATTGGCGCCGGCTGAATCGCCCGCCATCAGCATTCGCGAGGAGTCGCCGTTCCACCGGCCCGCGTTCTGAGCCGCCCATTTGGCGGCGAATAGGCAGTCGTCGAATCCTGCCGGGAACTGGTTTTCCGGCGCGAGGCGGTAATTGAGGTTGATCGTCAGATAGCCTTGCTCGGCGAAGCGCATTCCCAGCTTGCGATGAGTTTCGGCGCTGCCGGACATCCAGGCGCCGCCGTGGAGATAAAGCGCCACCGGATGAGGCCGATGAGGCCCGTTGCCTTTGGGAACGGCAATATCGGCATTCAGGCCCGCGCGTAGCTCAACGTTCTGATGAAGCGCGCCAATCGCTGGAGGGTTGGCGTTCCATCCGTGACGTTCGCAGAATTCCTCCAGGTCGCGGCGTCGTTTGTTGACGTCGCTGCGGGGCTGCGTGGCGAACTCGTTCCAAGCATCGACGATCGCTTTTTCTTTGTCTGTCAGCATCGGCGGGATTCCCTCTCCGGCGGACGAAAGACTTTCAGCACGATTACGCCCGAAGGCGTCGGGTGATCAAGCTCAGGCGGGAAGGCCCCAAAATCGCGGCCAAGGGCGCAACTGCGCTGGCTTTAACCAATGACGGGCGTTTGTCAGAATGCTAACGGCTGTGCGCCGGTCTATTTGCACAGTGCAAACGGTTTCGCTCGTTGGGTCATGACGAATTGAGTTCTTCGGCCAAAATAACCAGCATTTTTAGCGGAGATGCGCCGCAGGGCCGGCAATTGGTTTCGATCGTGATTCCGGTCTACAACGAATCCGCCAATTTGGATGCGCTATGGTCGCGGCTTCAGCCGGTGATCGGAGATGGAGCACGGGAATGGGAAATCGTCTTTATCGACGACGGCTCCAGCGACGATTCGCTGCACATCCTTAACCACCTGAGCCAAAGCGACGGGCGCGTGCGGGTGGTCGAGTTGGCGCGCAACTTTGGCCAGCATTCCGCGCTCCTGGCCGGCTTTCGCCACTCGCGGGGCGACGTGGTCGTGACGCTCGATGCCGATCTGCAGAATCCGCCGGAAGAGATTCCGCGGCTGCTCGAATCGATCGACGCGGGCAATGACGTGGTTGGCGGATGGCGTGAAGAGCGGCAGGACCGGCCCTACCGGCGTTTCGCCTCACGGATGCACAACCGCATCACCTCGGCCATCGTGGGCGTGCCGATGCACGACTATGGATGCATGCTGCGCGCTTACCGGCGGCATATCGTCGACACGGTAGTGGCCTGCGATGAAAAGGCCGCCTTTGTGCCGGCTTTGGCCAATTCTTTTGCCAAGCGCGTCGCGGAAATCCCGGTCGGCCACGCTGAACGGCATACCGGCGAATCCAAGTACAATCTGTTTCGCCTCGCCCATTTGAGCCTCAACCTGATTACCGGGTTTTCGAATTTCCCGATCCAGGCAATGAGTATCGCGGCGGTTGGAATCTTTCTGCTCGACGCGATGTTCGTTGCGTTGCTGCTGGCCCATCGCGTGGTCTATGGCCCGCAACAAGAGGGCGCGTTGTGGGTGTTGTTCGCCTTCACCTTCGCGCTGCTCGGATTGGTTATGCTGGCGCTCGGCCTGATAGGGGAGTACATCGGGCGGATCTATCTCGAGGTGCGCAGGCGGCCGACCTACATTGTCCGCGCGGTGCATGGCGACGAGAGCGCCGGCGACGGCCACAATGCCCCGCGCCTCTGACGAATGACCGCGCCAACCTCCGAGTCCGCACGCGAGGGGCGGAGTGCCCGCAGCGTCCTGTTCGCTTATCACGAAATGGGTTACGCCTGCATGGGCGAACTGCTGGCGATGGGGGCGCCGATCGCCGCTCTCTTCACCCATCGCGACGATCCAGATGAACAGATCTGGTGGCGATCGTGCGCGGAGCTTGCGCGCCGACATTCGATTCCGGTCTTCTTCGATGAAACGATCGAGCCGGTATTGCTCGAAAAAATTGCTGCGGCGAAGCCTGCGATAATTTACTCGTTCTTCTACCGCCGCCTGCTGCCGGAGCAATTGCTAAAGCTCGCGCCGCTCGGTGCCTTCAATATGCACGGCGCATTGCTGCCGAAATATCGCGGCCGCGCCTCGGTCAACTGGATGCTTATCAATGGCGAGCGCGAAGCCGGCGTCACTCTGCATCACATGGTCGCCCGCGCCGACGCCGGCGACATCGTCGCGCAGCGCGCGGTCGCGATAACCGACGACGACACCGCGCTCAGCGTCTACCAAAAGATCGTTCCGCTCGCGGCCGCATTGGTGCGCGAATATCATCCGTTGATCGCTGCGGGAAGCGCGCCGCGGCGGACGCAGGATTTAACAGCGGGCAGCTATTTCGGCAGGCGGCGTCCGCAAGACGGACGCATCGACTGGCACTGGCCAGCCCGGCGCATCGCCAACCTGGTGCGCGGCGTGACTCATCCGTATCCGGGCGCATTCTGCTTCGCCGACGGCCGGAAGCTGATGATTTGGCAGGCGCGTCTCGCCAATGAAAACGGAGAGCATGGCGCGCCCGGAAGCATAATTGGGCTGGGCCCCGACAGCGCCGTCGAGGTGGCGGCCGGCGCGGGCACCGTCGCGGTCATACGCGCCCAGTTCGAGGGCGCGATCGAAGCGCCGGCCTCGGAATTACTGGCGGGCGCGGCGTTCCGGCTGCGGCTCGAATAGGCTTTTTCTTCGGAGGTAACCATGCGGGTTTTGATAACGGGCGGCGCCGGCTTTCTGGGCTCGCACCTTTGCGACGCGTTCATCGCGCGCGGCGACGAGGTGAACGTGCTCGACACCGGATCAATCGCCAAAGTACGGCACCTGCTCGATGAGCCGCGCTTCCATTACGTTCACGACACGGTCTTCAATCTTGAATTGCTCGACGGGCTGGCGGCCAAGGCCGACCTGATTTATCACCTTGCGGCGGTGGTCGGGGTTGAACACTACGTGGCAGACCCCTACGAAACCCTCAACGTCAACGTCAACGGCACGCAAAACGTTCTCAAGGCGGCTTACAAATACAATCGCAAGGTCGTTTTCAGCTCGACCTCGGAAGTTTATGGGCGCAATCCGAAGGTCCCGTGGAGCGAGGACGACGATCGGGTGCTCGGCGCGACCACTATCGACCGCTGGTGCTATTCGACTTCGAAGGCGGTTGGTGAGCATTTTTGCTTCGCCTACCATAAGCTCGGACTGCCGGTCACTGTTGTGCGGTACTTCAATGTGTATGGCCCGCGGCTCGACCGCGTCGACGTCGGCAGGTTATTCACGATCTTCATGGGGCAGTTGTTGCGCGGCGCGGATCTGACGGTGATTGGCGACGGTTCGCAGACCCGGTGCTTCACTTATATCAGTGACGCGGTTGCCGCGACGGTCGCCGCCGGCCTGAATACCGCAGCCGATGGCCACGCGATCAATATCGGGGTCGACGTGGAGACTTCGGTGCTCGAATTCGCCAATCTGATGCTCGAGCTCTACGGATCGCAGAAATCGAAGATCAAGTTCGTTACCCAGCAGGAAGTCTATGGCAACAGCTACGAGGATATTCCGCGGCGTGTTCCCGACAACAGCAAGATGCGCAAATTGCTCGGTGTCGAACCCAAGGTCTCGCTCAGGAGCGGGACGGCGCTGGCGATGGACTGGTTCCGCAAGGAAATGAACGGGTAAGGGCCGCCAGTCGGACCAGGATTGCAAATCCCTCGCGCGCTGGTTGAGCTGACGCCGAATGGAAGTTTCACTCAAGGTCGACGTTGACACGCATCAGGGGCTGGGTGTCGGCGTGCCGCGGCTGGCGAAGGCGCTGATTGCGGAAGGAATCAGCGCGAGCTTCTTCATCGCGATGGGGCCCGACAATTCCGGCCGGGCGATTTGGCGCGCCCTCAAGAATCCCGGGTTCATCGCGAAGATGCGCCGCACCAGGGCGGTCTCGATGTATGGGTTGCGCACGGTGCTGTCCGGCACGCTCCTGCCCGCGCGGGCCATCGCCCTGGCCTATCCGCAGATAATGCGCGAACTCGTTCGCGCGGGATTCGAAGTCGGCGTTCACGGTTACGATCACGTGCTGTGGCAGGATCATCTCGATCGGCTTGGCGAAGAGCGCCTTCGACGCGAGATCGAAGACGGATTCGAAGCATATCGCGCGGTTATCGGTGAACCGGCGCGGAGCTTCGCCGCGCCGGGATGGCGGATCAATTCGGCCGCGCTCAAAATCATCGACGCAGACGGCGTGGCTTACCATAGCGATACGCGGGGACGGGCCCCCTATCTATGCAAGGTCGATGGCGCGGTCCTGCGGGCGCCCGAAATTCCGACCACGCTCCCGACCATGGACGAAGTGATGGGTACCGGCGGTCTCGACCGCAGCGAAGCAATCGTGGATTTTTACCTGGGGCAATTTACCGAAACAAATCTGAACGTCCTGACGATTCACGCCGAGACCGAAGGAATGGCGCAGCTCGAGACGTTCGTCGCGATTGTTCAGGGCCTCAAGCAGCGTGGTGCGCGCTTCGTGCAATTAGGCGAGGTCGCGCGGGGGCTGGCAGCGGCGACGCTGCCGGTATGCGAGGTGATTCGCACTACGCTGCCGGGCCGCGCCGGCTGGATATCGGCACAGGGGCTGGAGGTTGGCGCTGAAAGCGGCAGCGTCGGACTGTGAGCCAGACGCGCTTTCGTGTTATCAATTGCGGTAATTCATAGAGGAGATTTGCCCGATGCCCGCAGCCCATCAAATCGCAAAGCATCCGCGTCAGGTCGGTCTCGATCCGGCCAAGGTCGACGAACTGTTCAAGCGCGCCGAACGCGAAGTGGCCGAAGGATTGCTCCCTTCGTGTCAGATCGCGATCGCGCGCAACGGCAAAATCGGCGCGATGAAGTCGTTTGGTCACGCCGTGCAGGGCGGCGCCGATCGACCGGCTACCGACGAGACGCTCTACTGCGTATTCAGTTGCACCAAGGCGATAGTCTCATCGGCGATCTGGATCCTGCTGGGCGAGGGCAAGCTCGGCCTCGGCGAGCGTGCGGCGGACATCGTCCCTGAGTTTGCGAGCAACGGGAAAAACGTGATTACCCTGCAGCAGCTATTGCTGCATATCGGGGGCTTTCCCAATGCGCCGTATCCACAGCAGGATTGGCTCGACCACGGCAAGCGGCTGGAACGGTTCAAGTCGTGGCGTCTGGAATTTCCGGCCGGGGAACGCTTCATTTATCACGCGACCTCGGGTTTCTGGATCCTCGCCGAAATCATTGAACGGCGCTCCGGCCTGGGCTTTCGCGAATTCGTACGCGATCGAATCGCCGCACCGCTGGGGTTGCCGCAATTGCGCCTCGGAATCCCGCGCGCGGAGCACGGCCGCATGGCCGATATCGTGCACGTCGGTGAGGCCCTGACGGCGGAAGAAATGAAGAAGATGGGCTTGCCGCCGATGCCCGAGACCGAGGTGACCGAAAGCGCGATCCAGGGCTTCAACGATCCGGTGGTCCGGGAGTCCGGTGTGCCGGGCGGCGGCGGGATAATGACGGCGGCGGAACTCGCACTGTTCTACCAGGGCCTGCTGCACAATCCGCCGGCGGCGGGCGGCGCGCCCATCTGGGAGGCCGGCACTCTGCGCAATGCCCTGGCGGTTCATTCCGGTAACTATTTCGATCCGATCTTCAAGTACAAGTGCAATCGAGGGCTTGGCGTGGTCCTGGCCGGCGATGACGGTTTCGCCAATTATCGCGGCTTCGGCAAAACCAACTCCGCGATGACTTTCGGCCACAACGGCGCCGGCGGGCAACTGGCCTGGGGCGATCCGGCGACCGGAATTTCGCTGGGCTATTGCACTAACGGTTTCGATCGCAACGATCTCCGGCAGGGGCGTCGCGGCGTGGCGATTTCGAGTCTTGCCGCGGTATGTGCGGCCTAGCCAATCGGCAAACTGCCCGAGCCAACTGATAATCGCCGTTTAACCGGCGGTTATCGGTTGGTGGGGGCGTCGATTCAAACCCGAAACGGGTTCTCGACCACGATGGTCGCGTCGCGCGACGCGCCGACGCCGATCATCGCGAGCCTGATGGCGCAAAGTTGTCGCAGACGCTCAAGGTAGCGGCGGGCGTTTAGCGGCAGTTCGTCGAAGGAACGCGCGCCACTGATTCCTTCCTTCCAGCCGGGCAATTCCTCGTAGACCGGCTTCGCTTTTTCGAGCAAATGACGTGGCGCCTGGTCGACTCGCTGCCCCCCAACCTCGTACGCGACGCAGATCTTAAGGGGATCGATTCCGCTCAGCACATCCAGCTTGGTCAGCGCCAACCCCCACATTCCGTTGAGCCGAATCGCACGGCGTGCCAGCACCGCATCGAACCATCCGATGCGTCTGGGCCGGCCGGTGGCGCCGCCGAACTCGTTGCCTTCCTCACGCAGGGCGTCACCGAGGCGCCCCTTGATTTCCGTCGGAAACGGTCCGCTGCCGACGCGGGTAGCGTAGGCCTTGCTGATCCCGAGCACCGCATCCAGGCTGCCGGGCGCTATTCCGGCACCGCCGAATACCGCGCTGGCGCCGCAATTCGACGAGGTCACGAACGGGTAGGTGCCGTGATCGATATCGAGCATCACGCCGTGCGCTCCCTCGAACAGGACTCGCTTGCCGGCAGCGATCGCTTCGTGCAGGAAACCGGAAGTGTCGCACAGGTAGCGAGTCAAGCGGCTTCGCGCTTTGCGCATCTGCTCAAGGATTTTCGAGCCGGCGATCGGCGCCGCCTTGAGGTCGTTCTTCAGATAAAGATTCTTGTCGCGCAGGTTCCGGCTGAGCTTTTCGCTGAACGTCCGGAAATTGACCAGATCGTCGAAGCGCAGCCCGACGCGCGCCATCTTGTCCTCGTACGCCGGGCCGATGCCGAAACCCGTGGTGCCGATAGCGTTTTTGCCGAGCCGAGCCTCGCGCGCGCGGTCGATCGCACTATGATACGGCATCACCAGATGGGCGTCGTAGCTGATTTTCAAGAGGGTGTCGTCGCGCAGCCGCCCGCGAGCTTTTAGCGCGTCGATTTCGTCGAGCAAAGCGATAGGATCGACCACGGTGCCGTTGGCGATAACACAGGCTTTACCTTCATGCAGCGCGCCGGCCGGAATTAGACGCAGAATGAACTTCTCACCGTCGACGACAAGCGTATGAGCGGCATTGTTGCCGCCCTGGAAGCGGACCACCACGTCGGCATCGGCGGCGAGCATGTCAACGATTTTGCCCTTGCCCTCGTCGCCCCATTGAGAGCCGACAACTGCGACTGTCTTCATCGTGCCTTTCCGGCCAGTGCCTGATGGCGTGACGCTCCCGTGGTGGTCACGGGCGCCGCCGAGCCTGCGTCTGCGGCCGTCACAGTTTGATTAACGAGGCGGCGGTAATCGCCGGAAGCGTCTTGAGACTTTCGAGCACGGTCGCGGGCACCGGCCCGTCCACTTCGACCAGACTGAGCGCGGTCCCGCCGGCGCGGTCACGCCCGAGTTCGAGCCCGGCGATATTGATTCCTGCCTGGCCGAGCAACGTACCCACGGCCCCGACCACGCCGGGGACGTCGCGATTGTGAAGCATCAGGAAGTAGCCTTCGGCGGCGGCCTCGATCGGGTAACCGTCGATACGGATCAACCGGACCGCGCGATTGCCGACCACCGCTCCGGCGACTTCGTGAGCACCGCCATGGGTGCGCACAGCAACGCTCAGCGTATTGATATAATCGGTCGTCTCACGCGAGCGCGTTTCGGTTACCTGGATGCCGCGTTCGCGCGCGATAAAAGGTGCGTTTACCAGGTTAAATTGCTGGTCGAGGAAACCGCTCAACAATCCTTTCAGGACTGCCGCGACAATCGGCTCGGCCTTCAGATTGGCGGCGTCGCCGGCAAAGCCGACTGTGATCTGGGCTGGCGCCTGGTCGATCAGTTGCGCGGCCAGATGTCCGAGCTTTTCGCCGAGCGTCAGATGCGGCGCGAGGCTTTCAAGCTCCTCGACCGTCAACGCCGGGATATTGACCGAATGGCGAATCGTGCCCTCGGTCAGAAATTCGATGATCTGGTTGGCTATATCGATCGCAACCTGAACCTGGGCCTCGTCGGTCGCGGCGCCCAGATGGGGCGTGGCGATTACATTGTCGAGAGCAAGCAGCGGATGGTCGAGGCGGGGTGGCTCCTCGACGAATACGTCGAGCGCCGCGCCGCCGAGTTGGCCCGACTTGAGCGCGGAATAAAGCGCAGTCTCGTCAACGATTCCGCCGCGCGCGCAATTAATTATGCGGGCGCCTTTTTTCATGATGGCGAAGGCCTCGGCGCCCACCAGGCCGCGGGTCTCGTCAGTCAGGGGCGCGTGTACCGTGATAAAATCGGAACGGCGGAAGAGTTCCTCGAGGCCAACCATTGCGACGCCGATCTTGGCCGCAGCGTCGGGGGTAAGAATCGGGTCAAAACCGATAACCTTCATTTTTAGCCCGAGTGCGCGATCGGCAACGATCCGGCCGATATTGCCCAATCCGATGACTCCCAGGGTCTTGCCGAAGACCTCGCTGCCCGTAAACTTTCCGCGTTCCCATCGGCCGGCGCGCAGGGCGGCGTT
>DATEGX010000392.1:0-17456 GCA_035279875.1 Binataceae bacterium (SeqCode)
CCAGGTCATTAAGTTCGACGATTCGCCATGCATTGTCGGAATCGCGATGCCAGCGAATCTGCAGCGTCGCGTCCCGATCGCCGGTCCCGTACAGACGCAGCTTCACGATATATTCGAAGCCGATGCGCGCCCGCGCGATTACCTCGAAATTGCCCAGCGGCCGCAATCCTCCGAGACGCTCGAAAGCTTCGTGATGCGCTTCCGCGGCGCGCTCTTCCAGCATCAGGGCGGCCGCTGTTTCGTCGCCCGCGACAAGCGCATGAGCGTGCCGCTTTACCGCTTCAAGCAATTCCGCCGGGGCCGCGGTATGGTAGAGCTTCCGCACTATCAGCTCCGGCCGAGCCTCTGCGGCTCAGGCTCCGCCTCGGCAAAACCGGTGACGCCGCCGCATACGGCGAGCATTTCTTCGAGATGGGCATGCCATTCGGCGGCCCGGCGATGCTTCTCCGGGGAATCGAGCAAATCGCCGAGCAGCACCAGCCCGCGTTCGATGTGACGCTTCTCGTCATCCACCATGTGCGCAAGCATCCGCAGAGTCGGCGGCTCGTAGACCGGATTCGCGGCCGCAACGTGGCTGCTGTAATGCGCCAGCAGATGCGGCTTCAGCACGCGGTAAATTCCGACCAGCCGCTCGATCGTGTCCTCCCACTGCTCCTTGTCCTCGATCTCGTTCATCAGGGCGACGAAAGATTCGTTGGGCGGGCGCGACACCTGGGCCTGGGAGCGCAATTCGCCCAGCCGTTTGCCCAGCGCGTCGGCATGCAGCGCGTCTTCATAGACTTGACGCGCCATTTCGAGCTTGACCGGCAGTTCCGGCGTGAGCGCGATCCATCCGGCCATCATCCGCATCATGCGCTCCTCGGCGTACCGGTAGTTCATCACGTAACGCGCGCTTTGCCGCACGCTGTACACGCCGTCGAGTGTGCGCCGGTCGTAAAAAGCCATAGGCAATCAGCCTCCTGCCCTGTCTTGAGTCGGCTCAGCCATTACCCGGAGAGTCGGCTTCCGGAACAAAAAAACTGCCGTTGATGAGTCCTTCGATCTCGCGCCAGTAAGTTTCCTTGTCGGTCTTTGCCATAAACGCGCCGCCGCATGACCATCCGGAACAGAGCATGTGCAGCGCCTCGACCACGCTTGCGATACTCGCGAACCGAATCAGCCCCATCCGCTTGCCGCGTTCCAGTGGTTCTGCGAGCGCCTCGCGATAGGGGCCTACAATTTCCTTGAGGGTGGCGCGATATTCGGGACGCCGCTCGAGGTACCTCACCTCATGATTGAGCACCGCGAAGGCTTCGCGGTAACGGTCGATTACGTCGAGCGCGCCGCGCAGAATACCGAGCAGTTCGCGGCGTGGATCGCCGGCCGCAGCTTGCTTGATTTCGGGCAGCGCCTCGACCAGCTCAGCGACCATCGACTCGGCCAGCAACAGCAGGATTTCGTCTTTACTCTGCAGGTAGACGTAAATCGAGCCGGCGGCGAGGCCGGCTTCGAGCGCCATCTCCTTGACGGTCGCTTCGTGGAAGGATTTGCGCGCGAGCACGCGGCAGGCGGCGAGGAAGATTTGACGGCGCCTGGCTTTGGCGAGCGCGTCGTCGGCAGTTGAGACTCGTGCGGGTTCGGCCATGGCGAATCGGCTCCGGCAACCGTTTCGAGCATAATGAATGACCGTTCATTCTGTCAAGCCGTAAATTCCATAGCGCGAGGCCGCCCGATTTCTGCTATGCCAATCCCCATCCTTCGTTCGGGGGCCTTTTCCGTTGAGTCAAGCTTTTACCCAGAAAGATGACCTCGCCGCCGTCTCGGGCGCTGCCGATAACGCCGATGGTAACTCTGGAAAAAAAGTGCGAGGAGAGGGCGAGATCGTCGTTCGCGCCCTGTTCACCATCCTCTGCTATCAGGGCTATGCATTTGCGATTCTTGGCGTTGGCGCGCCTTTTATTGCCAAGGGTTTCGGCCTCGACCAGAGCGGCATCGCGCGGATGTATGCCTGGATGTCGCTCAACGCGGTCGGTGCGCTCGTCCTGTCGCGGATGGCCGATCGAATCGGGCGGCGCCGGATCGTCCTGCTGAGCCTCATCCTGACGCCTTTATGCTCGCTCGGTGCGGCGCTTTCGACCAACGCCAGCCTGTTTATCATCTTCGAGATCGTCGCCTACGCTGGAATCGGCGCGACCTTCGGCAGTTCATTCGTGATGCTGGCTGAGGCCCTGCCAATTGACAAGCGCTCGGAAGGGCAAGGCTGGGCCAACTTTGCGACTGGGATCGGCGGCGGCGGATGCGTGATTCTGGCGCCGATCCTGGTGCATTTCGGACTTTCGTGGCGATGGCTCCTGGTAGTGCCGGCGGCTGGCATCGTCCTTTTTCCGATGATGGCGCGGATGCTCCCGGAAAGCGCGCGATGGGAGCGTGCGGCGGCGCTCGGGGCACCGGCCCAGAGCCATTTTTACGACATCTTCAGCCCGGCCTACCGCGGGCGCGCGATTCCGTTGATAATCGCGACTTTGCTGGGCGAGGCCAGCGGTGCCGCGGTGGCCACCTGGATCTACTATCATGCCGTCACAGTAGTGAAACTGGGCGCCGCCGAAGGCTCGGCGATCCTGCTAATCGGCGGAACTATCGGCACTGCGGGCCTGGTGCTGGGCGTGCGGATGTCCGAGTGGGTCGGGCGGGTCAAGTCGGTGGTGATTCTGGGCCTGGGCGGCGTGGTTGCGGTGCTGGCCTTCTATTGGGGACCGCCGGCGAATTTTGCCTGGCCGGTGCTATGGCTGCTGGTAGCTCATACATGGTTTTCGGCGACCGGGCGCGGCACGCTAGTCGCCGCCAACTCCGCTGTGACGGAGTTATTTCCAACCGCACTTCGTGGCACAATTATGGGCTGGCTTACGCTATGTGTCGCAATCGCGGCTGTAGCCGCCCAAGTAGCTATAGCGATACTTGCGAAGCGGATGGGCGGATTATCCAACGTGGTTGGCTGGATCTCGCTGTTGACTATACCCACCGTGATCATCTGGTGGCTGTTTATCGACGAAACCCGTGGATTATCGCTCGAAGCTGCGTCCGGGGAGACAGTCCCCGAGGAGCCGCCGACGGCGGTAGAGGCGGTCGTTACGGGGAGCAACGCCTGAAGCCGAATCGGCCTGGCCAGCAGTGCTCAAAGATTAGTCTTGTAATCCTGCTCCACCGTTTGATCGATCTTGGCGGCGATATCACTACCCGCGCCGACTTTGTCGGCCAGGTATTTGCCCCACGAAATCGAGATCTTTTCCTGCCAGGTATCGGCGCTCCAAAGCTGCGAGCGCATAATCGCCTTGGCGCAATGGAAGAAGCATTCGCGAACCTTAATCCGAATTGCGACTTGCGCCGGATTGCCGCGCGCGGTGAGCCGCTCCAGCAATGCGGGCTCGACGGTCAATTCCGCTTCCCCATTTACCCTCAGGGTCTCGCCGGTGCCCGGCACCAGGAAGATGATGCCGACCTGCGGATCCGCAATGATATTGCCCAGGCCGAACAGAAGCTTGTTGCCTTTGCGGTCGGGGATTACCAGGGTTTGGCGATCTTCGACCAACACGAAGCCCGGACCGTCACCCTTCGGCGACGCATCGAGATGGCCTTCGGCGTCGCTGGTCGCGAGAATCAGGAAGGGTGACCGTCGAATGAACTGGATCGCGAGGTCGTCGAGGTCGGTGAGTAGCTTCTTGTAGACCAACTGTGCGGGGTCGCCAATCAGGGCCCGCAATTGATCCATCGTGCGTATCCGATAATCGGCCTGGTCTTCCATCACGTACGCTCCGTTCGGCCGCGAACTCGCGGGAAGGTCACAAGTGCCGCTCCAACCATCGAACGCATCGGCCCGCCGGTCGGCCGGGGACCGCGGCGCTATTTGTCGAGCGGGTGCTTGAACTTACGGTCCGGATGCCGCACGGTCAGCACCGGGCAAGGCGCCTTGTTGACCACTCGCTCGGCCACGCTGCCCATCAGAACGTGCGCGAGACCCGTGCGTCCATGCGTACCCATCACGATAAGGTCCACCGCTTCGCTTTGCGCCGAAGTGATAATCTCCAGGAAGGGCGCCCCGACCCGCATCAGCCCGCGGGCTTTGACGCCGCTTTCGCGCAGCCGCGCGGTGGTCTGATCAAGCTCCTTGAGCGCAAGCAGCCGATGCTCCTCGGCGATGCGATTCATAGTGCCGACGTCGAGCCCCGGGTTAAGCTCGCTGACCATCACCGGTGCAAGCGGCTGGTCGACATGAACCACCAGGATCTCGGACGCGAACTTTTGCGCCAACTCCACCGCGTAAGAGAGTGCGAGCTTGGAATCTTCCGAGAAGTCGGTTGGAGCGAGAATTTTATTGAAGTTGGGCACGAGCGAACCATACGCCCACGGCCCTTCTGGGGCAAGGGCGCTAAGGGCTGCCAAGACGTTCAGACGCGCCCGCGGGGCCGCCGCTAATAGGAATTGCGCAAGTGGTCTCGCCCTATGCGCGGGCTGCCCCGAAAAGTTAGAATTGTAGGGTGGCTACCAGGTTTGTGACCGGCGCGCTGGTCGTTGACGAGTTCGGGCAGGCCTTCGACGAAGCGTTCGAGGAAATCCTCATAACGCGTTGGCGCGGCTCCGCCCGGGCGATCGGCCGCTCGGATTCGCGAGTCGCCGAAAGCGGCGGCGACTATCGGGTAAGAATCCCCGCGGCGGGCGCCGATCCTAACGAGATCGAGGTGGAGGTGAGCGAGCGGCGGTTAGTCGTGCGAATTCCGTCGGAACATGGGAAAAGCCAAGCCGTCTTCTACTTTTCGCATTCGGTCGATACCGCGCTCACCAAGGCCAGTTTCGAGGCGGATGTGCTCGAAGTCATCGTGCCGAAGAGCCGCGATCGCGTAATCAAGGTCGATTGAGCGGCCGCCGCTCGGCGGCCTCCTAGCTTCCGGATAAATCTTCAATGGCTGACCAAACCGATCATCATCAAGCCGATCAGGGCACCAATGCGGCGCCGACCGTGCCACCCCAGCCCGCTCCTGCGCATTCGGAACTGGGCGCCGGCGAATTGCGCGGCGCGTGCCCCCTGAGCGCCGACGAACTGGTCCAATTGACCGCCGCCGAAGACGGTGACGAGCTGCTCGGCCAGGGCCGCGCGCTCGACGCGATCAAGCTTGCCATCGGAATTGACGCGCCGGGTTACAACGTCTTCGTTACTGGCCTGCGTACCCGCGCCGAGCGCGACACGGTTCTGCGCCTGCTCCGGGAAAAAGCCGCGCTCATGCCGACACCCGGCGATTGGGTCTACGTCAACAACTTCCGCAGTCCCGAGGCTCCGGTCGCGATTTACCTGAAGGCCGGGCAGGGCAATGAGCTGCGGACGCGGATGAACGACCTGGTGGGATATGTAATCGACCAATTGCCCAAGGCTTTTCGCCGGGAGGACTTCGATCAGGAGCGCACCGCGCTGCGCGAAAAATACAACAAGCGCGCCCAGGAATTGTTCGGCAATTTCGAGACCCGCGCGCGCGAACGTGGCCTCGGTATCCAGAGCACTCCGAACGGCCAGGTGATCTTCATTCCATTGATCCAGGGCAAGATGCCCGAATCGCCCGAGGAGCTGCAACGCCAGATGCAGGCGATGCCCGAGCAGGAGCGCGAGCGCCTCGCCGCCGCTCAAAATGAGCTTCAGGGCGAACTCGCCAATATCGTGATGCGCCAGCAGGAGATTATGCACGACCTGGTGGCCGATATCCGCGCGATCGAGCGCGCCTTCGCCGGCCGCGTGATCACCCCCGCGATTGAAGCGCTCAAACCATTTTTCGACAATCCCGCGGTCTCGGCTTACCTCGACGATGTCGCCGAACATATGCTTGGCCATCTCGAAAACTTCCGCGACCCGCAGGAAACACCGGCCGAGCGCCCGCCGTCTCCCTTCCCGCGCGCGGAAAGCGAAGCGCGTCTTCAGGAATACAAGGTCAATGTCCTGGTCAACAATTCCGGCCGGCGCGGCGCTCCGGTAATCAGCGAAGACGCCCCGACCTACCGCAACCTGTTCGGCACCATCGAACGCTGGGTCGACCCGCTCGGCCGCTCGTCGACCAACTTCACCCGCATTATTCCGGGGTCGTTTCTCAAGGCGCATGGAGGGTTCCTGTTGTTCGACCTGGAGGACGCGGCGATCGAGCCGGGCGTATGGGCCACGCTCAAGCGCACGCTGAAAACCGGGCGCATGACGCCCGAGACTTACGAACCACTGCCGTTCTTCGGCACCAGCGGACTCAAGCCCGAGCCGATCGAGGTGCACACCAAGCTTGCGGTTCTCGGCGGCGGGTACCTCTACAACATGCTCTATTTTTACGACCAGGAATTTTCCGGGTTGTTCAAGGTCAAGGCGGAGATTCGCCCGGTGATCGACGCCGATCGCGCGGCCGCCAGCCGCTATGCGGCGCGGATTGGCGTGGTCGTGCGGCGCGAGAACCTAACGTCGTTTGACGGTGACGCGTTGCGGCGCGTGGTCGAGTTCGGGATACGCCTGGCGGGCGATCGCGACCGTATCGCCAGCTCGATGGAACCGATCGATGATCTCGTGCGCGAGTCGGCGTTCTTCGCTCAAGCCGATAGCGCGCCCAGGGTTACGCCCGAGCATGTGCATCGCGCGCTGGTGCAGCGGGTGATGCGTCACAATTTTATCGAAGAGGAGATTCGTCGGTTGATCGCCAACGGCACGCTGATTGTTCATCTGGACGGCCACAGTGTCGGGCAGATCAACGGTCTGGCGGTGCTCGACGTCGGCGGATACGCCTTTGGACGCCCCTCGCGGGTTACGGTCAGCGTCGCATTAGGTCAGGCGGGAGTAATCAATATCGAGCGCGAGGCGCGCCTGTCCGGTTCGACCCATGACAAGGGAGTCATGATCCTCAACGGATTTCTGCGCGGACGCTTCGGCCAGGAGCGCCCGGTCGCGATGTCCGCCAGCGTGTGTTTCGAGCAGTCGTACTCGGGCATCGACGGCGACAGCGCAAGCTCCACGGAATTGTACGGGTTGCTCTCCGCCCTTAGCGGCTTGCCGATTCGGCAGGACTTCGCCGTAACCGGTTCGGTCGATCAGTACGGCACCGTGCAGGCGATCGGCGGCGCCAATGAGAAAATCGAGGGCTTCTTCCGGGTATGCCGAACGGTCGGCCTGACCGGCCGTCAAGGCGTGATGCTGCCGCGCAGCAACGTGCGCAACCTGATGCTCGATTCAGAAACGGTGCAGGCGGTCGAGCTCGGCACCTTTCATATCTACCCGGTCGAGACGATCGACCAGGGAATCGAGTTATTGACCGGGGTTCGGGCAGGCACGATCGACGAGCCTGGAACGGTGAATTACCTGGTGGCGCAGCGGTTGCGCGAGATGAGCGAGAAGATTCGCAACGGTCGCCAGCAGGAAACCCGTGTCGTGCACGAGACCGCTTCCGAGCCTTCGGCGCCACCCCGCCCGCCGTCACCGCCGCAACCGCCCCGTTGAATGCGATCGTGAATCGTCGTCGAAGCTTTTTCGAGCACCGCCGCAGGATAGTAGAGTGAGCTTCAGCTTCCGCAGAGCGCCAGGCGCGCGGGCGCGATAACCATGCCGATAGACCTCCGTCTCGATCCTGACGAATTGCCGCTGCTCAGCGATTTGTATGAGCTCACGATGGCCGCAAGCTATTTCGCGATCGGCTACAACGAGCGTGCGTCCTTTACGCTCAGCGTCCGGCGGCTGCCGCCACGCCGCGGCTTCCTGGTGGCGGCGGGCGTCGAGCGGATACTCGAAGCGCTCGAAGAATTCCACTTCGGTCAGGCGGCGCTCGACGCGCTCGATGCGCTGAAAATCTTTTCGCCTGATTTCCTCCAATTCCTGAGCAATCTGCGCTTCACCGGCGAGGTCATGGCGGTGCCGGAGGGTACCATCTTTTTCGCCGAGGAGCCGATTCTCGAAATCAGCGGACCGCTGATCGAGGCGCAGTTGCTCGAGACCCTGGTCATGAACCAGGTGGGCATCGCGGCACTGATCGCGAGCAAGGCCGCGCGCTCGGTTATCGCGGCGCGGGGGCGCCGGCTGATCGATTTCGGCTTGCGGCGGAGCCAGGGCGTCGATGCCGGACTGGTTGCGGCGCGCTCCAGCTATCTGGGCGGATTCGTCGGTACCTCGAACGTGCTGGCCGGCAGCCGCTACGGAATCCCGCTCTATGGCACGATGGCCCACAGTTACATCATGGCGCACGACCGTGAACGCGAGGCCTTCGAGCACTTCGTTGCGCTATTTCCGATGCTCAGCACGCTGCTGGTGGATACCTACGACACCATGCGCGGAGTGCAGAATGCGATCGCGGTCGCACAAGATTTGAAGAGCAAGGGGGTCAAGCTGCAGGCCCTGAGACTCGACAGCGGCGATATTGCAGACCTGAGCTTCAAGACCCGCCGCGCACTCGATCAGAGCGGCCTGCAGGAGGTCTCGATTTTCGCCAGTGGTAATCTCGACGAGTACCGTATTCGCGACCTGATTCAGGGCGGCGTGCCGATCGACGCGTTCGGCGTGGGCACCGCGATGGTGGTCAGTGCGGACGCTCCCTCGCTCGACCTGACTTACAAACTTGGCGAATACCGCGGCGTCCCGCGTATCAAGACGTCGACCAACAAACTCACCCTGCCGGGCCGCAAGCAGATTTTCCGCGCCTTCAACTCGAACGGCGGCCTTTATGCCGACCTGATTGGCCTGGTTGACGAGGGTGTTACCACCGTTTCGCGCGAGTTTAAACCCGCGCCCGCCGAAGTTGTGCCGATCATGCAGCGCCAATTCATTGACGGCCACCGAATCGGACCACGCCCGACGCTCGCCGAATCGCGCGAACGCCTGCTCGAGACGATGGCCAAGCTGGAGCAGCGCTACAAGGACCTCGAACGGCCTGAGCCCTATCCGGTCAAGCACACGGCCGCACTCAACGCCACGCTGGTAAACGAACGGATGCGCGCCGAAAGACGTCAGGACTGAAGCGCGGGCGTCGTCGCTATTTCGCGCGCGAAAATCCGGTTCCAGCTGAGCCGCAAAATCATCCGCCATGGCGGCAACTCGGCGCCGTCGACCGCGAACCAGTAGGCGGAGATGAATCCCGTAAGCAGCGCGAGAAAGCCCGATTCGTAGAGCAGTGGCGCGCCGATTGCCCGTGTATACGGATTCGCTCCGTAGCCGATGAAGGCAATCGAAAAGCCCAGGCTCAGCATCATCGTCCACCACCCGCGGCCGCCAATACTGCCTTGGTCGTGTGCTCCGGCGATTCCAATGAAGGGAATCAGCATGATGGTCAAGTAATGAAACCACGCGGTCGGGGATAACAGCACGGCCGCCGCGACCCATAACGCAAAAATGCGTGAGTCCGGGTCTTCGATGGCCGGGCGCGCCAGTGTTGCGCGGACGATCGCCGCCACGATCGCCAGATTGCAAAACCCAATCGTCAACTCGCGCCAAACTTCGCCCCGCCTGGAAATAACCGCGGTGCCCAGCGAGGCAAAAACGCGATCGATAAAGCCGTCCAGGCTGATATTGCCGTGTTCCGTAAGCCATCTTTGCCGGGTCAGGTACCCGACGGCATGAGCGAAGCCGAGGGTATTGCCCAGGCCGAAAATCAACACGGTGAGTAAACCGCCAACCATCAGCCAGCCCAGCGTGAACCAGAATGCACCCCGCAAACGCCGCAGCAGCAGGTAACCGATCAGCAGCAGCGGGAACATCCGCATTAACGCGGCCATCGCGATCATCAGGCCGGCCACCCCATCGGACTTGAGCGCGATCGCGCGCATCGCCAGCACCAGCATCAGCAGGATCAGGATCTTGTTCTGGCCGTAGATGAAATGGTTGGTTACCGGCGGGTAGAGCGCGACTATCGCGCCGATGCTCCATTGCCATGGAAGCGGCAGCCCGCTTTGCCTGAGCAGGATTATGGCGGAGGCGATCAACGCCGCCAGCATCAATGCACTCCAAGTCCAGAAAGCGGCGGGAGCCGAAAGCCGACTGAATGGCGCGAACAGGATTATGAAGCTCGGCGGATCGGTCGCCTGCTTGATCATCCCGTTGTCGAGGCCCAGGCGCGCCGCCAGACGGTCGAAGTTGGCGCGGTAGGGATTTGCCCCGTCATAAAAGGCGCGGCTGGACAAATAGTAGACGGGAAAATCGCCGCGCAGTGCGCGCCCGCGTAACAGTGGCAGCGACAATACCAGGTAGCAGAGTGCGGCCGCCCACAGCAGCATCGGTATTCCGGCGCGACCTAGCGCCCGGCTGAGGTCCGCGCCGCCCATATACGAACCGGCGGTCGGCGCCACGCTATCCGTCATATCGGGCATTTTGGGCAACATGTGGCTGACACGCGGTTCAACCAAATAATGTGCCAGCGATCTCGATGACCGATTGTGGGACTCAGTCGCCCGCGCCGCGCGACTGACCGCCGCGCGAAACGGTGCCGACTCTGAAGATTGTCGCGAGAAAAGGCGCGATAAATTCGGCCGGGCTATTGAGCCGCTTTGCGTTCCAGAGCCTCGGCACTCTCGTAGAGACATCGCTCGGTAGTAGGCCAGTCGATGCACGGGTCGGTGACCGAGACTCCGTACTTCAGTGCCGCACGATTTTGGGACAGAGGCTGGTTGCCGGCTCCGATGTTGCTTTCGAGCATCACGCCCATGATCGCGTCACCGCCGTTACATCGCTGCTCGACCAGCGTCCGCATTACCGCCGGCTGCCGCGTGTAGTCCTTTGAGGTTTGCGCGTGCGAGCAATCAACCAGTACGCGTTCCTCGAGCGATGCTTTCTGCAACAACCGGCAGCATTCAGCGATGCTGCTCGCGTCGAAGTTGGGGGTCTTGCCGCCGCGCAGGACCACATGCGAATCCGGGTTGCCGGTGGTGCGAATAATTGCGGTCAGGCCATCCTGGTTGATGCCCAGGAAAGAATGCGGCCGCCGCGCCGATTCGATAGCGTTGACGGCGACCTGGAGATTGCCTTCGGTCGAATTCTTGAAACCGACCGGCATCGAAAGCCCGCTCGCCATCTCGCGATGGGTCTGTGATTCGGTGGTGCGGGCGCCGATCGCGGTCCATGAAATGAGATCGGCGGTGTACTGCGGAGTTATCGGGTCGAGTAACTCGGTGGCCGCCGGCAGCCCCATCCGGTTGATCTCGAGCAGCAGGCGGCGCGCGATTCTCAGCCCGGCTTCCATGTCGCAGCTATCGTCCATGTGCGGGTCGCTGATCAGACCCTTCCATCCAATGGTCGTGCGCGGTTTTTCGAAATACACGCGCATCATGATGAGCAAGCGGCTGGCCAGGCTCTGGCGCAAACGGCAGAGGCGTTCGGCATAATCCAGCGCCGCCTCCGGGTCGTGAATGGAGCAAGGTCCAACGATGCATAGCAGACGCCGGTCGGCGCCTTTGAGAATGTTGCGGACCGCCTCACGCGCGTTGACCACGGTCTCCACGACTGGTTCGTCGACCGGCAGTTCGCTCTTGAGCAGGCGAGGCGCGGCCAGCGTCAACGCCTCGGTAACGTGCAAATCCTGAATCCGTTTAATCACCACGATCAGATATGTGTAGCCGAACGTTAGACCCGAAATAAAGGGGTTTTATTTACGCTGGACGAAAGCCTGGGTGGTCGTGAGGGTTTTCGGATGCGCCTGCTGTCGCACCGCAGCCTTTCGCCCGATAGCCGAGCGCAGTTACGGCGGGCTAACCGATCCGCTAAGCTTTTTGGCTCATCACCGAATGTGGCGAAAATATCGCGAATGAGCAGCGAACAGCGTCCGACCGGATCGGCGGGCGAGGGTGCCGGAGAGCACGCGCCTCCCCCATCAGCGGCCGGCCAGGTAACCGCAACCGCCCGGACGCCGGCGAACCGATGGTACCGCCGCGCGCCGTTCTGGCGCGCGGTCGCGGGGATGGCAATCGCGATCGCGTTGGGATGCGCGGCAATCGCGCTCGAAACTATCTCCGAGTTGTCCTCAAGCAGCCGCAACTACCATCACCGGCTGAATGCGCTTAGTTCGCGAATTTCGCGGATGCGCGTG
Source organism: Binataceae bacterium (SeqCode) (assembly GCA_035279875.1). GTDB lineage: Bacteria > Desulfobacterota > Binatia > Binatales > Binataceae > JAMXLL01. Next base: position 12,048 of record DATEGX010000392.1, read on the forward strand.
CAGGTATCCAATGAGGAACGCCAGCTCGTCGCGATGCGCGCCGAGCGCGCCGCACGCGAGAGCATCAATCGCGTCTTGTCGGCGCCCGACGCAACCTTGATACGCCTTGTCCCTGCCCAGCCGGTTGGTTCGACCAGCGGTTTGGTGGCTATCAGCAAAAAGGCCGGCAAAGCGGTGCTCGAAGTCGCCGGATTACCCCCCGTCAAGGGGCGTAACTATGTGATGTGGTGGATGCCTTCACGCGGTGCTCCGGCGAAGGCCGTCAGCTTCCAGACCAGCCCCGACGAGCGTGCTTCCGTGGTACTGTCGATGCCGCCTCGCGGGGCAACGATTAACGGTGCAACGGTCACGCTGGAGGCCGAAAATGCCGCCGCTCAACCGACCGGTGAGGCGTTGCTCAAGGGCGCGATCGCGAAACCGCGGGTCCTGCACTGACTCGGGGAAGATGGGCTATTCGGTCGTGCTCTGCCTAATTCTTCGTATCAGATGATCTTATTAAGGGGATACTCGATGATCCCCACCGCACCGGCCTCGAGCAGCTTGGGAAAGAGCTCGCGCACGGTATGTTCGGCGATCACCGTATCGATTGCGAACCATTCCTTGCCCTTTAGATTGGGCGAGGCGTAGAGCGGTGCGACGGTGGGCGCGGTAATCGACGGCAGGAGCGCAATCACGCCGTCAAGCCGTTCGCGGGGCACGTTCATCTTGATGCCGACGCGGCTTTCGGCATCGAGCGCACCTTTCACCAGCACCGAAATCTGGCGGATTTTCGACTGTTTCCACTCATCCGCCCAGGCTTCCTTATTCGCCACCAACACCGGAGTCGAGGTTAGCAACTCCTCGACGATTCGCAGGCCGTTGGCGCGTAGCGAGGACCCGGTCTCGGTGACTTCGACCACCGCGTCGACCAGCCCGTCGGCGGCTTTGGCTTCGGTCACGCCCCATGAAAATTCAACGTCTACTTTAACTTTGCGCTCGGCGAAAATTCGCTTGGTAAACGCCACCATCTCGGTGGCGACGCGCTTATTCGCGAGGTCTTCGAGGCGGCGGACCGGTGAATTATCGGGCACGCACAGTACCCAGCGGGTGGGCTGCAAGGAGACCTTCGAATAGATGAAGCTTTCGACTTCGACCAGATCGACGGCATTTTCGACGATCCAGTCGCTGCCCGTGATGCCGGCGTCGAGAGTGCCGTCGGCGATATAGCGCGGCATCTCCTGCGGCCGCAATAACCGGCAACTGAGCGAACGATCGTCGGCACGCGGAATATAAGAGCGCTCGCCTACCGAGATGCGCCATCCGGATTTGCGCATCAATTCGAGCGTTTGCGCCTCAAGGCTACCCTTGGGAATACCAAACTTGAGAATCTTATCGTCGGCCATCGTACCCGTCGCGTAAAATTGGAGACTACAAGTATCGGCGCTTTGAGGGGTAAGGCTTACCGGGCGCCCGGTTTCGCATGATGCCCGTAGTCAGCGCCGTATTTGGCCGGATCAACCTTGCGGGTGTCGGTCGTGACCCAGTTGCCATCGTCCAGCACCCGGAAAAAGCAGGATTCGTAACCCTCATGGCAGGCAACGCCGTCGCCGTGCTGATCGACCATCAGCAGCACCGTGTCGTGGTCGCAATCGATCCGGATTTCGCGGATGGTTTGGAAGTTTCCCGATTCTTCGCCTTTGCGCCAGAGCCGGTTGCGCGAGCGCGAGAAGTAGCAAGCGTGCCCGCTCTTTACGGTTTCCTCGAAGGCCTCGCGGTTCATGTACGCGACCATCAGGACGCGTCCGCTCTTGAAATCCTGGGCGACGACCGGAACCACGCCGCCCGCCTTGTCGAAATCGATTTCCACTGCCGCCTCGTTACTCCTCGTAGAATGGCGATAACTTCCCGCCGATCAGGAATCAACCAGTATCGGTCAAAGGTCGGTGTGATTCAACGCTGATTTAATCGCGCCGCAACGCGATGAGTATGCGATAGCTCCTTTGGCGGGCATTAGAGTCACTTTTCGCTAACTTTAGCTATGGGCCGTTTCAAAACCGCCCCGATGCGGATAAATTACTCCGCCTATGGAAGACCCGAGGGCGCCGAGGAAGTTGGCGTTCGGCGCCTCGACGAATCGGGGCGAATCTGCGACCCATCCGGTAGACCGCCGGCGGAAGTCCCGAGCGGGTGCCTTAAGCGCGCTTCTGGGGTTGCTCGCCCTCCTGGTTGCCGCCTGCCATCATCACGCACCGCGCCAACCGCCGCCGCAGGTCCTTATCGACCCCTTCGGCTACCAGGTCAGCTCGGGCGAGAATCACTACCAAATCGAGGGTTATTTCGCCCGGGCGGCGACCCCCGGCCGTTTGCCCGCGATGCTGGTCCTGAACGGCGACCGGGGCGACGCGGGGCAATGTATCGGGCGGCTGCGCCGCTTCCTCCCGCTCGGCATCCGGGTCGCATGTATCAGCCTGCCCGGTTACGGCAAATCCTCGGGACCCAGCCGCCTGGTTGGTCCGCAATCGGTTGAAGCCGCCCGTTATGGGCTCGATCTGCTCGCTGCGCGCCCGAGCGTCGACCCGGCGCATCTGGCGCTTTGGGGGATTGGCGATGGGGCCGTCGCGGCGGGCTTGTTGATGGATTCCAGCCCGCGTGCTCACGTTGTAATTCTGCAATCCGGTGCTTACGACATGGTCAGGCTGTGGCCGACCGCTCCGATCCGCACGAAGCTATCCATTCTGCGACAGGTATGGCCGAGCAAACGGCTGCTCAAGGAACGCAGTGTGATCGAGAATCTACCGGCGAAGCTCGATTGCAACGTTCTGATCCTGCACGGCGACCGCGACCACCGGGCCCCGGTCAAGCAGGCTCAACAACTGGCGCAGGCATTGAGTCAACGCGGCGCGCGAGTCGACACCCGCTTCTTCGCGGAGGGAACCAATGAACTGGGCCATAAGGTAGACGAGCCAGTGCGGGAATTCCTCCGCGCCAATCTCGTTCCAGCGCCCTCCGCGGATGGTTCATAAGCGCGAGACTAGACTAAGCGTCGACAGAACAATCGATGCTCGAACGCCACCAGCTTCCGCTAATTGCTCGGCGTGTTGACGTTGGCCGGGTCCCAAAACACGCAGCCGTCGAAGCGTTACACCAGAGATTATGCCCCGGAAAAACAGTCCAGCTAGATGGCCCGCCCGGGACGGATAACGTCGACCCCGTTCATATAGGGCCGCAAGACCTTGGGAATGATCACGCTGCCATCGGCCTGCTGATAATTCTCCAGCACCGCGATCAGACTGCGCGGCAATCCCAGGCCGGAGCCATTAAGCGCGTGCACGAATTCGGTCTTGCCGGACTTCTGTGGCCGGTAGCGGATATTGGCGCGGCGCATCTGGAAGTCGGTGCAATTCGAGCATGAACTAACTTCGAGCCATTCGCCGATGCCCGGCGCCCACATCTCGATATCGTAGGTCGCGGCGCTGGAGAAGCTCAGGTCGGCGGTGCATAGCTGCACGACGCGGAAAGGGATTTCGAGCCGGCGGCAGACCTCGCACGCGCTCTCGATCAGCGATTGCAACTCGTCGTCGGAGGTTTCCGGCCGCACCAGCTTGACCATTTCGACCTTGTCGAACTGATGCCCGCGCTTGATTCCACGGACGTCGCGCCCGGCCGACATTTTCTCGCGCCGGAAGCAGGGCGTATACGCCGTCAGGTAGATGGGCAGGCGCTCGGCCTCGATAATTTCGCCGCGATACATACTGGTGAGCGGAACCTCGGCGGTCGGGATGAACCAGAAGTCCTCCTCGATATCGCGGTACATCGTGTCGGCGTTCTTGGGCAAATGACCGGTGCTGGTGGCGGTTTCGGTGGTGACCATCAATGGCGGCGCGACTTCAAGGTAACCCTGCTCGCGGGTCTTGAGGTCAAGCATGAAGGCGATCAGCGCCCGTTCGAGTTGCGCGCCCATCCCGGCCAGCAGGTAGAAGCGCGTGCCAGAAAGTTTCACCCCGCGCTCGAAGTCGATGATGCCGAGGCGCTCGCCGAGTTCCCAATGCGGCAGCGGGGTGAACTCGAGCTTGGCCGGCTCGCCCTCGCTGCGTACCACGAGATTATCGGCCTCGCCGGTTCCGGCCTGGACGTAAGGACGCGGGATATTGCGGATTCCGAGCATCAGCTCGTTAAACCGTTGTTCGATTTCGCCGAGCCGGCGCTCGCCCTCGCTGATTCGATCGCCCAGTTCGCGCATCTCGGCCCGTTTGGTCTCGCGCGTCTCGGGCGACATCTTGCCGAGTTCCTTGGATTCGCGGGTGCGGCGCGCGCGCATCTCGTCCAGTTCGAACTGGAGGCGGCGGCGCTCGCCGTCACACGTCAGGGCCGCGTCGATCTCGCCGCGATCCACTCCGGCCTTGGCCAATGCGTCCTTGACGAACTCGGTCTGCTCACGGATCAGCCTGATATCGAGCATTCAGAAAGCATCCTTTAGTAATTCGAGTTTGCCGGCGCGGCCGGCCCCATCTATCGCCACCAGATCGAAACGCGCCGGCAGGTCTGGTACCCCGCGCCATTCGGCATAGGCGCGCGCGGCGCGCCGGATACGCTCGCGCTGGGCCTCGTCTGCCGCTTCGCGCGCAGGGCCGAAGCCCGGGCCGGCGCGGAATTTGACCTCGACGAACACCAACTTTCGGTCTTCGAGCGCCACCAGATCAATCTCCGCCCCGGCGGCCCGGTAATTATGCGCCAGAATCAGGTAGCCGCATCGGCGCAAATGGCGCGCGGCAATCTGCTCGCCCCGAATACCGGGCGGCGTGCGTTTGCGCCACGGCATTTCTTCGTACCAGCCATCGACGATTCCGCCGATTTTGACATAAGCGGTGCGCAGCCGCCGCATCACCCGATGACCCATATCGCTTCGACCGGCGCGTGATCTTGAGCCAGCACGATTGTAACGTGCCGTTTACTCTTCGGCGACTCACTATCGATACCTTATTGGCAACCTGAAGCGATGAGACTAATTTTCGCCTTATGATGAATGCTATGTCATGCGTAGAGTGGTTGTGGCGGCGATGTTGGCAAATAGCCTTGGCTACGGTGATCCTGGCCTTCACCCACGGCGTGGCGTTGCCAAATTCGACCGCGAATGATCCGGCCGCGATTTTGGTCGCTCGCGCTCGAATCGCGCTTGGCCCCGGCCTCGGCCGCGTCAAGTCATTGCATATGGTCGGAACGATCAGTTCCGGCGACATAAACGGCACGACCGAGTCATGGTGCAACCTTGCCGACGGCCTCTACCTCTCGAAAATCAACGCGGGTCCGCTGACTGCTGCCCGAGGCTACGATGGCAGGACCGCCTGGGCGAGCGACAGCAAGGGAATCGTCTTGCCGCAGACTGGCCCGCTCGCCCGCCGCTTCGCCGCCACCGAGATCTTTGAATACACC
>DATEGX010000393.1:0-6225 GCA_035279875.1 Binataceae bacterium (SeqCode)
TAGCCGGCGCTCCTCGCTTTAGACAACTTTGCTTACTCGCACAATCTTCCTCGCCGTGGTCGGCTTGATTGCCGGCCTCGTGATTGGTTTCGCCCTCAGCACGTTTGGCTATCGTTATGGCATCCTGCATTTGCCCGGCGAGCGGCCCTTCGAACGGATGGCCCGGGTGCTCGAACTTACCCCTCCCCAGCGCGAGCAGGTGCGCGACGTCATGCATCAGACGCGGGCAAAAGTCGAGGCCGCACGGGACAATTTCGAACAGCAGCGCCGGGCGCTTTTCGTCAGCGCATATCTCCGCATCCGTGCTGTGCTGACCCCAGAGCAGCGCCGAATCTTTGATTCGCGATTCGTCCCTGCGCGGATTCGCGCAGCGGCAGAGGCTCAGGAACGGTCGGGCGGAACCGCTTCACCGAGTCCGTCGGCAGCTACGCCCTAGGCTTTGGCCGCGACGCCGATCTTCAAAAATCTGAAGAAATGCTTGAGAATCAGGTCACAACTACCTGAAATCGTGGCGAAAAATGCTTAATCGCGAAATGCGTGCGCGATCGTAGCCGCGCCATTTGGCGGCAGGGACCTCCGCCGGACCGATACGCCTGAACTTCAGATGCTCGAATAGCTTGGCCGCGCGGTCCTCCGACGTACAGGCGAAGGTATAGCGAAGGTGGCGAGCGCGAGCTTCCTTCAGGACCTCCGCCATCAACTCCGCCGCAACGCCTTCGCCCTGGAAACGCGTCAGTGTGTAGAGTGCCGTGATTTCGCCCGCGTGATCGCGCCGATACGGCTCGGTCAGGAGCGAAACGATTCCAGCCAGATGCTCGTCGCCGATTCGGTAACCGAAGCATGAGGGCAGCAGGCGCGCTATCTCGGTGTCGCTGCGGGTGAGCAGAAAGCCCTCGTTTTGGGCGCGGACAATCAGCGCCTCGACCTCCTCGAAATCATCGATCGAGATCTGCCGCACCCGGCCGTAGCCGCTTTCGGTAAAGACCGTGCCGGTGCCGGTAAAACTGAAGAGCTCTTCGTAAACTTCGCGGGGCGCCGCGAGGCTGACCGACGCGACGCCCTCGGCAACGGCGCGGCAGGCCGCCCGTACCACCGCGCGTCTCAAGGGCGAATCGACGTCCTTGAGGATCCGCCGCAGGCGGCCAATCTGGACGAACGAATGACGATTGCCGCTCGCATCGACGAGCCCGCCCGCCCGATCGAGCAGCAGCAGCTTAAACACACCAAGCCGCGAGGCTAATTCACGCGCGAACACCACCAAGTCGGCAGGATCGTCAGTCCTGACCCCCGAGGCCACGACGGAACCGGCACGCAGCGCCTGCCAGATTTCGGTTATAGCGGAATCCGGCGGATATGGGCGGCTGCGCAGTCCCTTTGCCGGATTGAAGCACGGCGGCTCCCGGCGCGGCGCGAGCCGTCCCAATCTGCGCAAGAGCCGCGGTAACGCGCGTTCGGAGGCGATCACGATACAGCGGGTTTGATTGCGCCGGAGCTCGCGCAGGGTGCGCACCAGCGAGTCGAGCTCGGCCATCCGCTCACCGCTGGGCGGGACCAATCCGAAGAGCAGGCTCTTGCCGTAAAACTCCTCGAGATAGAAGGTTTTTTCGGTGAAAACCGGGGCGCGTCGATTGCCCTGCGGAGGCTTATCGCTCATTCCGGTTGCGGAGCCTGGGCGAGCGGGACGAAGCGGCCCGGCGCTGCGGCGATCGCCGCACTATCCGAATATGTTCAAGTATCTGAAGTGGGTTAAATCGCGTCCAGATGCGTTCCGCAAAACCTGCCGGTCGAATCCATCCATTGCATAGACGGAAGAGGCGGAAACGAAGTTCCATTGTGGAACGGCAGTTGGCAAACAGGCTGTGGGGTGCGGGGCGGTCCAGGGTTACGAATCGGTAGACAGCAGCGTGTTCTGCAACTGCCCGTCAGGAATTCGCACCAGGTAGTCACGCGGCCCCGGCGGCGTTTGATCGCGGAGCAGCGCCGGGTTCAAGCTGCGCAGGAGACTCAGGTTGGTGCGATGCTTCTCGGCGACGTATTCGAGCGGAGTGCCGCCCGCCACCGGAACGATTCGGTAGTGAGGCGTATCGGGATAACTGACCGACTGCAGGCCGTAGTCCTCGGCGTGATGCGCAATCATCGCGACCGCCATAAAACGGTTCATCAGCGAGCGCGTGCGCCGGGGCAGCCGCCGCATCAGCAGGTCGTACGACGCATCCATCAGATGTAGGTAGCGATTCACCGCGCCGTCGCCGTTATTCCATGCGACCAGCGTCATTCGCCAATCCTGACCGGTTTGATCGTGCAATTCCGCCAGGTATTCGGCCGCCGCCTGCGTCGACTTGATCGGGTCGCGGCGTTCGTCGACCCACTCATCGATAGTCAATCCATAGCGCCGGGCGGTCACCTTGCTGAGCTGCCAGGGGCCCGCGCCAGAGTCCTTGAAGGCGCTCTCCGCGAAGGCCAGGTAGATGAGATCGCGCGGCAGACCGTCCTGTTGGAGCAGCGAGACCATCTCAGGCATGAAAGGCTCGCTGCGCTGGAAGGATTCGCGGAGTCCCTCGGGCTGGGTGACGTAACTGTTGATGTAATCCTGGACAGTACGGTTCAAGACCAGCGGAAATGGGGGCACTGCCTTGGGCTGGCTGCGCACGAAGGGCAGACTGCCGGGCGCCGCGGGCGAAGCCTCCGGATGCGGGAGCGTGCCAGCTTCACCTGCGCTCAGCAATTGTGCCGCCCCAGCGGGGGTGGCGACGGTATCTCCGGTAATTGTGACAGGGTCAGCTGGTAAATCGATCGCGGATTGCGCGCAGCCGAAGATCGGCAGCAGGAGCAAAAGGCCGGCAATTTGAACTAATCTCCCCCGCATCAAAACCCCGTGGTTATCCGGACCGCGCTCCAAGCTAGTCGCCAGCCACGAGCCGATCAACACCCTTAACATAAAAAAAACTAATGTTTAGAAATAGTTGTTAACAAGCGGAGGCGACTTGTCGACAGTCAAGGAAAGCGAAAAGCCTTGATCCGAGCGCGATTAATGATGGGCGGGCCGACTTTTCCGACGCTTTGCCGCGCGTGCCACTGATGGGTTTGTGATAATTTTCCTGCCGATGGCCATGCTCGGAAAGGACGCGCTATGGCGCGAAATCGTCGATAGCCTGACTGACGCAGTGCTCGCGCTTTCGCCGGAATTGGAGGTCCTGGAGGTCAACGCGGCGGCGGAAACCCTGTTTGGGGCTTCCCAGATCGGCAAGGCGCTGCTCGAGCGGACCTTGCGGCACAATCCATGGCTGGCCGCGATGATTCGCAAATGTTTCGAAACAGGCCAGAACCTCGACTACCCGGAAACCAAGCTGCGGCTGGAACGTCGCGAGGCGATCGTCAGGGCGGAGGTCTCACCGCTGATGAATGCGCGCGGGGAGCACGACGGCGCCGTGGTCCTGCTGCACGATCTGTCTCATCAAAAGGGCACCGAACACGGCCCGTATGGTGATCAGGATTCACTCAGGCTCTCATCGGCCGGACTGGCGCACGAAGTCAAAAATCCGCTGACCGGAATCAAGGGTGCGGCCGAGTTGCTGGCTGCGATGTTTCCGACCGACTCCCGCGCCCAGCAGTACTGCGGCCTTATCCTCGACGGCGTCAACCGCATAACCTCGCTGGTCGAGCAGGTGCTGGCCGTCTCCGGCCCGCATCGGTTGAAGCGCGAGCCAATCAATATTCATCAATTATTGCATGAGGCGCTTCGCATCGCCGGGGCGCATCCGGTGCCGCCGCGCGGTGTTTCGGTCGAGCAGATATTCGACCCGAGCCTGCCTGAGATAACCGGCGACGCGGGCGCGCTCGAAAGAGTCTTTCTGAACCTGATTCGTAATGCGCTCGAAGCGATCGCCGCGTCACCCGTCGGGTCTGCGGTGCCGCCCGACCAAAGCGATAGAGCATCTGAGCCCGGGGCGGTTTCGACGACCGCAACAGAACGCGGCAGGCTGAGGCTCAGGACGGCGATCGAGACCCAGTTCCGGCTGAGTTCCCGCGGCCGGCGCCGCCAATTCCTGAGGGTCGAAATTAGCGACACCGGCAAGGGTATGAATCCCGAAGACGTGAAACAGCTCTTCACGCCGTTTTTCACCACCAAACCAGCCGGAACCGGTCTCGGCCTCGTCCTCAGCCAGAGAATCGTCGCGCTGCACGGCGGCAAGCTGTGGGCGGAGATCGGTGGAATCGAACCGCAGATCGGCCGGGAAACCTATCCGCCCGGCGAGCAATCGGCGCTACGCGGCATGACCTTTTGCGTGAGTCTGCCGATCGGTCCGGACTAGCACGCGGAGCCAGGCGCTCGTGCATCGCGCCGGTGGCTGTTCAGTCCGACGCAACCGGTTATAATAAGGCGCTTATGGCATCCGCTCCGGCCAACCATCCTTCGCCGCCCAACGATCCCGCTCTGCCTTCAGTTTTAGTGGCCGACGACGATCCCGGTATCCGCCTCGTTTTACGCCATCGGCTCGAGGCCGCCGGCTATATGGTCGATGAGGCTGCGGAGAGCCAAAGCACGCTGCAAGCGCTGCTTTCCAACCGTTTCAACGTCGCACTGGTCGATATCATGATGCCCGGCGCGGGTGGGCTCGAAGTTCTCAGCAAGGCTCGCGAGGGCGGCACCCGCACACTCGTAATCGTCATCACGGCGGCCAGCACCATGAACAATGCGGTCGAGGCGATGAAGCGCGGGGCGCACGATTACCTGACCAAACCGTTCGAGAATCTCGATTTGGTGGCGGTAGCGGTTGGGCGCGCGGTCGAAGTCGCGGCCCAGGCGGCCGATCTGACGCGTCTGCGCGAAGAGGTCAATCGCCAACTGGTCGGCGGCGAGATCATCGGCCGCAGCCCGGCAATGCAGGAGGTCTACAAGCTGATCGGGCGCGTCGTGACCAACGAGGCAACCGTGTTGCTGTGCGGCGAAAGCGGCACCGGCAAGGAGTTGGTGGCGCGCGCGATTCACTTCAAGTCGCAGCGCTGGCGCGGACCTTTCGTCGCGGTCAATTGTTCGGCGATACCGCAGGGGCTGCTCGAAAGCGAGTTGTTTGGCCATGAGCGTGGCGCCTTCACCGGTGCCAGTGACCGCCGCACCGGCAAGTTCGAGCAGGCCAGCGGCGGCACCCTGTTCCTTGACGAAATTGGCGACCTGCCGCTCGAGCTTCAGCCGAAGCTGCTGCGGGTGTTGCAGGAGCGCGAGTTTTCGCGGGTCGGCGGTCTCGAGGTCTTGCGCGCACAGGCGCGGATTATCGCGGCAACCAACCAGGACCTCGAATCCGCGGTCGCGTCGCGGCACTTTCGCGAAGACCTTTACTTCCGCCTGCGGGTGATTCCGATCACCCTGCCGCCGCTGCGCGAACGGCGGGAAGATATCGCCGAACTGACCGACTATTTTGTCTCGAAGGCTGCGCGCGAGATGGGCGCCCAAGCGCGCTATGTTTCGTCCGAGGCGCGCGCCAGGCTGCAGTCGTACAGCTGGCCGGGCAACGTCCGCGAACTCGAGAATGCGGTGCTGCGTGCCGCCTTGCTGGCGCCCAGCAGCAATATTCGCGGCGAGGATATCGAACTGGGCCGCAGCACTCTGCGTTCGCGTCAGGCGGAGGCGGATGCGGCAGCGCCGCTGAGCGCGCTGATTGCGCAGCGAATCGGCGAGTTAGTCGAAAACGGGGACAATGACCTGTATCAGCGGCTGGTGGCCGAACTGGAGCGGCCGCTGATCGAAATGGCGCTCAAGCGCGCCCATGGTAACCAGGTGCACGCGGCGCGTATCCTGGGCCTCAACCGGAATACGCTGCGCAAGAAGCTGGTCGAGCACGGTATTCCGGTTACCCGGTCGTCGATCTGAGCCCCGGAGGGACAATAGATATACTCCCAGGCTGGCTTTAGTTACCGCTCCAAGTTGGCAAAGGGTCCGGCCGCAGACCCCTCGGTTCGAGCATCAGAAAATGCGCCTTCCCTCACACTACTACGCGATGGTCGACACGGCTGGCGGGCACGAGCCGGTCGCGCTCGCCCGCACCCTGCTCGAAGCCGGCGCGAAAGTCCTTCAGCTACGTCTCAAAGATTTGGGCAGTCGAGATTTTCTGGCGGCAGCGCGCGCAATTGCCAACCTATGCGCGGAACGCGGCGCGATCCTGATCGTCAACGATCGGGCGGATATCGCGAAGCTGGCGGACGCCGCCGGCGTCCACGTCGGGCAGA
>DATEGX010000394.1:0-17922 GCA_035279875.1 Binataceae bacterium (SeqCode)
TCTGCGCGAGCACCGAGGCCTGATCCCAGTAGATGTGCTCGTGGTAGAGCTTCGGGCCGCGGAAATTGATGATCGCCACCAGCGGAACCTCGACATAGCGCCCGGTCGGCGCGACCCCTGGCAACATCCAGTCGATCTCCACATCGTGCGTGAAGCAGAACAGCATCTCGTCGACGAGACGGTCGGCGCCGATCGTGCGCGAAATCGGGATGAGGCGGGTATCTTTCGGGTTCGAGTTGACGAAATGGTTCCGGTAGAAGCGCGCGAGCTCGGCCTGGCCGACGCCGCCGGTCATCGTCGGCACGTGGTTGACATACGGTTCGGCGACCATCGTTCGCATGGTCGCGTCGGCGTCGCGAGTGCCGAACTCATAGCCGGTATGCCGTTCCCATAGGCCGTCAAGGTCATAGCGCGGACCAATTGCACGCCGGAGCACGCCCAGCGTCCGCGAGTACGCCAGCGCGGCGGACGGCGGATGGTAGCCCGCGCGCTTACGATTGTTGAAGCCATGAGCGGCATCGCGGTAGACGTAAAATTCGGCGGTATCGTGCCGGGCGAAGGCCGCGCGAATCGCCTCGCGCGCGTCGGCCGCGACGAATTTATCCTCCGCGGCGAAATGGAACGCGACCGGACATTTCACCGCCGCGGCCTCGCCGAGCGCCTGCTCGATTCCGACCCCGTAGTACGCAATCGCCGCATCGAGCGGCAGGCGCGCTGCCGCCAGATATGCCAGCGTTCCGCCGAGGCCGAAACCTAACGCGCCGGCTTTGCCGTTGCAGATCGGGTTCGCGCGCAATGCGGTCAGTGCATCGCCGATGTCGCTAACCGCCTGATTAACGTCGAAACGCTCGTAATAGCTAAGCGCAGTGTTGAAATCGTCATCCGAATAACCAAGCTCGATTCCGGGTTTCAGGCGCCAAAACAGATCCGGCGCGAACACCAGATAGCCTTCCTCGGCGTAGAGATCGGCAAGGCCGCGAATATGAGGATTGAGGCCGAAAATCTCGGGAAACAGCAACAATCCCGGACCATGGCCGGCTTCCGGAGCCGCCACATAAGCGCCGAAGCTGCCGCCGTCGGCGGCCCGCAATGAGATCATTTCTCCAGCCATTTTGGGTTCTCCGCGCGGATATCGAGCGTCGTCGGAACAATCAGCGGTTCCTATGCGTGTTCAACCGATGAGCATGCTTCGACGTCCAATGATTGCACCGCACCGGCGATATACAAAGGCTCGTCAGCGCGCGATATAAGGATCTAATGCTTCGCGAGGAACTGATTTTCGTCGCCACCTGCGATATTTCCGGCCAGGTTCGCGGCAAGGCCTTTCCGGCACAAGAATTACCCTCGCGCCTCAGGAAAGGCGTCGGTTGGACGCCGACCAATCTGATGATATCGGCGCTCGGACCGATCTGGGATACACCCTTCGGCACCGCCGGCGACCTGATGCTGGTGCCCGATCCATGGACCGAGGCGCGGGTCGATTTTGGCGACGGATCAGCGCCCGAGCATTTTTACCTGGGCGATTTGCGGACCCTCGACGGTACGCCCTGGGATTGTTGCCCGCGCGAGTTCCTCAGGCGAGCCGTCGCAAGCCTGGCACGGCAGGGTTATGGTCTTATTGCCGCTTTCGAGCAGGAATTCGTCTACACCGGTATCGACGAGGTTCCCGGTGCGCCTTACAGCCTGAGCGCGTTCAGGCGCCAGGGCGTGTTCGGCGAGATGCTGACCGCTGCGATGCGCGCCGCTGGCGTCACTCCGGATAGTTTCCTGCCCGAATATGGCGCCCGCCAATTCGAGGTCACCGCGGCGCCCGCCCCACCATTAAGGGCGGCTGACCACGCGGTCATCACGCGCGAAATGGTCCGGGCGGCAGCCTTCCGCCTTGGTCATCGCGTGATTTTTGCGCCGATGCTTGATCCCGCCGGCACCGGTAACGGCGTTCATATCCACATGAGCCTGCGTGACGCAGCAAACAAACCGGCGACTTATGCGGCCGACGAGCCTTACGGCTTGAGCGCCGCCGCGCGGCATTTCTTTGCGGGTGTTCTGACGCATCTACCCGGCCTATGCGCAATCACCGCCCCGAGTCCGGTTTCATACCTGCGCCTGACGCCTAATCGATGGGCCCCGACCCGGGCCGATATCGCTATCCGCGACCGCGGCGCCAGCCTGCGCGTCTGTCCGGTGTTTGCCGCTGCTGACGCTGCCGAAACCGCCCGTCAATACAACGTCGAATTCCGCCCTGCTGACGCTGCCGCCAGTCCATACATGGCCCTGGGCGCGATTATCTTCGCCGGAACTGACGGTCTGGCGCGCGGTCTAGAACTGCCTCCTGGACCCTCGTCCAATGCGCCAGATTTGGCTGGCGTCAAGGCTTTACCGAAGTCACTGGACGAAGCCCTCGACGCTCTGGAAGGCACCTCCGCGGCGCGGGAATGGCTTGGATCGATGCTTTTCGACGCTTACCTGCGGGCCAAGCGGGCCGAGGCTGCCAATACCAGGGATTGGGATCCGGCTATCCTGTGCGCCCGCTATGCCGACGCATATTAAGCGGTCGTGTGACCGCAAAATCGATAGATCTCGCCGTTTATACGTGATTAGAGGAGCACAGGTCGGCAATTCCGCGCGTGACGAACGGTGCGTAGCTGATCTAGGATGCCATCCCTAACCCAGCTCCAGCGAGGACAAACGCTCATGCCCAAGGAAATGCGACGCGTCGTAACCGGCCACGACAAGGATGGAAAATCGATCGTGATAATCGACGGACCGCCGAGCGCGGTCGGCGGCTTTTGGGTGACCAACGCCGCACCCGCGGATAATTCCGGCACTGCCGACACGGCGGGGAACCTGCGCCGGCTGGAGCCCGCACCGGGCGGCAGTATCTTTCGCTTTGCGTCGATTCCGCCCGACAATCCGAATGTTCCAGCCGCCGAACGCGAACGTCTGACCGCCAAAATGTTCGAGCAGATGGACGCGGCTCATTGCCGGGTCGACACCAGCCGCCATCCCGCAATGCACAAGACCCGCACGGTCGATTACGTCGTGCTGCTCTCCGGCGAGGTGACGATGCTGCTCGACAAGGGCGAAGTCGATCTGAAGCCCTTCGACGTCGTGGTGCAGCGCGGCACCAATCACGCCTGGGTCAACAAGGGCAAGGAGCCGGCTTTGATCGCCGCGGTGCTGGTCGACGCGAAGGACACTTAGACCGCGAGCGCGGGGCTAATCGATACGCAGACGCTCGGCCAGGCGGCTGAAGCGGCGGCGCTCGTCCTCGTTGCGCACCGCCTGGGCGAGCGCGCCGCGCGTCCCGACCAGCACGCAGACTCGTTCGGCGCGGGTGATCGCGGTGTAGAGCAGGTTGCGCCGCAGCATCAGGTAATGGGTCTGATGAATCGGCATCACCACGGCGGGATACTGGCTGCCCTGGCTTTTGTGGATTGAGATGGCATAGGCCAGTCCGACTTCGTCGAGTTCCGACAGGTCGTACTCGGCGTGGCCCTCCTCGAAGGCGACAGCCAGGCGCGCACGTTCGGGGTTGATCGAGACCACCCGGCCGATCGCGCCGTTGAAGACCAGCTTGTCGTAATTGTTGCGCAACTGGATTACACGGTCGCCCTCGCGGAAGCGCCGCTCGCCGGCGCGGAGCTCGCGCCCGCGCGGATTCAGTAGTTCCTGCAATTCGCGGTTGAGATTCTGAACGCCGAGCGGCCCACGATTCATCGGGCTCAGCACCTGGATTTCGCGCGGGTCCTGAATCCCGAAGCGGCCGACCAACCGCGTCTGCACCAGTTGCTTGATAGTCGCGAGCACGTCCTCGGGGGCGTTGCGCTCGAAGAAGAAGAAATCGCCGTTGGGATCGTTGCCGGTTTCGGGCAGTTCGCCGCGGTTCATGCGATGGGCGTTGGCGACTATCAGGCTCTGGCGCGCCTGCCGGTAAACCTCGCGCAGTTGCGCGACCGGCGCGATATCCGAGGCGATAACGTCCTTGAGCACGCTGCCCGGTCCGACCGAGGGCAACTGATCGCGGTCGCCGACCAGCAGCAGAGACGAGTTGGGGGTGAGCGCGCGCAAGAGGCTCGCCGCCAGCTCGATGTCCATCATCGAGGCTTCGTCGACCACCAGGTAGTTGGTCCGCAAGGGCAGTGTCTCGCAGCGGAGAAAGCTCTGGGTCTCCGGCAGGTATTCGAGCAGCCGATGGATGGTCTTGGCCTCGCGGCCACAGGCGTCGGCGAGGCGGCGCGCGGCCCGACCGGTCGGCGCGGCCAGGGTCGGCTTGAGCCCGGCCGAATCGAGCGCGGCCAGCAGCGAACGCAGCAGGGTGGTCTTGCCGGTGCCGGGTCCTCCAGTTATCACCGAGACCCGGCTCTTCAGCGCAAAGGTAAGCGCCCGGCGCTGCTCGGGTGACAGCACCATGCCGTCGGCCGCCGCGCCCGCCGCGTTGAGCGCACGCGCAATCACCGCGTCGCCCATCGCGCGACCTGCCGCCAGCAGCCGGATACGATCGGCGACGATCGTTTCTGCCTGATGCAGGCGCGCCAGGTAGACCGCCGTGTAATCGTCGACGGTTTCGCTGACTATTTCGCCGCCGCGCTCCAATTCGGCGAGCGCGTCGCGCGCCAATCCGGGGTCCATCTCGAGCGCCGAACCGAACTGCTCGGCCAGGTAGTCGAACGGTGCAAAGACGTGGCCGTCCTCGGCCATCCGCTCCAGCAGGTAGAGCAAAGCGGCGCGGGCGCGTTGGGTCGAATTGCGCGGAATCCCGAGTTTTTCGGCAACCGCGTCGGCGGTGCGGAAGCCTATTCCGGCTATTGTCCGCGCCAGGACGTAAGGGTCTTCGCGGACCGTTTCCAGCGACGTGCGCCCGTAGACCTTGTGAATACGGCGGGCGTGCGCCGCCGCGATCCCGTGGCCCCGCAGGAACACGGTCAACTCGCGCAAACCCGACGAATCCTGCCAGGCGGTGACAATCCGCTGCGCCACCAGCCGTGGCAGACCGCGGACCTCGTGCAGACGCTCCGGCGAGGTATCGAGCACGGCCGCCAGCGTCTCGCCGAAATGGCTCACAATTCGGCGCGCAAAGGCCGGGCCGACGCCCTTGATCTCCGAGGCCAGGTAGCGTTCAAGCGCCGCGACCCCGGCCGGGCGCAGGGTCTCGCAGTCCTCGACGCGGAATTGCTCGCCATACCTGGGATGCTTCTCGAAATGGCCCGAAAGACGCAGCCCCGCCCCGACTTCTAACCCATCGAGGGTGCCGACCACGGTGACCCGCCGGCGCGAGTCGGAGTCGTCAGTTTCGACTACTGCGACCACGTAACCGTTGGTCTCGTTGACGAACAGAATCTGTTCGAG
Organism: Binataceae bacterium (SeqCode); assembly: GCA_035279875.1. Classification (GTDB taxonomy): domain Bacteria; phylum Desulfobacterota; class Binatia; order Binatales; family Binataceae; genus JAMXLL01. The sequence goes on from DATEGX010000394.1 coordinate 5,350, forward strand.
CGTCCCCTCGACGGTTACCTGCGCGGCGTCATTCACTGACTGCAAGGATCGCGGAATACGGCGCGCTTTGGAACAAGGGCTGGGTAACGGCTCGTCCCAGGGATGTGCACGGATGGCCGCTTATCGGCAATTGCGAGAGCCTTCACATTCTGCGAATAGGAAATCCTTAGGGTTTTCGCAACTAGCGAATAGAGTCCCCGAGAATCACTGAAAAGGCTTGGGAATCAAGGTTTATTGTCGATGGCACGAACAGTGCTTAAGTTACGCGCAGGAGTTAGGGAGGCTCCAAAAGATGTTGATTCCTAACGCTTCTGTTTTCCTGGTCGGAATCCTGTTGACCGCTGCTCTGTTGGCGGCTGACTGGTATGTCTGGGGCCTGAATCTGCTCACGGACCCGCGCCAGCCGCGCCGGGTGGTGCCGCTGACCGGTCTGGAACTGGTTGATCTGGGTCTTGGTCGATTAATCACTGTCAATCGGGCAGTTCTGCCGAGGGCGGCATTTGAATCGGCCGAAGCTAAGAACGGAACCGCCAGCAACGATCCGGGCGATGGCTTCAAGCGTGTTGCCTAAGCGGCTTGGCCGCGTACCTGTCCGGCCCGTCGAATTCAAAACCCGATCTACCGACCAAATCCCCGACGGTTCGGCGTCTTTCGGGACGCTCGGACCGTCGGTGGGACTGTGCGAAACCCCCGCAGCCTTACGCGCGACATCCTGCTTCGCTAGACCCGCCAAATCAGCCGAACAGCCGGCGTGAGGCGATTGCAGCGCCGTCGCGCATCGCGCGCAGCTTTTCCCAAACGATCTCTTCGGCCACCATCTGCATGCCGGTAGTCGTTTCGAACCCGCAGTCCGGCGACGCCATCACGCGATGGGGATCGCCAATCGCGCGGGCGACCCGCTCGATCCGATCGGCTACCACCTCGGGATGCTCGATGTAATTGGTGGTCGAATCGACCACGCCCGCAATGATGATCATTTCGGGTGGAATCCGATGGCGCTCGAAACACCTATACTCATGTTCGTGGCGCGGGTTAGCCATCGAGAGCAGCATCGCGCCGACTCGCGCCTTGAGCAGAATCGGCAGGATCTCATCCAGCGCCACGTCGCGGTTATGCGGCCCTTCGTAGTTGCCCCAGCATACGTGCAGCCGCACGCGCTCGGGCGGGACGTTTTCGAGGGAGCGATTTATCGCCGCCACGATCAAATCGACGAATCCGAGGAACTCCTTCAAGGGGCGCTGTGCGTAACTGGTATGATGCTCGAGTCCGAGGTCGGGCGCGTCGATCTGCAGCACCATCCCCCGTGAGACGATCGTCTCGTATTCGACCTTAAGCGCATCGGCAATCGCGCTGACGTAGTCCTCGAGGCTCGCGTAATGATCGTTGAGCATCGCGGCTGCAATAATCCCGGGCGAGGGCGCGGTCATGAATGATTCGGTGAAACCGGGCCTGGTTTCGTCAACGATTCTGAGGAAGTCGGTGCATTCACGGTCTATCGGGGCACGGTCGACGTAGCGGACTTCGGCGACCGCCTTGGGCGGGTGGAGGAGGTCTACTTTGACCGTACCGCGCATGCGCTGCGACAGTTCGAGGAAGCTCGGGTAGCTCCAAATGTCGGCAAGATGAGGGCGCTCGCCGCGCCCGCCGAACCCGCTCATCCGATGCTGCACGTAGGTGAAGAAGCTCTCGCGGGACTGCTCGCCGTTGTTGCCGACGTCGATGCCGCAGTCGGCTTGCATCCGCACGATTCGCCGGGTTGATTCCTCGATAACGCGTTCCATCGCGGCATGATCGACCGGTTCGTGATGGCTCAGCCGCCCGAACATCTCACCCAATTCCTTCGATCGCGGCAGGCTGCCCGCATGGGTGGTCAGGATGCGTTTTTCCGAGCGCTGCATCGACGGAACCCCGTTGGTATTGCCGCGCTGCGACAGTTCGCGGAAGCTTCGCGGAATCAGACTTTCGGCCTATGCCGCCTTGCGCATGGCACGAGGCAAGGCGAAATCGTAATTTATGGTGCAGTAAGGCTTGTCCACGCCTCGTTTGCGAAGATCCGCCGCGTCCGCATGCTTCTCGAGCGTCACGATAAGTGACTGTTTGACCGCGCCCACGACGTCCGAGTCGATCCAGGGATCTCCGGTGAAGAAAATCTGGGTGGTCAATGACTCGCATCCTTCGTGCGTGATGCGAGCGTGCAAATGGGCGGGACGCCACGGATGACGTCCGGTGCCCGCGAGAAGCGCACCGGTGGGTCCGTCCTTTGGAACCTGGTAAGGCGAGGGCACCCAGGTCTGCACCTCGAATTCCCCCTTCGGACCCGCGATCACCCGGCCGCGCAGATTCCAGGGCGCCTGGGCTTCGGCAATGTTGAAATGCGAATAGGCGCCCTGCGCGTCGGATTGCCATAGGTCGAGCACCGCGCCCGCCAACGGCTCGCCCTCGACCGAGCGCACGGTGCCGGACAGGAACAGGATATCGCCGGGTTCGTTCGCCCGATGCGGCAGGACGCACGGCGACTTCAAGATCGGGGCGCCCGGCGAATAGAACGGCCCTTCGACCGAGGTTTCGGTGCCTCTGCGGCCGATAGAATCGACCTGGTCAACGGTGGATTCGAGCAGTACGTCGAAAAGCAGAGGAATCTCGCCCTTTTCGGCGGTCTCGAGCATGAAGGCGATCGCGCGCCGATATTCGTCGTGAGTGACGTGATTCTTGCGGATAAAGGTCCGCACGGTCGTGAGCAGGTCGTTAATCACCTCGGTCAGCCTTGGATCGCCGTTCGGGGTCAGCTTTGCGGCAGCCATAGCACCCTCCTGTCCACGTCATTCTTGCGCTTCGAAATGTCCGAAACACGCGGTTTTTCTCAATCTACAACTTTCCAGGCCGCGCCCCAAGCCTCGCGGAGCGCCGGAGTCCGCCTGGTGGAAAAGCGCTGCGCTTGAGATCGCATTTCCCATAGAATCCGAGAGATGCCCGCGCTGGAACTGGACCGTGCGCGCAAGTCTTTCGACGGCGTGGTTGCGGCGGACGAGATATCGCTAGCAATACCCGAGGGCTGCATCTACGGGCTGCTTGGCCCCAATGGCGCGGGCAAAACCACCGCGATTCGTATGATGGTCGGGATTATCCTGCCCGACTCGGGTGCGGTGCGAATTTTTGGCGAGCCCTTCAAGCGGCGGCATCTGCAGATAGTTGGCTACCTGCCCGAGGAGCGCGGACTCTATCGCCACGAGCGGGCTGAGGACCTGCTCATCTACCTGGGCGGGCTCAAGGGATTGCGGCGCCCCTGCGCCCGTATTCGAGCGCGGCGCCTGGCCGAACGCCTGGGAATCGCGCCATGGCTTGGGCGGCGGGTCGAAGAACTTTCCAAGGGGATGCAGCAGAAGATCCAGCTTATCGCCGCTATGATTCATGACCCGCGCCTGCTGATCATGGACGAGCCGTTTGCCGGGCTCGATCCGGTCAACGCCGCGCTGCTGATGGAAGTTTTGCTTGAGCTCAAGCATGCGGGCCGCTCCGTGCTCATCTCCAGTCATCGGATGGACCAGGTCGAGAAGCTTTGCGACGAGATTTGCCTGGTAAATCGCGGCCGCGGCGTCCTGCAGGGCTCCGTGACCGCTGTCAAACAACGCTTTGGCGAGCGCACCGTGCGGATCGTTTATCAAGGCGACGCGCATCTGCTCGATGGTAACGGGGCGATCGAATCATGCGCCGCCAATGGGGAGACGGTCGAGTTGCGCCTGTGCGCAGGCGCCGACGCACAGGCGACGCTTCGCGCAGTGGCCGCGAAGGCGCCTGTCCTGCGCTACGAAACGATCGAGCCGTCGCTGGAGGAGATCTTCATCGAGGTCGCGGGTGCCGATGATCGGCGGTGAGGAACTTCACGCGTTGTGGCTGGTATTCCGGCGCGAGTATGTTCAGCGCGTCACCTCGACGTCGTTCCTGGTCAGCACGCTGGTCGCGCCGCTGCTGTTCATCGCAATCGCGGCCACGCCCGCTTTGCTCGAGGCCCCGCGCCTTCTGCGTCCCAAGCATATCGTGCTGGTATGCGACAATGCGCAACTGGCGCGCCAGGTGCAGGACTCCTTCCGCCGATGGCCGATCGGCCGCTATCGCGCGGGCACCGTCGCGCGAGCGACGCCTGCCGAACGCCAGCGCCTCGACGCGATGGTGCGCGCCGCGCGAATCGACGGCTTCCTGTGGCTCGATGACGGGTCGATCCGCGATGGCCGGGTCGAATATGTCTCGCGCGCGGGGCTCGATTCGTTCGAACGCGATGACCTGAGCGGGGCGATTGGCTGGGCGTTGATTCGCGCCCGTCTGGCCGGCCGCGGCCTTCAGCCCGGCGCGATCAAGGACGCGCTAAGGCCGGTCGATGTCGAATCGATCGCGCTCGAAGGAGCGGTCAGCTTCAAGCGGCCAGGCGGCGCTGCCACCGCACTCGTCGTTACCGTGATGATTATCACGCTGCTCGAGATGAGCCTGCTGTCATATGGGGTCGTGGTGATGCGCTCGGTGCTCGAAGACAAGACTTCGCGGGTGGTCGAGATTCTCCTGTGCTCGGTAACCCCGCGCGCATTGATGGCCGGCAAGATTCTTGGGATCGGCGCAGTGAGCCTGACGCAGGTCGCTATGTGGGCTGCGATGGCGGCGGGTGCGGCGGCCGCCGGCGCGCATCTGTTCGGTGTCGGACTGTTTCAGGGAGCGAATCTCGGCGTCACTGCGCTGGCGCTTTTCGCGCTTTTGTACCTGCTCGGCTATCTGCTCTACAGCTCGATATACGCGGCGCTGGGCGCGGCCTTCAATTCCGCCGACGAGGCGCAGTACTGGAATTTTATTCTGACGTTGCCGTTGCTGTTCTCCGGAATGGCCGCGTGGGCGCTGTTCGAGCATCCGGATTCGGCAGCGGCCATGATACTTTCGCTGGCCCCGCCTTCCGCGCCGGTCATCATGAGCATGCGAGTGGCGGCGAGTACAGTCCCGCTATGGCAAGTCGGCGCGGCACTCGCGCTGATGGCGGCATCGATTTACGCGGCGATGGTTTTTTCGGCCCGCATCTACCGCGTCGGGATCCTGATGTACGGCAAGAAGCCCACTCTGCGCGAAATCGCACGCTGGCTGCATTACGCCTGACGTCGTGGACCAATTTTGACCGGTTCTCTCGGCTGGCTGCCGAAAAATTCGCGAAGCGGTCGGGCGGATCGCCCGGTTGCGCTACAATGAACTTATGGTTACTTCGCAACGCGCGAAATCATGCCGGCCCCGGATGATTATCGCGAGAGCTTCGCGCTGAATGGGGGCGCTCTCACGGCCGGAATGGCTCTCCCGCGACCTTGGTTTTCTGCTGGGCGCGCGCGCCCTCCGCAGCCTCGCCCTTGGCTTCCTCGGGATCATACTGCCGATCTATCTGGCCGATCTCGGCTACACGACGACCGCGATGGGAATATTGTTCGCGGTCTCCGCCGTGGTCGGCGCGCTTATGGCCGCCGCCGTCGGACTGCTGGCGGACCGGTTCGGACGCAAGCCCTTCCTGGTGATTATCTCCCTGCTGATGGCGGCCGGATCGGTCGTCTTCGCGCTTAGCAACAACTTCACAGTGATGGTCGGGTCGGCCGCGATCAGCACGATCGGCTTCGTCGGCGCGCCCGGCCTGGGCGGCGGATGGGGCCCTTACTATCCGGCGGCGCAATCGCTGGTCGCCGAGCAGGCAGCGCACTACCATCGCACGACGGTCTTCGGCGTGCTGTCATTCGTCGGCGTGATCGCGGGCTCAGCCGGATCGGCGCTGGCGATTCTGCCAGGCCTCTTCAACCGCCTTTACGGCCTGCCGATCGTGGCGGGTTATCGCCAGCTATTCATTCTCTCCGGCGTGCTCGGACTGGCGATGGCAATAATCGTCCTGCCAATTCACGAGCTTCCGCGCAGTGCCGAAGCTGTCGAAAACAAGATGCCTGCCGGCACGAGGCGTGTGCGGGTAGCGGCCGAATCACCCAGCCAGGCGGGCGGACGAACCCTGGGGATTACGCACGCGACCTGGCGCCTGCTGGTACGTTTCATGATCACCAACGCCACCAACGGGCTCGCGATCGGGATGCTGGGGCCGTTCGTGGTCTACTGGTTCTATCGCCAGTTCGGCGCCTCGGCGGCGGAAATCGCGAAGCTCTACTCGGTTATCGGCCTGATCGCGGCAGCGCCCTATCTGCTCGCCGGACCGCTGACCCGCCGCTTCGGTTCGGTGAGTACGGTCGTCCTCACGCGCGCAATTTCGGCGGTGCTGCTGTTGGTAATGGGAGTGATGCCGACTTTTGCCCTGGCCGCGCTGGTCTACACCGTACGGATGACCGTCAACGTGCTCTCGATACCGGTCCGGCAATCCTACCTGATGGGAGTGATCGAACCCTCCGAGCGGGCCAGCGCCGCGGGGCTGGCCAACCTGCCGGCGCAGGGCACTCGCGCGCTCAGCAGCTATTTCGCGGGCTACGTAATGCAACATTTGGCGCTGTCGATGCCTATCGAGTTGGCCGGCGCGTTGCAGGCCGTCAACGCGTATCTGTATCACCGCTTCTTCCGCGATGTCCGCCCGCCAGAAGAATATTTCACGGTTGGCGAAGCGGACACCGAGGTCAGCGAGCTGCGCACGGCGGAATAACGAAGCCAACCGAACATGTGATCGGCCGCCACTATTCACGCCGTGCAATCCGCGCTTTCTCTTAACGGCCCAAGGTCGTAGATTGAGCCAGCAAGCCAAGGAGCAGGACGATGATCGAAATCGGCGTGTTTCATAATGGCGCGAGCGACCTTCCCACTATCACCACGGCCGACGGGGTAGAGGTCAACGACGGCACCTTGGCCGAGGTGAACGCCAGCAATCAGCGCGTGCTGCTGGATCAGATCCGGCAGGGAGTTCTAGCCGACCGCCTGGGCTTCAATTACTTCTTCATGACCGAGCATCACTTTCAGCCCGAGGGAGCTGAGTTCAGCCCCAACCCGTTGCTGGCCGAGACCGCGATTGCCGCCCGCACCAGCCAAATCCGGCTGGGTCAGGCGGCCAATATAATCACCTGGTGGCATCCCCTGCGGATCGCCGAGCAGGCCGCGATGCTTGATGTGATTAGCGGCGGGCGGCTCGAGTTCGGCATTGGGCGCGGTTACCAGCCGCGCGAAGGGGAAGTATTCGGATGGCCGTTCGCGACGATCCAGGACCAGGAGCGCAATCGCGCCTATTATCAGGAAGCCTACGAGATCATCATCAAGGCGTGGACCCAGCCGTCGTTTTCGCATCAGGGGCAGTTCTTCACGATTCCGCCGGTTTTCACCCGCTGGAACCATAAGCAGACGATCGCCTACTTCAAGCTGCCCAAGGCCGGGCGGCGGCTCGACCAGGTGGTGCAACTCGGACCGCCCGACCCGTACGGTGGATCGAATCCGGTGACTCAGAGCGCGACCATCCTGCGCGAGCTGCAGGTGTTTCCGCAGCCGCTGCAGCGGCCGCATCCGCAAGTCTGGGAACCGCTAACCACTGAACGATCGATTCGATGGGCCGCGCAGCGCGGGATCAACGGCTACTTCATCGTCGAGCCGCTTTCGCGGCTACGGCGCAATATCGAGATTTATTATGAGGAAAGCGAGAAGTGCGGATGGCCCGACCGGTTGAACCGCGGCAAATTCAAGTACGGATGGGACGCTGAACGGCGGCGCGGCGTAATGACCGGACGCTATGTTCATCTGACCATGCCCGGGCGCAATCCGGACAGCGAGCGCAAACGCTTTCTCAAGGCGCTCGAACTGCAATGGGACTATTACGGGCCGTTCGGCTTCGCCGCGGTCCTGGCGGACGAGAACGAGCCGCTCTACGACATCAGCAAAAAAGTCAGCGGCGAGACCCTGCTCAAGAAAGGCGTCGCATTGGCGGGCCGTCCGGCTGACGTGGCCGCGGAGATTATCAAGATCAAGGAAGGCTGTGGCTACGAGGATTATATCGTCAACGCATGGTTCGAGACCGGAGGCTTTGAAGGGCGCGAGATCGAAGACCAGATGCAATATTTCGCCGAAGAAGTGTCGCCGCTGGTTGCTCGCGCATGTGGAGGCCAGGTGCGCAATCCGCCAGTGACGGTGAACCTCGATCCAGGGAGCGCCAAGCGCTAGAGGCGCTCCGGCACATCGCGATGCGAATCAAAGTTGGAGATTGCGCGCTCTTCTTTGACGTCGAAGGCGCAAAGCTCAGACCCGACGGCCCGCGCATGAGAGAAGTGCCAACGCTCCTGCTGCTGCATGGCGGTCCGGGCTTCGACCATTCGAGTTTCAAACCGGCGATGTCACCGCTCGCCGAGGTGGCCCAAATCATCTACCTGGACCATCGCGGACAGGGCCGCAGCGACCGGAGCGCGTCCGAGCGGTGGACGCTCGCCACGTGGGCGGACGACGTGCGGAAGTTCTGCGACGCGTTGGAGATCGAGCGGCCGATCGTGATGGGCCATTCGTTCGGCGGATTCGTCGCTGCCGCTTATGCGGCGCGTCATCCGGAGCACCCGGGCAAGCTCATTCTGTCGAGCACCGCGGGCCGTCTGCGCCTTGATCGCGCCTACGACATGTTCGAGCGGTTGGGGGGCAAGGAAGCGCGGACCATCGCGGAGCGTTTCTGGCAGGATCCCAGCGAGCAGACCGCGGCCGATTATATTCGGGTCTGCTTTCCGCTCTACAACCGCTCCGCGGCCCTATCTGACGCAGACTCGATGAGACGCACTGTTTTCAATCGGGAACTGATGTACCGCTTCATCGTGGGCGAGGGACGCACCTTCGATCTGCTACCGGAACTCGGCCGTATTCAATGCCCGACGCTTTTGTTGGCCGGTGAAGACGACCCCATCTGCCCGATCCGCGATGCGGAGGATATCGCGCAACGGATACCGGCGAACCTGTTGCGTTTCGAGCGGTTTGCCAATGCCGGGCACGGCGTTTTCCGCGACCTACCCGAAGCCGCGCTGCGAGTGATGCGCGAATTTATCGAGAGCTAGGAAGTTTGCCGCACGAGCATCCATGGCGGCTTCCTGCGTGCGATCTTGGCGAACACGGGACAGGTCTTGTCGTGGGCACCGGGCAGGTAACCGATGCTAAGCAGAAACTCGCCGGTGATTTCGCCGCCGGTGAAGGCGAAGGTCTTCTTGAACAGCTTGACCCATCCGGCTTTGTCGAGCGGATGATTGCTTTCGAGCCATTTCGCAAACGAACCGTGGGTTTGGCGCAACTGCTGAATCCGCCGCGCGTTCTCGATCGCGGCTTCGACCTTCAGGCGGTTGCGGATGATGCCGGCGTCGTTGAGCAAGCGTGTTCGTTCGCGCACGCCGTAATCGGCCACGCGGTCGACTTCGAACTGCTCATAGGCGGTGCGAAGGTTCTCGCGCTTTTTCAGAATCGTCAGCCATGACAGGCCGGCCTGATTAATCTCGAGCACCAGGCGTTCAAAGAGTGGCGCCTCGTCCTTTATCGGGAAACCGTATTCGCGCTCATGGTAGGGCCCGTGAAACGGATGGCCGGGCGCAATGTTGCAGTAGCTCATGACGATTCGTATAACGGACCGCGGCCCGCTGCGTCGATAGGCGGCTGGCGCGGTTAAAAGAGCCATGGCGGACGACGCGAAGGTTTCGCAGTTCCAGAATCCACGCGGACTCGGCGGACGGTTTGCCGGTTGGACCATGACCTGGTGGAACGCCGGCATCAATGCATTTGTGAGCGAGATCGTCGATGCCGGCCCGCGTGATCACATACTCGAAATCGGCTTCGGGCCGGGGACTCTGCTGCGCCGCCTTTCACGAAACACCGAGCAGGGTTTCATTGCCGGGGTTGATCCGTCCGCTGCGATGCAGGCGCAGGCCCGCCGGCGAAATCGCCACGCGATCGAGCGCGGCCGGATGGAGTTGAAGAGCAGCGACATCCAGCGGATTCCCTATCCCGACGCACGCTTCGACAAGGTCTGTACGGTCAATACGATTTACTTCTGGAGCGACCCGCAAGCCGCGGCCCGCGAAGTTTTCCGGGTCACCCGGGGAGGCGGCCGATTCGTCCTGGCGTTCCGTGCCGAGGAACAGACTCCGCAGAGCTTTTCGGCCAGGCGCGGGCTTCACGGTTACGCGCCTGAGCGTGCTCGCGAGTTGCTCGAAGCCGCCGGCTTTACGGATTTGCGAATGGAGATCCGCCCGGTCCGTTTGATGACCGCCGCATGTGTGATTGCCACCCGCTAGGGGATGCGCGCCAGGGCGGGAATTTCCGCTTCCCTTGAATCCATGAACAAAGCGATGCCGCGTCACGGAATCGATTCGGCGGAGTCGTGGCTGATGGCCGCGCTCGCTTTCATGACGTGCTTCGTGATTTTCGGGGTCGCGTATAGCTTTGGTGCGTTCTTCAAGCCTATGGCGACGGAATTCGGCGCTAATCGGGCCAATACTTCGGCCGTCTTTGCGATAACCGCCTGTATCTACAACCTGCTCGGCGTCGTCGGCGGCCATTTGACGGACCGTTTCGGGCCGCGCCGGGTAATGATAACCGGTGCATTCGCGATGGGAATCGGGCTGGTGGCGACCTCGGAGATCGAGCGGCTGTGGGTCGTCTATCTAACCTACGGTCTCGGAGTTGGGGTCGGAGTGGCGTTTACCTACGTGCCGGTCCTCGCGGTGGTCGGTGGATGGTTCGCCGAAAAACGCAATACCGCGATGGGAATCGCGGTCTCGGGCATCGGTTGTGGCACGCTGCTGTTTGCGCCGTTCGCGGCGGTACTGATCGAGCGTTACGGATGGCGCGACGCGTACGCAATCATGGGGGTTTCGGCCGCGCTTCTGTTGACACTGTTGGGGGCCTTGACCAAAACGCCGCCCACCCCTATCGCGACGGGTAAGCTCAGCCTTTCCCGCGCCGCCAGAACACCAAATTTTATCTATCTCTACGTCTCGTCGGTGCTGGCCTCGGTGGCGATCTATATCCCTTTCGTCTACTTGCCCGAGTTCGCGCATAGCCGCGGAGTAAGCGAGATCAGCGCGGCGTCGCTGGTCGGCTTTATCGGCGCGGCGAGTATCGCGGGACGGCTTGGGCTGGGCACGGTAGCGGACCGGACTGGGATTATTCCGCTGTATAAGGCGAGCACACTGATTCTCGGCCTCAGCTATGCGCTCTGGATTGTTTCGCATTCGTATACGGTGCTGGTGATTTTCGCAGTCGTGATGGGATCGGCGTACGGCGGAATGGTCGCGCTGTCACCCGCAGTCGTGGCGCAGTTGTTCGGTGTTCAGGGCCTCGGCGCGATGCTCGGCGCGCTCTATACCGGTTCCGCGATTAGCTCGCTTGCCGGACCGCCGCTGGCGGGCGTTCTGATTGATTCTACCGGCAGCTATCTTTGGGCGGCAGCGTTCGCCGGCGCTTCGGGAGTGGCGGCATTCGCGGTACTCATTCCGCTCGAACGAAGCGCGACAACGATCGGCACGAATCTAGCGTCATTGGCTCAGCCAGAAGAGAGCTGAGCGAGCCCGGATCTGTGCGGCAATGCCGACGCAGACGAGAAATCACAATGACGCATTTATTCAGGATAATAGATTCCTTAAGACGTTTTAAAGTGCCGTATCGAGCATCGAATACGCATGGATCCGGTTCAAACCGATGACCGTCTCGTCAGCAGAGGTTCTGCTTGATCCGACGAGAGCGGCCCGAATTGCCGCATCGCGAGCGAGGCCGGCCGGCACTCGCACTGCCAAATTGCGACATATCGTGTCCAATCTCGGAGTCGCGCTGCTGTTTTTTGGCGAACTCATCCCTTTGGTCAGAGGCGAGTTTTTCGGTGGACCCCCGGTCGAATTGACATGGGCTAACTTGATTTGGATTGGCGGTTCGATGCTGATGGCGATGCTGTCGCTGGTCCGGGCGCCGGCGGCGTCGTCGATGATAAATTTTCGCTCGGTGATGGCGACAACCAGCATGATGGCTGCGCCGGTCGCGATGCGTCCAGATATGCGCTCTGTAGGACTCCTCGCAGCGCTGGCCGTCGCAATTGAATTCTTTGGTATTCTGCTCAGCCAGATATCGCGGTTATACCTGGGACGCAAATTCGGTTTATTGCCGGCGAATCGTGGCATCGTCAAAAGTGGACCCTTCCGCTTCGTACGACATCCGATTTATGCCGGCTGGCTAATCCTTATCGCCGGTTATGTAATGGCTTATCCCTCGTTGCTCAACGCCATGATGGTGGCGGCCACGCTGCCCTTGATGATGTGGCGAATCAGGCTGGAAGAGGACCTGCTCATTACCGATCCGATGTATTGCGAGTACTGCCATTCCACCCCCTATCGCCTGATTCCCGGACTGTTCTAAAATCACACATAACGGCAAGTGCTTTGCCGTTCTCCGCCGGGTGGCGCACGCCCGGAATCGGCTTCGGCTTCGCTGGCTAACTCCGCGAAAAGTGGCTCGGAAGAAGGCTATACACGAAAGTGACGATTAACGGCGAAGTTGCACTGGCGATCCTTGCCGCGTTCGGCGTGCTGGCCTTTCTCGCACTCATGAGCGGGTACCTGATTATAGGAATGACCTGGGAGC
>DATEGX010000395.1:0-24845 GCA_035279875.1 Binataceae bacterium (SeqCode)
CTACTGGAATGACGCGTGGGACCAATGGAGCGAGAATCCTCAGGCTCAGTTAAAGCGTGCCTCCGAGCTGGGGCAGAAGGCGCTTGCATTGGATGATTCCAATAGCAGTGCACTCAGGCTCTTGAGCGATGTCGATTGGAGGCAAAGACGATTTGACCAGTCTGTGGCCGAGGCGGAGCGGGCGGTTGCCATCAATCCCAATTACGCTGATGGGTATATGGCTCTGGCAGATGTACTGTTCGTTGTTGGAAGGCCCGAAGACGAGCTTCGCGCCACAGAGAAGGCGATGCGCCTCGACCCCGCCAGCCAAGACTGGTACGAATATGCGGTTGGAAGTGCCTACTTTCAGATGGGCCGCTACCAGGAAGGGGTTACCGCTCTCAAGCGGTCCGTCTCAGTAAATCCAAACTTTCTGGCGACTCACCTCATACTCGCCGCAACATATGTCGAGCTTGGCCGCGACCAAGAGGCCCGAGCCGAAGCGGCGGAGGTCATGCGGATAAGCCCGCAGTTTATTAACGTACCTCCCGAAAAAGGCCCATTAAAGAATAAAGCGTTTGCCGAGCGGCTTTATAACGATTGTCGCAAGGCGGGCCTGAAGTGAGTTCCGCTCTTAAGTGAGTCGGATGGAACGCAAGCTCACCGCGATACTGCGCCGATGTCTACGGTTACAGCCGCCTCATGGGGGAGAACGAAGATTGCCGCGATGCAGAAATAGGCGCCCCCCTTTCCCGGACAATCGAGATCATCAACGTCCTCGCCATCGGGCGCAACGGCGCGGAGCGGATCGCCGAACCTGTCGTTTGCAGGATTGCCAAGCCAATTGCTAGAGCACCAATAGCGCACGGCCTCGGGCTAAAGCGGACGGTTTTCGCCGCTCGCCTGAGGCGGCTCTTTTGGAGGGTCTCCCGGATGGCTGCAAATGCCCACAGGCATATGCTCGAAGGCTTCAAGGTGCTGGATTTCACCCAATTCGTCGCTGGCCCAACGGTCAGCAAGCTGATGGCCGAAATGGGCGCCGAGGTGGTGAAGGTCGAGTTCGCTCCCGACGGCGATCGCGCCCGCTCAATCGGCTACATCAAGAACGAACGCAGCGCTTACTTCGTCCAGCAAAATCGCGGCAAGATGAGCCTCTGCCTCGACGCCCGCACTCCGGAAGGCAAGGCAATCCTGCGCGAATTGGTCGGCAAGGTCGACGTGGTGGTCGAGAACTTCGCTCCCGGCGTCATCGCAAGACTCGGTTTCGATTACGAAAACGTCCGTAAGCTCAATCCAAAGATTATTATGTGCTCGGTCTCCACCTTCGGCCAGACGGGCCCGTTGGCCAACGATCCGGGCTACGATTTCATCGGGCAAGCTTATGCGGGGGTTACCTGGCTGAGCGGCGAAGCCGACGGACCGCATTATCCCCCGATGCTCGCGATTGGCGATGTTTCAACCGGCGTGCACGGACTGGCCGCCGTGGCCTGTGCGCTGCTTCATCGAGACCGCACCGGCGAAGGCCAGTACATCGATATTTCGCTGCTGGATTCGTATTTTCACTACCACGACGTCAACGTGCAGATGGTCAGCGCCAGCGGCGGCGAGGCCCGCCCGCAGCGTACGGGACTGCACTATCCCACCCTATGCCCGGCCGGGATGTTCAAGGGCCGCGACGGCTACGTCTTCATTTTCGCCTGGCTCGACCATCATTGGGTCAAGTTCTGCGAGATTATGAAGCGGCCTGAGCTAGCGACCGACCCGCGCTTCGCCGATATCCCGTCACGGGTCAGGAACCGGCCCGAGGTTGTTAAAATAATCGAGGAATGGCTTGCGGGGCTGCCTGCCAACGAGATTGCTATCGAGGCCTTGCGCGAGGCCCGTATCCCGGTCGCCCCGGTGCTGAGCGTCGAGCAGGCGATGAATCACCCGCATCTGGTCGAGCGCCAGACCGTGCAAAAAGTTCACGATCGAGTGTTGGGCGATTTTCAGATTCCGGGCTTTCCGTTGCGCTTTTCGGCGCATCCGGAGAGGCTCGCGCTCGACGCGCCGCTGTTAGGCGAACATAATACGAAGATTCTGCGCGACTATCTCGACTATTCAGGTGAACGCATAAGCGGTCTCGAGCGCGCGGGCGTACTGCATAGCCTGCCGCGATAGCGATTTCCCCCGGGCGACACCAATCTCCGGCACAATCGCAAAATATAACGGGAACCATTATGGCTCCCTGGTTGTTGTGTATCTATGACGACTCCATGCACGCTCGGAAGCGGCTGGCGGTCTGCGATGCTCAATGAAGGGGACAGGGGCCTAGAATGAGTTCGAGGTTTTGCGCCGTTTCGTCGACGCCGGCAGAGCAAGTCACCGGTTCCGACGTGATCCTGCCTTGCCAATACTACGATATTTCGGGCGGCTACAACCTTTCCGGCGAGCAGCGCCTGATGCTCGCGTTGCTGACCGACGCGATTAATGTCTATCAGAAGGGTGCCCTGTCGCGGATCGCACGGGCCCGGCGGCTCTACGTCGACGCCGAGCGATGGATCATGGCGGAACGCACCGGCAGCGACGCTTTAAGCTACAACACGGTATGTGAAGCGTTAGGTATTAACTCGACGCTTTTGCGCCGGCGAATTATCGCCTGGAAGCATACGGTGCGTCGTCAACGCGGCGACGACCGGTCGTCGCGGCTGCACCTCAAGGTCACTCCCCGCGAGCGTTACGCGAGTCACAGGCCGAGTCCGTCCAAGGCCGCATCGCCGGGCGCATAGCAACCAACCGGGCTATCCATATTTCGAAACGGGTACGCGAAAACGTACCCCGTGAGCTTCGAATCGTTCAGCGCAGATGCTTCGCCACGTTGGTGGCGAAGTAGGTCAGAATCAGGTCAGCCCCGGCCCGCTTGATCGCGGTCAGGACTTCCAGCGTCGCGCGCTCCTCGTCCAGCCAGCCATTGATTCCGGCCGCGCGGATCATCGCGTATTCGCCCGAGACATTGTAGGCCGCGACCGGCACATTGAACTCATGCTTGGCGCGGTAAATCAGGTCGAGGTAGGGCAACGCCGGCTTGACCATCACGATGTCCGCGCCCTCTTCGAGGTCAAGCGCTATTTCGCGCATCGCCTCGTCGCCGTTGGGCGGGTCCATCTGATACGAACGCCGATCGCCGAATTGCGGAGCCGATTCGGCGGCCTCGCGAAACGGTCCGTAAAACGCCGAAGCGAATTTCGCCGAATAGGCGAGGATCGGGATATGGCTGAAGCCGTGCTGGTCCAGCGTGCGGCGAATCGCGCCCACCCGCCCGTCCATCATGTCCGACGGCGCCACCATGTCAGCGCCCGCGCGCGCATGCGAAAGCGCTTCGCGCGCCAGCAACTCGAGGGTGGCGTCGTTGTCGACATCCTGACCGGAAATTACGCCGCAATGGCCGTGGTCGGTATATTCGCACATGCAGACGTCGGTGATTACGGCGAGACCCGGCAGATGCTCCTTGATCTCGCGAATCGCGCGCTGCACTTCGCCGTCGTCGTTCCAGGCCTCGCTGCCTTGCGCATCCTTATGCCGGGGAATGCCGAACAGGATAATCGCGGGAACCCCGGCGGCGTAAGTCTCGCCGGCCGCCCGCAAGACCTGGTCGACCGACATTTGCGCCACGCCGGGCATCGCGCCCACCGGCTTGACTACGTCGCGGCCCGGGCAGACAAAAAACGGCTGGATGAAGTCGTCGGGCGCCAGACGGGTCTCGCGAACCATCCGGCGCAGTGTGTCGTTGCGGCGCAGCCGCCGCGGCCGATTAATCGGAAATGCCATCGGCGCTCACCCCCGGGCGTTAGCTAGCGGATTATATTGGCCGGGCGCGCCCGGTTGAAAGTAGCGCATAATCGCGCTGGTCAGGCCGTCTACCGTGTATTCTTCAGCACTGGCTACGACTTCAAACCCGTTGGTGCGCGCGGTTTCCTGGCTGATTGGTCCGATCACCGCCACCTTGAGGCCGGCGGCGGCGATACCCACCATCGCGCGGAAATTGGTCACGGTGCTCGAACTGGTAAAAGTAACCAGGTCGATTGCACCGGCGGCCGCCAGGATGCGGATCCGCTCGGCGTCGCTATTGCGCGGCACGATCGTCTGGTAGGCGGGCGCCACCACGACTTCCGCAGCGCCCTTCTCGCGCAGCATCTGCGGCAACACCTCGCGAGCCACCTGCGCGCGCGGAATCAGGAAGCGGGCACCCGCAATCGCGCCTTCGCCGATCGCCTCGACGATCGCCTCGGCCCGGTATTCGCGAGGGGTCGCCACCACATTGAGCGCGTGATGGGCGAGCCGACCCGCGGTAGCCGGACCGATCGCCGCCAATGAGGCACCCGCCGCCGCCCGGATATCCAGGCCGAGTTGGCGCAGGCGCTCGATGAAGGCGTCGACCCCGGTCGCGCTGGTGAAAACGACCCAATTGAACGAATTAAGCCGTGCCAGCGCGGCGTCGAGTGTCGCGTAACTGTCGGGGGCGGCCGTCTCGATCACCGGGAACTCGATTGCTTCGGCCCCAAGCGCGCGTAACCGGCGCGCCAATTCGGCGGCGTTGTCGGTGGCGCGTGTTATTACGATCCGGCGGCCGAACAGCGGCATCTGCTCCGCCCATTTGAGGGTCGCGGCGAGCCGTGCGCATTCACCGACCACGACCACCGCGGGCGCACCAATTCCGGCCCGTTCGGCCTGATTCGCGAGCGTCGCCAGAGTGGCAGAGACGGTCTTTTGCGAGGCGGTGGTGCCCCATTGCACGGCTGCCGCCGGGGTCTCAACCGGGAGCCCCCCGGAGGCCAGAGCGGCAAGGTTCTCGCGCATCCGCGCCGTCGCCATCAGGATTACGATCGTCCCGCGGCCATTCGCCGCGCGCGCCAACTCCTCCCACGGTATCGCCCCGCCCGAGTCCTTATCGGCGCCCTGATGACCGGTGACCAGGATCACGAACGAGCCATATTCGCGATGGGTAAGCGGAATTCCGGCGAAGGCCGGCACCGCAATCGCCGACGTGACGCCGGGGACGATCTCGAAGCCGACGCCGGCGGCGGCCAGCGCTTCGGCCTCTTCGCCGCCGCGTCCGAAGACGAACGGGTCGCCACCCTTGAGACGCACCACGCGCCGCCCCACACGCGCGTGACGAATTATCAGATGGTTGATTTCAGCCTGGTCGAATCGCCGCTCGCCGCTGCCGATTTTGCCCGCGTAGATCAGCTCGCAGCCGGGCCGCGCCATCCCCAGGATCTCGGCGCTGGCAAGATAGTCGTAGATAATCACGTCGGCGGCGCGCACCGCTTCGGCGCCGCGGAGGGTAATAAGATCGGGCGCGCCCGGACCCGCCCCGACCAGGTAGACCCTGCCGCGCTGGTTATCCATCGCGGATAAGCTCGGCCGCCCCGCGCTCGAGCAACTCATGACCCAGCCGTTGGCCCAGTTCACTGGCGGCGTTTTCGGCGCCGGCCGGATCGGTTGTGGTGAGAATAGCCAGATTCCGGCTTGATTCGCCGCTCAGGCTGCGTTCGCCATCCGTGCTGAACAGCAACGCGCGCAGGACCAGCGTTTCGCTCTCGAAGCTCGCATTGACCCCGACCGGCGAGACGCACGACGCGCCAATCGTCGCCAGCAGCGCGCGTTCGGCGGTGACCTGCGCGAGCGTTGGCAGGTCGTTAAGCGCGGCAACCGCGCTCTCGATTTCGCTCGAGGAGCCAAGGGAACCATCGCGCAGTGCTTCGATTGCCAAGGCACCCTGTCCTCCCGAGGGTACGAACTCACGGCGGTCGAGTTCTGCCGCGGCCGCTGCCGAATCGAGACCCAGGCGCTTCAGCCCGGCCATCGCGAGAATGATTGCCTCGAACTCGCCTGCGCGCAGGCGTCCCAGCCGTGTATCGACATTGCCGCGCAGCGGCTGCACTTCGAGATCGGGTCGGACGCGCAACGCTTCGAATCGGCGGCGGGCCGAGGAGGTGCCGAGACGCGCCGCGCGTGGCAGCGCGTCCCATCCAAGGCCGGAGCGCGTGATCAGAACGTCATGCGGATTCTCGCGCCTTGGCGTCGCGACGATGCGGTATTGGGGGGGAAGAATCGCAGGCAGGTCCTTCATCGAATGCACCGCGATATCGATGCGGCGATCGCTCAGTGCTTGCTCGAGTTCGCGTATGAACAGTCCCTTGCCGCCGACTCGCGCGAGCGAGGCCGTCGTCATTTTGTCGCCGCTGGTGCTGATCGGCACTATCTCCGCGGCGAGCCCGCCGGCGAATTGCGCCAAGGCGTCCCTCACGAGGGCCGCCTGCGCTAGCGCGAGCGCGCTCGGCCGCGAGCCGATTCGTAGCGTAAAGCCCATTAGGTGACGCCGATCGATGCGCGCTCAGACCTCCTCGTCGTCATCGTCGGCGGCGAGCGAGTCCTCATCGAGACCCAGGTCGGCACACAACAGGCGCCGGGCAACCGCGGCCGCGTAGGCGCCTTCGGGCTGCCCGGCATGGCTTTCACGCAGACCGGAGAGGACGCGATGGAGCAGCTTGTTGACCAGGCTGCGGGTCAGCAGTTCAATCCGCGCGCGCTCGGCCGGCTCGAGGCCGGCGAGCCATACGCGATGACGTTCGAGTTCGCCCGAGCGCAACTGCTCGATACTCGAGCGGATATCCTTGATGGCCGGGACCAGCTCCAATCCCTCGAGCCATCGCATGAACGAATCCAGCTCAAGCTCGACGATAACCTCGGCGCGCTGAGCCTCGCGCTCGCGCTCGTCGCGCGACTCGAGCACCACCCCGCCCAGGTCATCCATATCGTAGAGATAGACGTTTTCGAGCGAATTCAGCCGCGCGTCGAAGTTGCGCGGCACGCCCAGGTCAATCAGGAAGGTCGGGCGGTAACGGCGCTCGCGGACAATCGCCTCGAACTCCTCGGGGCCAAGCATCGGCCTGGTCACGCTGAGCGAGCCAATCACGACGTCGGCCATCTTCAGATGCGGCTTGAAGTTGTCGTAAGGGACCGCGGTGCCGCCCAGCTCGCGGGCCAGCTCAACCGCATGATCGAAGGTGCGGCTGGTGATGAGCAGTGTCTCGATACCCAGCCGCTTGAGGCTTCGCGCGGTCAATTCGGCCATCTTGCCCGCGCCGATAAGCATAACCGTCTTGTCATTCAGGGAGTCGAAGATCTTGCCGGCCAGGCTCACCGCGGCGGAGCTGACCGAGACCGCGCCGTGGCCGATCAGGGTCGATTTGCGCACCCGCTTGGCGACCGAGAAAGCCTTGTGAAACGCCCGATGGAGCACCAGCCCGGCGCTGCCGGCCTCGGCCGCCTGCGCGTAAGCGAGCTTGATCTGGCCGAGAATTTGCGGCTCGCCGACCACCATCGAATCGAGGCTGGCAGCGACTCGGAACAGATGGCGCGCGGCGGCGCGGGCGTCAAACCGGTAGAGCGCCGGCGCGAAGGCCTCGCTGGCAACGCCATGATCAGCGGCCAGGAAGCGGGTCGATTCCTCGGCCGCCCGGGCAGTGTCGGTGCTCACCCCGATGATCTCGACCCGATTGCAGGTCGAGAGCAGTGCCGCCTCGGCAATCGAGGGCGCGCTTTGCTTCAGCCTGAGCAGCGCCGGCACGATTTCCGCCTCGCTATAGGCGAGCCGCTCGCGGATCGCAACCGGCGCGGTCCGATGGTTAACGCCGAAGATGAAAAGCGTCTGCTCCATCGGCTAGCCGAAGCTCCCGCCATGCTTGCCGGGGGTCACCAGGCTCACCCCGAGGAAGGAGCCAACCAGCACCGTGAAAACCACGATCGTCAGGGCGGCGGCGCGCCGTCCGCGCCATCCGATTGTCAGGCGCGATTCGAGCAGGGCGGCATAAAGCAGCCAAATCGCCAGCGACCACGACTCCTGCGGTTCCCACGACCAGAAATGGCCCCAGGTCGCGTCGGCCCAAATCGCGCCGGTGACGATTGCCAGCGTTAGCATCAGGAAACCCCAGCCGAGCAGGTGATAGTTGACCCGATCGAGCTTCTCCAGGCTTGGGGCGGCCTCTCCACCCGCGGGCAACGGCCGTTTGGCCTTGAGCCGCCGTTCATAAACCAGGTAGACCAGGCTCACTCCGGCGGCCAGCACGAACAGCGCATAGCCGAGCAGCGCCAGCGTTACATGAATCGGCAGCCATGCACTGCGCAGAGAAACCGGCAGGATAATGCGATTTGGCGCAGTAACCGTCGCGGCACTGAGCAATACGAAGACGATAGGTGCGGCGAAGGCGCCAACCACGGGCATTTTGAAGCGAACAATCAACACCAATCCGGCCAGCGCGGTGAGCCAGGCCAGAAAGGCCAGCGCCTGGGCAAAATCGGTTACCGGGACGTTGCCGGTATGGATCGCGCCGCGGACGAAATCGATTACCTGCACGGCTGCACCGACGCCCAACAGAATTGGCGCGCTGCGGCCCAGGCTTTTGACGGCGCCTCCTCGCTCAAGCACGAAGATCACGGCGGCGGCGAAATAGCAGGCAATCGCGAGGATCGGCCAGAACAGATTCATTGCGGACTCACGCCTCCCGCGGCGGTCTGCCCGCGCCAGCGGCGTCAGGATATCCGAGCTCGGCCATGCCGGCGCCAAGATAGCTCCTCAGGACCGCTTCGATTGCATCGTCGTCGAGCGCTTCGATCGCTTCCAGCAGTTTTGGCGCGAGCGCGTTCAGAATCCGTGCACGGGCGTGATAGTCGAGCCCCGGTTGAGCGCGCAGGTAGCGCCGCGCCAGGCGCATAATCTCGGTGAGCAAGACATATTCCGTGCCGATCTGCCGCTCGAGTTGGCGCCGCAGCATCCGCGCGACCGCAGGACTGGCGCCGCCGGTGGAAATCGCGATTTGGAGGTCGCCGCGCCGTACGATGGCGGGCGAGATAAACCTGGAGAGCCCGGGCCGATCGACTGCATTGATTGGAATGCCCAGTTCGAGGGCTTCGGCGGCGACGCGCCGCGCCACTTCCTCGTCACCGGCCGCGACGAACGCCAGACGATAGCCGCGCAGGTCTCCGCGCACGTATTCGCGTGCTATATAGCGCAACTTATCGCATTTTAGCGCGTGCCGAATTCCTGCGTTGATACTTGGACTTATCAGCGTAACGAGCGCCCCGGCCTCGAACAGCGCGCCAAGCTTGGCCTCAGCGACCGCTCCGCCGCCTATTATGACGCACGGCTGACCGCTCAAATCGACCATTATGGGTAGATAGCCCATCGAATTGCGCCGGATTTTATTACATTAGTGAGTCGCGAGACAGGATGACAGCCGGGTCTCGGTAACCTCGGCGACCATCGCGGCACGGCGCGAACCATGCATCGCGCAATGGCCGCCGAATCGGCTGAGGGGGCTCGAATAGTCCGCGCAATCAACCGGACGCGCGGAACCATGCTCTGTGCGCATCTTGAGCACGCGGGCGGGATAGCCGGTCAGGCGCGCGGCCTGCTGGGCCGTACGGCGCTCGCCAGCCGGCACGGGATGCTCTTCGTGCGGGGGCGTTTCGAGCCCTTCATGTGGCTCCACATGATGTTCATGCGGTTTCCGATCGACGTGGTCTTTCTCAACCGCGAAGGCCAGGTCGTCCGTCTCAACCGCGAATTGAAGCCCTGGCGGTTCTCGTCGATCGTCTTCAGCGCCCGGATAGCCTTGGAACTGGCCACAGGAAGTGTGGCCGAAAGCGGCACCCAGACCGGCGATCTGGTCGTGTTGGAGCCGGTCGCCGAGGGTTAGCGGATGTCATGGATTGGACTCGATGCGGCATCATTTTGCCGCGAAACCGGCGGCCGCGGGACGGCTGGGTCGAGGCGCTCCTTCCATCACAGGCAGACGCCGAGAACGCTTCCAAGACCGTCCGGACCTGGCGAAACGACCTGAATTAGGTGTTCATTAGCGCGACACTTTTCGATTCAGGCCGGTTTGGCAACGCTTTTGTAGACTGGCCGAGGGGCTGGGCCGTCCAAAACCATCCGGCCGCGACCAACCCATATTCGGCACCATTAATGCACCATGGCTGCGTGGCGATGAAATTGCCCGAGAGTCCCGAGACCTCGGCCCACCTCATCCTCATCCCGGCTTACGGTCCGAGTCGTTATAGCCCCGGGACGGGAGGCGTATAGATGAGACGGCCGATCACGTTTGTGCTGCTGGCCGGCGTCGCCGCGTTTATCGCCGCGATGCTGGTGTACTCGGCGCTCAAGAAGCGCGAGGCCGAGGTCCAGCAGGCCATGGCCAAATCGATGAGCATCGTGGTTGCCGCCCACGATTTGTCGATCGGCACCAAAATCGATCCCAGCGCCCTCAAGCTCAGCCGATGGTCTCGCGACGACGTTCCGCCAGGGGCCTTTACCGACCTGTCAGCGCCGCTGAACGAGTACGCCAAGACCAGCTTCGTCCAGAGCGAGCCGATCGTCGCCGACCGGCTGTTCAAGGGCGACAAGAACGCCGGCATCCTGCCGTTGCTGATTCCGACCGGCATGCGCGCCATCTCGGTACCGGTCGACGAAGTCGGCGATATGGCCGGGTTTGTGTTGCCCCATACCCGGGTCGACGTCCTGATCGCGGTTTCCAACGGCCCCAAGGGCGGGCAGCCGTTCTCGAAGATCGTCCTGCAAAACGTCGAGGTACTGGCGATTGCCCAGGACGTCGAGAGCGTCGAGAACAAACCGGTCGAGGTGAAGGTGGTGACGTTCCTGGTCACGCCGGAGCAGGCCGAACGGCTCGAATTGGCCAGCCATGAGGGCAGTCTGCGGCTGGCGATGCGCAACTACGACGACCACAAGATCGTCGATACATCCGGAGTCGCGGTCAACGACATGCTGGGTGGCCCGCGCGATCAGCCTCAGGAGGCGCTGGCGCCTGCGCAGACTTTCACCCCAAGTCCGCATCGAGCGGCGGCGAATCCGGTCAGGGTCGAGGTATTGCGCAACGGCAAGAGCGTCGAGGACATCTCCTTCGTGCACGCCAGGCATTCGTTCGACCAGCAAAGCTCCGTGAGCGAAGACCATGGCGGAGGCGCCGAGGGCGGAAGCGAGCTATCAGCGCCGTCAAGCCCCGACGCCGGGCCAGAGCAGAATCCCGGCGAGCCGGGTCCCGCGGCGGACAACGCTGCAGGCCATGCGGGAGGTTCGCGCGGCGAAGCGCCGCGCGCGGAATCGAATTCTTCGAACCCGAACTATTCCACACCGCTCGGCTTTGCGGCACCCCATTCCAAAACCATCGAAGTGCCATAAGTCCGTAATTCCAGGACGCTGAGAGGGGGCGACATGAGCAAAAGGGCAGGCGGCGGGTTGCTCGTCTTGACGCTCGCGCTGACGTTGGCGGTTGCAGGGGTCGGCCCGCTTATGGCGGCCGAGCCAACCCACGTCCGCACCGTACCGATAAAGATGAACGCCGGGGAAAGCTACGTGATTAGCGACCTTGACCCGAACCAGACGCCGTCGATTCGCGTGGTCAGCAATTCCAACGCGCTGATCGTCCACGGCGACAAACCGGGCGAGTTGGTGCTGCTGGGCGCCGCGCGCGGGGAATGGATTATCAAGGCGACCAGCGCCAGCGGCGAACTCGTCAAGTACGACATTAGCGTGCAAGCGATTGCCAGTCCCTTTACGCATCCACTGTCGCCCGGCACCGCACCGCCACCGCTCGAGCTGGCTGGATCCGGGGGCGCTTCGGCCGCCTCCTCCGCCGCAGCCCCGCTCGATCCCGGCAGCGGCCCTATCGCGAGCGCGGGCGCCACTGCGTCCCCGATAGCGAGAGTCACCGAGCCAAGCGCCGACGGGTCGACTGGAACGCCGCAGCCCAAGGGCGCGGGAACAGCGGAATCAGGCCCCGATTCGCGGTCGTCAACGAACAGCATCGGGCACGCTGGACCAGCCGCCAGCGATCCGGCTCAGATCGCGGCGTCCTCAGCACCGATGATGCCGAGTCAGGCCGCATCAGGGGCGGCGCAGCTTCCTCCGCGCAAATTTCGCGTGAACCCGGCAGCTGTACCGCCGATGCCGGGTGAATCCAATGCCCACGGCGGCAATCCGCTGCCGAATGAAGCGGTGGTTCTGACCGTCGGCAGTTCGCGAATCTTCGATTTCGGGCGGCGCATCCGGCGTATCTCGATCGCCGACACCGACGTCGCCGATCTGCAGGTCATCAACCCCTACCAGATTAACCTGGTCGGGCATAAGCCGGGATTCACCACGCTCGCGGTCTGGGACGCCTTTGGACAGTACGAGGAGCGGCAAATCCGCGTCGATGAATTCGGCCGGGCGCAGGTGATGCTCAACGTGCTGGTGGCCGAGCTTGACCGCAACCGGATCGAGCAGCAGGGCGTGAACTGGTCTGCGGCGCTGCCCAAGTATAACGTGTCGCTGGTGGGACTCGGGCCGGGCGGTGTGGCAACGCAGTACACCTCGACCAGCAATATCACCTCGAGTGTGCTGCTCGGCGCCGGCACACCGACCCAGACTCTGCTATCGACGACCGCAACCGGGACCCTTCCGCCACCGGGACAGATCATCCCGCTGCTGCTCTCGCCGACCCTGAACTACGGGCTGACCGGATCGAATTCAAACGTCAGCACGCAGACTTTCTTTTCGTTTCTCGAAACTCACAACCTGGGGAAAATCCTGGCCGAGCCGCATCTGTTGGCGAACTCGGGCGAGAAAGCGGAATTCCTCTCGGGCGGCGAGATTCCGATCGTGGTCGCGCAAGCGCTGAACACCTCGATCGTTTTCAAGCAATTTGGCACGTCGATCATCTTCGTACCGACCGTGATCGGCAGCGACGACATCGAACTGGAAGTCAAGCCCGAGGTCTCGCAGCCTGATTACGCGCACGCGGTCAATCTTTTTGGTTTTTCGGTGCCGGCGTTTGTCACCCGGCGCGCGCAGACTTTCGTGCGGCTCAAAAACAATCAGACATTCATCATCGCGGGGCTGATTCTGCATACGCCAGTGTCCGAAGTGGACAAAACCCCTTACCTCGGCGACGTGCCCTTTGTGGGTGGTCTCTTCAGACATACCCAGTACACCGATCAGTCCTCCGACCTGGTGATGACGGTGACGCCGCAAATCGTGCAGCCGTTGCCATCCAATGGCACTCCGTTCCTACCACCCGAGCGCGGACCGCTGACCAGCGACGAGATTCGTACCCAGCGGCTGGCCGTGCCTGACGCGAGCCGGCCACGATTTTGAACTAGCGCGCAGCCGTGGAACGCCGGGCAAAATGGCTGTGATTGGCAAGAACGAAGGACGGCGCGGCCTCCTCAAGGTGCTGCTGGTCGGTGAACCAGACATGAAGCGCCAGCAGGTCGCTGAGGTTCTCAAGTCGCTCGGCGATCCGGCGCTCGATCTCAGCGAGGCTGACCATGACGGCAGCGGAGCTTCGCCCGCCTCCGCACCCGACGTCGCGATCGTCCTGTTCAACGGCGACGAAGAAGCGTCCCTGCGGTACCTGCAAACGCATTCCGAGGGCCCATCGCGGCCGGCGCTGTTTTCGTTGATGGAACAACGTTCCCAGGCCCTGATGCGCCGAGCGCTGCGGGCCGGGGCCGACGAGTTGCTATTCATGCCACTGGAGCCGGCGGACGCGGCGCGCGCCCTGCTCAAGGTGAGCGAGGCGCGGCGCAAGGAGGAGCGGCGCGGCGGCGGCACCATCATCTCGATAGTCAGCACGGTAGGCGGAGTCGGGGTAACCAGCCTGACCGCTAATCTGGCATTGGCGTTGCGCCACACGCTGAACAAACGAGTGGTGGCGGTTGACCTCGATTTGCAGACCGGGGCATTGGGCACTTTTCTCAACCTTGAACCCGATCGCACGATTTTGCAGCTATGCAAATCCGATCGGAAGCTCGACTCGATTCAGCTCGAAACCGCGCTCGCGAAACATACCTCGGGTCTCTACCTGCTGGCCGCGCCCAAGCGGATCGAGGAGGCCGAACTGGTTCACGAAGGAACCGTCGGCGAAGTGTTCGAGTTGCTGCGCCAATTGTTCGACTTCGTGGTAGTGGACTGCGGCGGTTATGTCGACGAAAACGCGGTGACCGCGTGGGAACATTCGGACCTCGTTTTGTACGTGCTCGAACAATCGATCGCGTCGGCTCGCTGTGCCTGGCGATTTCTCGATCTTTTCGGACGGCTGGGGCTGGCTGGGGCCGAACCGCAATTTATCGTCAACCGTTATCACCCCCATCATCCAATCGGCGAAGCGCAGATTTCCAGCACCCTCGGAAGACCGCTTTTCGCCAGGATGCCGGATGACGAAAGAACTCTCGAGCGCGTGCAGATGCGCGCTCAGGACCTCTGGCAGGTAGCGCCCGCTTCGCCGCTGGCGCGCGCCGTCGAGCGGCTGGCGCGGCAACTGAACTCCGGGGGGCCGGGGGCCGTGCAGAGCACCAGCCTGTTCGGACGCTTGCTTTCCGCAATCGGTACGCGCAATTGAGTCATTAGTGGAGCAAAAGAAGCTGATTACATCAACTAAGCCCTAACGGCTTGCATAAGAGAAATACCGCAATATATCGCATCATAGAACGTGAAGAGTCGGACGTTCGATTATTTCTGACTAACTTTTTTCACGCTAATTTCTCTTTGCTTCACTTCCATTCAATCTGCTTAAGCGCGACACTTGTGATGGACGCGGTCACGACAGCATTGCTTTGAAGTAACGCATTCAAAGGCGAGCGAGTCATTTTAGTGGCGCAGTCCGAGACTCAAGCCCCATGCCAGCGAGCTTTTCCATACGCGCCCGGCGCCTGATCGCGCGGGTACTGCTGACCGGTGCGTATATCTGTCCGGAATGCGGTTATACCGGCCGTTCCGAGAACTTCGACTGGCAAACGCGCACCACCACTGCGCCGCATGTTCGCACCTTGCGATTCGTCTATTGCCCAAGCTGCGGGGTCGATCTATCCGGCAGCGGACTGACCCGTCAACGGCGGCGGATGCAGTGAAATTCAGCCGTACACGGACGCTCCCTCCGACCCGTCGTACCCGACTTCGAGGAATACGACGCGGCGCAAATTTCCTGCCGAATGAGATGAAATCCAAGAATTAGCGAAAAGTCAGCAGGTTGGGCGGCGGGACAACTTGGCTTCCGCCCCCCCTCGAAGACCCTACTAATCCTGAAGGCTGACTTTAGCGTCAGCGTGCCGTCGACAGGTTGAATACCGCGGAGATCTTGGCGAGCAACCAGCTTGCATGGGTGCGTGAGCCGTCGTTGTGCGGCGCCGCGTCGAGCAACTCGCGCCGTTCCGTCATGCGCAGCGCGATTATATCGCCCATCTTGGCGGCGCTCTCGGGATGCGATTTGAAGAGTTCGGTGAAGCCGTCGCGGCTGAGCTCCAGCAGTTCGGCGTCAGTGCGAGCGCGAATCGTCGCGTTGCGCGGCTCGCCGGTCATCAGGGCCATTTCGCCGAAGAATGCGGGCCGCCGCAAATCCCGAATATGCACTTCCCGCGCGCCGTTGGCGTTCGCAACAACTTCAACCGTGCCGGCGCGGATTATGTACAGTGAATTACCCTCGTCGCCTTCGCGGACGATAGTCTCACCGGCACCGAACTTGAGTACCGTTACGCCGGGCATCAGCAGCCGCAGTTCGTCGTCGCGCAAGTTGCGCAAGAAGTCGACCTGCCGCAGTTCACCGATAATCTCCTGTTCGAAGGCCTCGGCACCGCGATTGATAGCCGCCTGGGCTTCCGTGCGGAGCGTGCGCACCGGGTAAGGAATCTCGATCGCTTTGCGCCGCAGCGCATACCACAGGCTGGTCATCACGGTATCGTGAAGCCGCTCGGCCTCGGCGTAGTCGACCATCCAGTACTTCACCCGGTAGCGCACCGAAAAGTCGTTGTAGTCGGTCGTGAGGATCGACGGTTCGGGCTGCTGCAGAACGCCCGGCACCCCGCGCAGCGCCTCGTTGATCACTTCGTGCACGTAGTTGGGCGGAGCGTCGTAGCTCAGCCCGATCGAAACCTCGTCCGCGACCAGGCCATTGGAATAGTTGACGACGATATCCTTGGCTATCAGCGAGTTGGGAATTTCCAGCCGCTCGTTAGCGCGCGTAATCACCACCGTCGCGCGCCAGCCGATACCCTGGACGCGGCCGGTGAAGTTTCCGCTGCGTACCCAATCGCCCGGGGTGAAAGGCTTGCCCAACTGCAAGGTCAGACCGCTGAAGACGTTGCCCAACGATTCCTGCAGGGCGAAACCGAGCACCACTCCGACCACCGCCGAACTGGCGAGCAGCGGGGTCGGGTCAATATGCACGTCCTCCATCAGCACCGACATCGCCACCACCGCGAACAACAGCAGCATCAGCAATTCTTTGAAAATCGTCGAGAAGTGGGCGCGGCTGCGATGCGCCGCCGCATCCACCGCGTCGAGCAGCATCTTGATCACGCCCCAGCAAACCAGCAGCAGCCCGAACGCCGAGGCCCATCGCGTCCATTGCGGCCAGAAGGCGAACTGCGGCGCAGCCGCCAGATCGAGCAGGAAACCCGACGAGCACATCACGAGCGAGGGCGCGCGCATTGTGCGCCGCTGCCCGCGGAGCGCTAGAGCCGCCGCGCCCGTTACCAGCGCGAGCAGCATTTCGGCCACCGCGCGCGCGTCCGGGCCAAGAAAGCCCAGGCCGAGGATCGTTTGTAGCGGAGTCGGTTGCATCGTTCAGCGAATTGGCGCCGCGCCTGGCCTCGGCACGGCAGACCAACAACTCGCCAATTCAGCAGGCTGCCGTAGTGCCCTCAGGAGGTCAATGCCTGCTCGCGAGCGCGTCAGAGGCCGGCTTTTTCGGCGATTTCGTCCAGCAGCCGGCCCGCGTCGAAGTACTCAGCGGCGATTTCGCGTGCGCTCTGGCAGTGCCGGGCATAATCGGAATTGACCGCGCGAAGGGCGGCGACCGCCTCGTCGGCGTGGTCGAAGCCGAGCAGGCCGCTCCCCTCCGGCAGGTACTTTTCGAAGCCGGTCCGCTGAGTTATCACCGGACGCCCCGCGGCCAGGTAGCAGGCCGTCCGATCGCTGAACCATCCTGAACGCGTGCGCACGTAGACGTCCTTGGCCGGGGTGAATTCCCCGCGCGACGCCGAAATATATTCGCGGTAGGTGTCGAGTTCGAGCGACATCGGAACTACTGGCGTGAAGCTGAAACCGCCGGCTACCGCAGCCTCGTAATCGGGGCCCGCGCTCAAGTCGGTGGCAAGCTCGATCGGTTGGCCGGCTTGCCCGGCGACTTCGAGCAGCTTGCGAAAATTCAGATGCTTCGACCAGTAGTAAGTCTCGCCCCCGATCTCAACGTCGTTGCCGCGATTTCTCCACGTGCCTACCGTGGTGAAGGCAATCGGGCTGTCGGAACCGACCCCGGGATGCCATTGGTCGAGCAGGACCGGGGGCCGCGTGGGATACCATCGGATGCCGCCGGTCGGAAGCAGGCAATCGGGGGCACCGAGATTTTCGGCATAAGTAAAGAACAGGTGATGGGCCGAGGCGACCTCTTGTCCGTGCGGGGTTCGCTGGGCGATTTCCACCTGAATCGTGCCGGGATCAGTCTGCAGATAAATCATGCAGCGGCTGCGGCGATGCTCTTCGCGCGGATCGGTCGCGCCGCATAGATTTATGACCGCGTCGGCTTCGGCCAACAGCTCATGAGCGCGTTCGCGGCTGAAACCCAGGTATCGACGCGCCTCGCCATCGTAGAAACCCCAGCGGCCGTCGAAGCCGAAACGCCCGAGCGCCTCGCTCAAAATCCGCAGATTTGGCGCGGGATCGGCGACGATCACCTCGGACCGCGGATCGTAGACCCACGAGCCGTGGTCCTCGAGGTAATAAACCTCGAGTCCGAGACTCCGCAGCCCGACCAGGTGATGGAGCAGCTGCCAAATGACGCCCGCAAACGGATATTGCGCCGCAAGATGCAGCACTACGACCCGACCTTTTCGCCTGCGCCTCACTCCCGCGCTCATGGCCCCCTCCTATACTCCATTATGGCAGGCTGGAGCCCAGCCGACAGCGGAAAACGTGCGGGAATCAGCGGCCGGCAGCCAGCAAGTGCAAGTCATCGGCGAATTGTTCGACTACCCGGCGCCGCTGACTCAAATTGGCTGCGGTGTCCTCGTCCAACTCCGCCAGGTAGCGTCCGCGCTCGGGTAGATAGAGTACCGAACGATAGGGAAAGCCCGCGCGAACCTCCGGGTAACAGCGCTCCGCCACGGTACCCTCGAGCGCCGCTTCCGCGACGCGCTCGCGCACGACGCCATGGTCGATGCAAAACAGCGCGGCGGCGGCGCGAATCCGCGCGGTGCGGCGCGCCGGCTCGACCCCGGCCATCCGCCGAACCACTTCTTGGGCCAGCGTGCGGTCGTCGACCTTCTCGCCGAGCCATCGATGCGATTGGACACCCGGTGCGCCGCCGAGTGCGTCGACTTCGAGACCGCCGTCGTCGGCGAAGGTCGGTATTCCGGAGCGGATGAAATAAAAGGCGCCCTTGATGCGGGCGTTGGCAGTGAAGCTCGAGGCGGTTTCCGGTGCTTCGATATCGATTCCCACCTCCCGCAGCGATAACAGCCTGAGCGCGAAGCCGCGCATCAGCAGGCGATATTCCGCAAGCTTGGCGGGATTGGTGGTCGCGATTAACAACTCGGTCATCGTAGTTGGCCGCTGCGGTGATAGTTGGCCGCTCGAGCGCTGAATCAGGCGCGCGGCTGATAGGTAAACTTAAGTCGCGAGCGTTCGCCGCTATCCTCCAGGGCAAGATCGATCAGCCGGTCGATCAGCTTTCCCAAGGGCAACCCACTCGCCTCCCATAGCTTCGGATACATGCTGATGCCGGTGAAGCCGGGAATCGTGTTGACCTCGTTGACGAAAGTTTCGCTCAAGTCACCGCGCGCGAGAAAATCCACCCGGGCCATTCCGCGCAAATCCAGCGCCTTGAAAGCCGCCACCGAAATCTCGCGGATGCGCCGGCTGACCGGTTCCGGCAAATCAGCCGGGATAATGGTCTCCGAGCCGTTCGGATCAACGTACTTCGACTCGTAGCTGTAAAAGTCGTGACGGCCCTTGACCACTACCTCGCCCACCACCGAGGCTTCCGGGCGATCGTTGCCGAGTGCCGCGCATTCGAACTCGCGCCCGATGCATGAGGATTCGATCAGCACCTTGCGATCGTACTGGAAGGCGTCCTCGAGTGCCGCACCGAGCCCCCTGGCCGACTTGACCTTGCTGATACCAATCGACGAGCCCAGCGCGTTGGGCTTGACGAAGACCGGGTAGCCGAGTTGCGCCGCCTGCCGCCGCGCGATGCCGCGGTCGTCCGCGTATTCGGCGCGCGTCAACGCAAAGTAGCGCACTACCGGGATGCCGCGATCGCGGAGAAGCCGCTTCTGGGCATCCTTGTTCATCCCGACCGCCGAGCCCAGCACCCCTGCACCAACGTAGGGCACGCCGGCCAGTTCGAGCAGTCCCTGAACGGTGCCATCTTCGCCGTAAGTGCCATGCAGGACCGGGAAGATCACATCGAGACGGCCGGCCAGCGGCGTTCCATTGCTCGATTTGGCAGGCGAGGAATTGCCATTACCGGCCGCCACCAACTCGAGCGAATTACGGCCCGGATGGGGCGGCAGGCTCACCGGTACGCCGCCATGCCCGAGCGCCCGCAGCCTGGGCGTCGCCTGCTTGAGCAGCCCGATCGCATCGGCGCGCAAATGCCAGCGGCCGTCGCGCGCGATTCCGATTGGAACGATTTCGTAACGCGCCGGATCCATCGCGGACATGACGGTCAGCGCCGACCGCAACGATATTTCATGCTCGCCCGAACGCCCGCCGAAGAGCACTCCAACCCGAAGCTTTTTGCGCGCCATCGCCCCTAACCTGCCCCCTCATTCATGCCGCCACTTTGATTGCTGCGGATGCGCTTGTGATTTTGACACGGCGGATGCGCACGTTCGAGTGCCTCAGGCTTGCGTGCGCGTCACAGAATGAGCCCGCTGATTCAAGCGCGGACGGTTGGGAGTTTTCTTGCCTCGTCCTTCTCAACATATTCATCCGGCTGCCGCATCGTCAGCACCCGCCGCGCGAAGGTGCCGGCGGCACCGATTCCGAGCGGTATTCTGCACAGCAACTGAACGACACTGATGGCGAGCGCCGCCGTCAGGATGCGGTCGCGCGGCGCATAGGATGAAAATCCCCACACCATCACGATTTGCAACGGTCCAAGACCCGACGGCGTCAGCGGCGCATTCTGCGCGAATATCAAGGCTGGCGAGAGCGCCAAAGCAGCCTCGAGGGGCACCCCGAGACCGAAGGCGCGGAGTTCGACATAGAATAACAGCGCGTTGGACGACAGGATCGCCAACCGGATCAGTCCTAGTACCGCGTAATGGTGCGGACGTGCGGTCCTGAAGGCCAGCATCGCGGGCCGGTTGCGGAGCCATCGCCCCGACACAGTCGACGGCTTACCCCGCATCCACCAGGCCGAGACGCCGAGCAAAAATACTAGAGTCGCTGCTGAATACGGCAGAGCCTCGCGGATCGGCGAGTCGGGAACGGCGATGCCGGCGGTTAACGTAAGCGCCGCCAGCACGATCGCGTCGAGCATCCCCTGGAAGGCCAGCGTCCAGCCCGCCGTAATCCATTCGACGCCCTTGCGCCGATGAAGAAACACGGCCAGCGCCGCGTCCGCCACCAGAAGATTAACCGCCTGCAGAAAATATTGCGCGGCCATCACGGGCAGGACCTCGCGATAGGTCGTGCGTCCATGGAAATAGCTGAACAGCAGCGAAAATAGGTAGGTGTCGACGAGCCATCGAATCAGCAGCGAGGCCAGGTTGGCGCTGACAAAAAGCGTGAGATTCGAGTCCGCCAGCGCCTTGGCGACCTGGTGACCCGTCAAACCTCGCCCGACGTACCATAACAGCGCGCCGGCGACGGTCCATATAACGACGTTTTGGAGAATCGCCTGGCGGCTCGGGTTAAGACGCGTGAGGAGAGCTTTGAGCGCACCGGCTCTGCGCGCCTGAATTGGAGGGCGGCTCGGCATGGTTGAGAAGACGATGGGCAGGCTTGGCCGGACCACCAGCTTTGATATCATTCTGAAGGCTGGTTTGGGCGAAGTCGATTGCTAGCGGGGTTGGCCTTTTTGCCGCCCAAGGCCGGTGTCATTGACCATGCCGATGCGCTCGTAATGGGTTTCCTAGCCGAAACCACGGAGCAAACGGGCCGTGGTACACCCTAAGCTCGGCGCGGCGTGGCGGATTCGACACTCACCGCTTCTCTGGCGGGGAGGGGTAAACGCATAGCTTCATCGCGCGCGCCGGATATAGGAATATCGTATTTCCGAGATGGCGATTCGAACTTACAGCCCGGCTGATGCCTTGACACTTCAACACCTGAACGGCTTTGGCGTATGCATGAGATCTGGCCTAATTTCTTCCTGGTCGGTGCGGCGAAGGCGGGCACCACTTCTCTTTATGCCTATCTCTCGCAGCATCCGGACGTCTTCTTCCCGGCAGTAAAGGAGCCGCACTTCTTCACCCAGGTCCGGCCTTCAGCGGACCAGCGATTCTTTATCGAGGCAATTACCAAACGCAGCGCGTACCTTCGGCTTTTCGCGGGTGCGCGCGGGCACGCTGTGATTGGCGACGCCAGCCCCTCGTATCTTTGGCACGAGGAAGCGCCGGTGCGGATTCGCGAGACTGTGCCGCACGCCCGGATTGCGATGATCCTGCGGGATCCGCTCGAGCGCGCTTATTCACATTACTTGATGGATTATCGTGAGGGCGTGCAGCATCGCACGTTCTATGATGCTCTGGTGGAAGATATGCGCCGGCCCGACCGCGGGTGGGGTGTATCATATTTGTACTATGAGCTGGGACTTTATTCCGAACAGGTGCGCCGCTATCTGGATACTTTCAGGCCTGAGCGGGTCAAGATCATGCTTTTCGACGAGTTCCGCAGCGATGTGAAGGCGGCGCTAGGCGACATTTCGCGCTTTCTCGGCCTCGATCCGGCGCCGCTCGAAAGCGTGGATACGTCGACCACCTACAACTCCTATGCAGCGCCTCGCAATCAGTGGATGCGGCGGCTGGCCGGGGCGAAATTTTCACGAATGATCGGCCAGACGATCGTACCGCGCTCCGTCGGCGCCTTCATCTTTCAGCGGATGTTCCTCAAGAATGCGCAAAAACCGCCGCTCGACGGCCGCGCGCGGGACCTGCTCTGTTCGCTCTACGAGCCCGATCTCGATCGTCTGGAGAGGCTGCTAGGGCGATCGCTGCCGGAATTGCGCAAATCCTGGAAACCGAATACCGCCGGCGTAGCTATTAATGCATAGCCGATCCGCCCTTGCCCGCCTTTTCTTGCCTAACCGGCATGGTTTAGCATGCTTTAGCTGATGAAGGCTGCGATCTTTCAGGCGCCGGAAGCGCCGCTGCAAATCGCCGATGTGCCTGAACCCCGCGCCAGAGCCGGGGAGGTCGTCGTGCGCGTCAAGAATTGCGGCATCTGCGGCTCCGACCTCCACGCGGCGGATTCGCGCAAGGTCAAAATGCCGGCTGGGACGATCATGGGCCATGAATTCGCCGGGATTGTCGAAGAAGTCGGCGACGGCGTGAGCGGTTTCGAGCGTGGCGAGGCCGTCGTAGCGATGTCTTACCTGCCGTGCGGCGAATGCGCGTTGTGCCGCGCCGGATTCGCGGTCAAATGCCCCACGATGCGCGCGGTCGGCTTCGGCGAAGTTCCCGGCGCCTACGCAGAGTTCATGAAGACCCGGCCCGGCAGCCTCTTCAAGATGCCCGGGCAGATGAACTTTCGCGTCGGCGCGACGGTCGAGCCGATGGTAGTTGGGCTGCACGGTCTCCGCCGTGTGCGGTTTCAGGCAGGTGAAACCTGCGTGATTATGGGCGCCGGACCGATCGGATTGGTGACCCTGCTATGGGCACGCTACGCAGGTGCCCGCTCGATCGTGGTCTCCGAACTGGCTCTCGAGCGGCGCGACCTGGCGCTCAAATTGGGCGCCGACCTGGCCGTCGACCCGCGGATCCGTAACCCGGCGGCGGCGATCACCCATTTGACCGGCAGCGGGCCCGACGTGGTCTTCGAATGTATCGGCTCGCATGGCACGCTGGCTCAGGCGATTGGTTACGCGCCGCGCGCGGGACGGGTGGCGGTGCTGGGCGCTTCGCTGGAAGACGACGGCTTTCCGCCGGGTATCGCGATCAACAAGGAACTGGATATTCATTTCAGCCTCGGGCTGGAGCCCGGTGAAGTCGAAACCACGATTGCGGTGTTGGCCTCGGGCCGTATTTCGACCGAGCCGATGATCACCCACACCGTGAACCTGGCGGAATTGCCGCGGGCCTTCGCGGCTCTGAAGCAGCCAACCAATCAGTGCAAAGTGATGCTCGAGTTCGACTAGCCGGCGCCTTTCTCTGGCCAACGATTTTTGCGATACTCTGCGCCTGATTGCCTATCAGCGCCTAACAATGCGAGGAGGATGTCGCCGTGATTAAATCGTCTCGATGCGGTCTCGTGCTCCTGCTCGCGCTGGGCTTCGCCCTCGCTCCGAGCATCGCGTTAGCCAACAAGGTCGACTGCACCAAGGTCATGTCCGAGGTCAACAGCGGCAAGAAGACCAAGGCTATCGCCGACGACTTGAAAATCTCGACCTCCAGCGTCTATCGATGCAAGAAGAAGGCACATTACACGACCAAACCTTCGACCAAGATGACACCGGTAGCGGCCGGCTCACCGGCCCCCATGGCTCACCACTGATAGAGCAGCGCGCCGCTTGACGGCGCGCTTAGCTCGCTCTATCGCGTTATCGTTTTGTGATCATTCGCTCGCAAACGCGCCTCAGTCTGACTGGGCCGTCCGCTTCGACCGGCTGAAAATCTATCGCAGGGCTGCCGTCTTCATCTGCCAGCTTAGACGGCGCAGAAGGAATACCGCGCAGCGCCTGGGCTAGCCTTTTCCCAAGGCTAGCGGTGGGCACCGCACGAAGAGCGGTTTCGCGGCCGGCACACTTCGACTTCGAGCGCGCCGTCCATTTCCGTCGCACTCAACCCGTAGTCCATAGCGTTTGACGCTTCGTCTTGTCATTCAACAAAACGTTATGTTATATCCTCATCCGCTCAAGGCGCAAAGCCGGAGCAATGGGAGGAGAGATTATGAAAAAGCTGGCATTGAGGATGTTTGGCGCCGGGGTGGTGGCCGTGATGGCCGCGGGTGCTCTACCCTTCTCGACCGCCGTCGCCCAGGATGCGATGGTTCAGGTCAGGGATCCCGCCGCGGCGGTAATCGTGTGCAGCGTGAGGGTTGAAGAGGTAGCACTGAAGTGCAAAGAAGGGGCCCTCAATACCCTGACGACCGTTTGCTTGCCCGCCGCCACTTCGAACGCCGACGACGCTGCTTGCGACCTTGCGGCTCTGAGGGCGCTCAGGGAGTGCCAGGCCGGGGCCCTACGCGGAGACCTGGGCTGTTATTTTAATCCCAATGGCGGCGGCAACCCGGCCCTGCAGTAATCCACGAGCCGTGACCGAGCCCACTGGTGCCCTGGTCAACGACTACGGCGCAAAGAATTGAAAAGATGGCCGGAGGCGAGGAAGCTCGCCTCCGGTCGCTTGATTGAACTTTTTCCACAAACCGCGCGGCAGCGTTCAATGCCTTGCGGTATCCGTCCGGGGTTCTCGTGGAACGCTAGTTAACGCAGCCCTGGTTCGACGTCACGATCGTATTGTTGGACCAAGAACTGGCCTGGCGGTCTTTAGGGTGGGCTGGTGTCAGGTATCGCAGCCGCGGCGACAAAAAAGGGCGCGTTCCGGATGGAACGCGCCCGCGAAAAACTACTCTGCCGCGTAGATCGACTAGGTCAACTCGCCGTGCC
>DATEGX010000396.1:0-3294 GCA_035279875.1 Binataceae bacterium (SeqCode)
GAACTGCTGTGAAAGCGCCATCCGCGCAAACGGCGTTCGCGCGACGACCATCACGCCAGACGTATCCTTGTCCAACCGATGCACGATTCCAGGGCGCATAACGCCATCTGGCTCGGACATCGCGGCCAAATCCGGAAAGCGGGCCATCAACCCGTCCACCAGCGTGGAATGAAGATGGCCGGGCGCCCGATGCACGGTCATGCCGGCCGGTTTGTTCACTACTATCAGCTCCGCATCCTCGAAGAGTACCTCGATCTCCGGCGGGTTTTCCGCGGGCGGTGCCGCCGGAATCGTCGGCGGGCTGGCTATCTCGATGCGATCGCCTGGATGAGTAGATGCGGACGCGCGGACCGCTGAGCCGTTCAACGTGACCAAGCCCGCCTTGATCATTCGGCCGACCTGCGAGCGCGACCATTCAGGCGCCATC
Organism: Binataceae bacterium (SeqCode); assembly: GCA_035279875.1. Taxonomy (GTDB): domain Bacteria; phylum Desulfobacterota; class Binatia; order Binatales; family Binataceae; genus JAMXLL01. The sequence goes on from DATEGX010000396.1 coordinate 428, forward strand.
GCGGCGGCGAGATACTGGTCGAGCCGTTCCGCAGCGCCCGCAGGCCCGACGATCAAGACCCGGTTTGGTACGGCCGACTGCTGTCCGTCAGCCAAACACGATACCTCAGAGACGATAGGGCAGTGGATGAGCCTTCTCGAAGGCCGCGATCTTCTGGTCGTGGGTGAGAGTCAAGGCGATATCGTCGAGGCCTTCGATCAGGCATTTCTTGGCAAAGGGGTCGATCTGGAAATCGGCCTTCCAGCCGAAGCCGTCGGTGACGGTCTGCGCGGGCAGGTCGATGCTCAATTGATAGGGGTCATGCACCTTTATCGCGTTAAAGATTGCGTCGACCTCTTCAGGCTTCAAAATTATCGTCAAAAGACCATTTTTCAGGCAATTGTTCTTGAAAATATCAGCGAAACTCGGCGCGATTACCGCCCGATAGCCATAATCCGCCAGCGCCCAGACCGCATGCTCACGCGAGCTGCCGCAGCCGAAGTTGGCCCGCGACACCAAAATCGTTGATTGCTTGAAGCGCGGTTGTTCGAGCACGAAGAGACTGTCGGGCTGACGCCGCCAGTCATAAAAAAGGCCCGCCCCAAGCCCGCTTCGAATCACCGCCTTGAGGAATTGCTTGGGAATTATCTGATCGGTGTCAACATTGGGCCGATCGAGCGGCGCGACCAATCCAGTGAAATTCTTGAAGGGTTCCATAACCGAGCCTCCTGATTCCCGCCGCTCTCAGCGGCTGGCCCATTCGCGGACGTCAACGAAATGGCCGGCAATCGCCGCCGCCGCTGCCATCGCGGGGCTCACCAGATGCGTGCGGCCGCCCTTTCCCTGGCGGCCCTCGAAATTGCGATTCGAAGTGCTGGCGCAGCGCTCACCGGGCTGCAGGATATCGGGATTCATGCCCAGGCACATGCTGCACCCGGATTCGCGCCATTCGAACCCGGCTTCGGTGAAAATCCGGTCAAGACCGAGCCGTTCTGCCTCAACTTTGACCAGTTGCGAGCCAGGCACCACCAGCGCACGCACGCTGGAAGCAACCTTGCGGCCCCGCACCACCTCCGCCGCGGCTTTGAGGTCGGTAATCCGGGCGTTGGTGCAGGAACCGATAAATACCCGGTCCAGCCGGATATCCTCGATCGCCGTTCCTGGCCTCAGCGCCATGTAATCGAGCGCCAATTCCACCGCGCGCCGCTGGGTCGGGTCGCTGAAACTGCCCGGATCGGGCACTTTGGACTTGACGTCCGTCACCATCCCGGGATTGGTGCCCCAGGTGACCTGGGGAGCGAATTTCGCCGCGTCGAAGGTCAGGCTGCGGTCGAATTTGGCGCCGGCGTCGGTGCGAAAGCCTAGCCAGCGCTCGGCCATCGCGTCGAATTCCTTACCGCCCGGAACGAATTGCCGCCCGCGCAGGTAATCGACGGTCTTCTGGTCGGCCGCGACCATTCCGGCGCGCGCCCCACCCTCGATTGTCATGTTGCAGACGGTCATCCGCTCTTCCATCGAAAGGCCTTCGATAGCCGAGCCGCGGTACTCAATTACGTAGCCGGTGCCCCCATCGGTGGTAATCGTGCCGATAATGCCGAGGATCAAATCCTTCGCGCCGACCCCCAATCCCGGCTTGCCTTCGATTCGAATCTCCATCGATTTCGGCTTGACCTGCCATAGGCATTGGGTCGCGAGGACGTGCTCGACCTCGCTCGTGCCGATACCGAAGGCGAGGGCGCCCATCGCGCCGTGGGTCGCGGTATGGCTATCGCCGCAAACGATCGTCATTCCGGGCTGGCTGAGGCCCAGTTCCGGGCCGATAACGTGCACGATTCCCTGCTCGCGCGTGCCGAGGTCGTACAGCCGCACGCCGAATTGCGCGCAATTCTTGCGCATCATCTCGATCTGCAGCTTGGAATCAGGATCGGTAATCGGCAGGGAGCGGTCGGTGGTGGGCACGTTATGGTCCATCGTGGCGAAGGTGCGGTCGGGGCAGCGCACCTTACGGCCAGCCTTCGCGAGCCCCTCAAAGGCTTGCGGCGAGGTAACCTCGTGCACCAGATGGAGGTCGACATAAAGCAGCGCCGGTTGTCCGGGCGCTTCATGGACCAGGTGCGCATCCCAAATTTTTTCAAACAGCGTTTGCGGCGCCATCGCGGGGAAAACCTGCCTTAACGGAATATCGTGGCCTTAAGGATTAGCCGACCACGCCTATACGGGTAAAGCGCGATGATGCCGTAGAGGGGATTGGCGACGCTCCGCCTACTTAATCCGGCGGCTCGGGGCAGCGCGCTCGGCATGGACGAGGCCGCGGGTTACGGCACTTTCGCCGAAACGCCGCGCGACTTCGTCCAAAGCGCGATTGAGCCGCCCGGCCCGTGCCGTATTTTCGCCGGATCCGTCAAAGAGCCCGAGTTGGCTGTCATCTTCGCGTTCCAACTGATGCACTTGAATACCCGCGAGCCGTATCCGATCCCGAACCGTAACCCGCGCGAGAAGGCCGATCGCCGCCCGCGCGATCGTGGCACCGTCGTCGGTCGCGACCTCCCGTGAGATACTGCGGGTGACCAGCGGATAGCGGCCGCCCCCCAACGGACGCGCCAGCTTGAGCTTGAGCGTCACCGTTCGAGCATGAACACGGTCGGCCCGCAGGCGCCGCCCGACCGCCTCGCCATGGGCAATCAGGATGCGCCGCAGTTCGAGCGAGTCGACCGCCAGATCGCGCTCGAAGGTGCTCTCCTCACCGTATGACTTGCGCTGCCAGTCGGCCACCACCCGCCGCGGGTCGCGCCCGTTGGCGAGTTCGTGCAGATGCGGCCCAAAGGAACCAAACATGCCGCGGAGCGCCGCCACGTCATGGCGGGCGAGGTCGCCAATCGTCAGAATTC
>DATEGX010000397.1:0-4178 GCA_035279875.1 Binataceae bacterium (SeqCode)
GGGTTGACGCTCCACATCATATAGCCCAGGAAGGCGGAGCCCAGCACCAGCATCGTCGTCAGCCGCGGAATAAACAGCCGCACCGGCGATTCGGTGCTCTCGGCATCGCGCGCCGCGAGCACTACCCAGACCATCGGCACGGCGAAGGCGAAGCCCAACAGAGTCAACCCGATTTCGGGTTGCATATTGTTGTAGAAATACATGGCGAGGGCGAACAGCGTCACGGCCAGCGGTCCGAGCGCTGCCAATCGCCACGGAAAGCCGGCCATTTCGCTCTCTTTGGCCATTGCCGTCAGTATCCGCGCGCCAGGCCGGGTAGACAAGTTGAATTGATGCGTGGCAGGCTCGCGCGCTGATAATTTAGCCGTTTCGGAGGTTCGCATGTACCAGACACTCGAATATTCGCTCGATGACGGTATTGGACTCGTGCGGCTCAATCGGCCCGCCAAGCTCAACTCGATCGACGCGGTGATGGCCCGCGAAATCGGCGAACTGGTCGCCAACGTGCGCGCCGACCGCGCGGTCCGGGTGCTGCTTTTCACCGGCAACGGCCGGGCTTTCTGCGCCGGCGCCGATATCTCCAACCTCCAGAGCGCCGCCACTGCACCGGAATTCATGCGCTTCATCGAAAATATCCAGATAACCTTCAACGCGCTCGAGGATCTCGACCGGCCGACTATCGCGGCGATCAATGGCCTGGCGATGGGCGGCGGATGCGAGTTAACCCTCGCTTGCGATTTCCGCATTATGGCCGAGGCGGCGGTTATTGGCGTACCCGAAATCAGGATCGGCATACTGCCGGGCGGCGGAGGCACCCAGCGCCTCGCTCATATGCTGCCGCCGGCGATCGCCAAGCAAATGATCTACCTGGGCGAGCCGCTCAGCAGCGCCGAGGCGCTGCGCTTCGGCCTGGTCAATGAGGTGCTGGCCGCCGACCAGCTGATGGACGGGGCCTTGGGATGGGCGCGCAAGCTCATGGCGATGCCGCCGATCGCCGTGCGTTGCGCCAAAATGCTCGTGCACATGGGCATGAACACCGATCTCAAGAGTGGAATCGAAGCCGAACGGCAGGCCATGGGCTTCCTCTATGCGACCGAAGATCGCGGCGAGGGGATGAGCGCCTTTCTGGAGAAACGACCTGCCGCCTTTAAAGGGAAATAGCCAGCCAATCCCTCTCAAATCAGACCAAAGCACGTAATTTTGGCTCTTGGCGATTTCACTTATGCCGTGCTATAGAGCAGCTAATGGTGACTGGCTCGGATCTGCCGCTGACCCGGCGTTCGATGCCCTGCACGATTCGAACGCGCTGGCGCTTCGCGGCCCTGCCAAAAAGGGCTGGGCCATGCGCTTGGGTCCTAATGCTGGCGCTTTGCCAGTCAGCCGCCGCCCGCTCCGGTCATCCTGCTCCCTCGATGCCGATCTGCACCGCCCCCTCGATAACCAGCCAATGTTGTGAAATCACTCGCAGCGGCTTCTATCAGCTCGACCCCGGCGGCTCGTCCGATACGCTCGTTTCCAATGGTGGCGACTGCGTGGTCGTGGCGGTGTCCAATGTCACCGTGAATCTGAACGGCGCGACTATCGAGTCAAGCGTCGGCTCGGGAGCAGGTATTCATGTGATGCCCAAGGCGGCGAACGTCTTTATCGAGGGCGACCAAGGCACGGTCAAGTCGTTCGCCAATGGGGTCGAGATTGACGGAATGAATGACACTGTCGAGTTTCTGACCACCAAGGGGAATTCCGTCGCCGGCGTCTTCCTCAACGGCGCCCGCCAGGCGAAGGTCGCCGACGTCATTTCCGGTGACTTCGGTCCGAATCCGAGCGAGGCCAACATCTATGGCATTCGGGTCGCCGGCGGGTCCTACAATCAGATCCTGAATGCCGATTGCGAAGGCAACGCCTTCTACGGCATCTGGCTGGCGGCGACGTCGTACAACAGCGTGATCGATTTTAGGGTCGTGAATAACGCCCATGCGGGATTGTACGTTGGATGCTCGAACACGGGGCCGCAGGGCATGGCGTGTCCGCGCAAAGCCACCAGCAATTACAATTCGATCGCCGGGGGCGTCGCGACGGATCCTGGCTCCGACAGTCAGAGCTACGGGGTCGCTATCGAACTGGGCAGCGCCAATAATCGAGTTACCGGCATAACCGCCACCGGCAACCATGTGCTCGACGTTTTCGACGAAAATCAGCAACAGACCAGCGGGGCCTGCGGGAGCAACCTATGGTTTGCCGAGACGATTATCGGCAACGACTTCCCGGGCTGCATCCATTGAAGTGAGCGCGCCTTGGCCGTGTTTCATGCCGGAGGATGGACCTCCGGCATGAGTCTCCGCGCCGGGACTCGAACGCCGCGAAAATCTCAGGGAGTTATCAGGTAGCCCGAGATTGACGCATCGCAGCTTACCGTCGCCGCATTGGTGGTAGGGAATACGGTGAGGTTAACGTTGCTCCCGGGCTCCGCGTACAGGGTAGTCGGTTGACTGGTCACCGCGAGGCCAGTGGTATTTCCGGGCGTCATCGCAAACCAGTTGTCTACCGACGTCGTAAGCCTGAGCGGATTTGGCACGACACCCCCTGCGCCGGTTGGTTCGCAAACCGCCGAGACGAACTGAATAACCAGGCGTTTACCCGCCGGGACCGTGGTCAAGGTGAGCCCAAAGCCGCTGTTGTTGAATTGATTTGTCAGTACGGTGGTGGATGCTGCAAAGGGCTGCCGGGCAGGATTGTCCACGTCCTGCGTCGGCACCGGATTAGAGGCGCCGTTGATGACCGTGACGCTGGGACCTGCCCATACCAGGGCCGGGGTCGCAATCGAAATAGCCAAGGCCGCGATTGCCAATCGACTGATTGTTCTCAAGAGTTCCCCCCGATTTTCAAAGTGTTGGGCGAAGCCTCGCGCCGCTGATCACTGTTTGTCAAGCCAAGACCGATTAATTGTAGGTGATGCATCGACAGGGATTCGAGCGGCTATGCTTATGCTCCAGGGCGAGGGCTTGTTTTCGCGGGTTTGCAGGCGTCGCCGGGCGGCGCTAAGTAATTGTCAGTGAGGCAGCACACTTCAAATTGCAACGTCACGACCGCGGCCGTCCAGTGGCCGGGCGTGAACCATCAAGGAGGCCATTCATGGCAGACTATCGACTGATTTCCGCGGATTCGCATTTCGTCGAACCGCCCACCATGTGGGGCGAACGGCTCGACGCGAAGTTTCGTGACCGCGCCCCGCATACCGTGAAAGGCCTGGGCGGGCGCGAAGGCGAGTTCTTCGTCTGTGAGAATATCACCCCGATGTCGGTGGCAGGCTTCTTTGGGGCCGGGGTGCCCTCGAACGAACTGCCGAATCACAACAAAAAGGGCTTCGACCAGGCGCCCAAGAGCGTCTGGGATCCGGCCTACCGGATCGCCGATCAGGATCGCGACGGGGTCCAGGCGGAAGTGATCTACACCTCGATGGGCATGCCGCTGTTCGGGTTGGACGACGCCGAGTTGCGCGCGGCCTGTTTCCGCGCGTTCAATGATTGGGCATGCGAATACTGCGGCTACGACCTCAAGCGGCTGGTGCCGCTCGGCCTGATCACTCTCGAGGATATCCCGGGCGCGGTCGCCGAACTTCAGCGCGTGGCCAAGAAGGGGATGCGCGGCGCGATGATCTGGGCCGAACCGCCCAACGACCGCCCTTACAGCCATCCTGACTACGAGCCTTTCTGGGCGGCGGCGCAGGACCTCAATATTCCCTTGTCGCTGCATATCCTGACGGCTCGCGGAGGAACCGGCGCCGACGCCCGCCAGGGCGGCAATTTCCTGCTCTCGCTGGCCAATCTGCACCATCAGATCGAGCGCTCGATCTCGGTGCTGGTCTATGGCGGCGTGCTGGAAAAATTCCCCGGCCTGAAGATCGTCTCGGCCGAGAACGACGTCGGCTGGATGCCGTATTTCATGTACCGGCTGGATACGGTGCAGAATCGGCTCGGAGCGCTGGGCGGGATGAAACTGCCGATGCGCGCCAGCGATTACATCAGGCGCCAGGTCTACGCCACTTTCATTTCGGATCCGGTGTTCGTTGATTCACTGCATCGCTACGGTCCTGACAACATCATGTGGTCGTCGGACTATCCGCATACGGCGGCGACCTTCCCGCGTTCGCAGGAAATCGTGGCCAAGCGCTTCGGCAATCT
>DATEGX010000398.1:0-15461 GCA_035279875.1 Binataceae bacterium (SeqCode)
ACGCTGGCGGTGCGGGTGCGTCATCAGAATGAAACCGCGCTGCGGGTGGCGCGCTTTTTGGAGAGCCATCGCGCCGTCGCGGCGGTGAACTATCCTGGCCTGGAGCGCCATGCCAACTACGCGCGCGCCCGCGAGCTGTTCGACGGCCCCGGCGGGATGCTCAGTTTCGAGCTCGAGGGCGGGGTCGAGAGCGCCGAAAAGTTCATCTCGCGGGTGACCCTGCCGATCTCGGCGCCGAGTCTGGGTGGCGTCGAAAGCCTGATCACGCGCCCGGCCACTACCTCGCATTCCGGGATGTCGCGCGAGGAGCGGCTTGGGGCGGGGATTTCAGACGGCCTCATACGATTATCGGTTGGGCTGGAGTCCGCGGAAGACCTGATCGAAGATTTCGAGCGCGCGCTGGCCGAATAGGCTCCGACGTTTCCGGTCGATTAGGAAACCTCCTGCGGACAACGCTCTATCCGATGTCCGGAAATAGGCCGTCATTACGTTTCCGCGGCACTTCTTCGTCCCGGGAAGCGTAATTTCCATACTCAAGCATCGTAAATCGCGCACCCTTTCACCGGCATTCTGATTGCTCTCTGGAGGATCGAAAGCACAGAGCCCCGGAAATCCGTGCTCTATGCCATCGACGAGTGTGGGAGGCGGGAGTTATGAGACGAATCCTGATCCGAGCAGACCCCGAGCTCAGCGACCTGATCCCCGGGTTCATCGCCAACAAGCTCGCAGACATCCAACCGATTGTCGCGGCCGCGAATGCTGGCGACTTCGATGCCCTGAGCCGCATCGGCCACCGGCTCAAAGGTGAGGGCGGCAGCTACGGGTTCGATTCGGTTAGTGAATATGGGGCCGAGATCGAACGCGCGGCAAAGATGCGCGATGCCGCCGCGGTACTGCAATGCGCGGCGCGGCTCGCCGAGTATCTCGAAACCGTCGAAATAAAATACGAGTAGGCGCTTACCGGATCGCGGCGATCGCTTCGATTTCGATGAGCAGTCCCTCCACCGCCAGCGCCTGTACCCCGATTAGAGTCGAAGCTGGCGGATTTTCGCCGGGAAAGGCCCGCGCCCGCACCTCGCGAACGATTGGGTAATCGGCCGCCTTGTAGTTCACCACGTAGGTGTTCATTTTGACTACGTCGGACGGCGCCGCCCCGGCCGCCTTGAGCGCGGCGACCAGATTTTCAATCGCCTTCTCGGCCTGAACCCGCAGATCACCCTTGCCGACCAGGTTACCTTCGCGATCGATTGCGACCTGCCCTGAAATGAAGATCGTGCGGCCGCCTTCGACCGCAACCGCATGAGTATAGCCGCGAGGCTTATGCGTCTCGGCCGGGTTGATGAATTTCTTTTCCATGTTTCACACCCATAACAGAGGCTGGCTATTGCCTGTTTTCCCGCTGACTTACGAACCACCCCGGTTCAGGTTCATCCCCGCCGCAAACCCGGCCCATGCCGCGAGCAGACACAGCGCGACCGATAGCACGGCGTTCGCCACCGCGCGCGGCCATTGACCTTCGCGCAGAAGGAACAAGGTCTCGAGGCTGAACGTCGAAAAGGTCGTGTAGCCGCCGCAGATGCCGGTCATAACGAACAGTCGCGCCGGCACCGGCAGCAATATCCGTCCGTCGGGCAGGCCAAACGCGGCGAAAAACCCGATTACGACCGCGCCGCTGACGTTTACCACCATCGTGCCGTAGGGGAATATTCCGTCGACCACGCGAGTCACCCATCCGCTGCAGCCGTAGCGCGCCATACTGCCCAGCGCACCGCCGATCGCCACCCACAGATAACCCATCAGGTCCGCGCCCCGCAGCCCGGGAGTCGCCGGCTAAAAGTCCGAATACCAGGGGGCAACATGCGGTTCCTGGACCTGGAAGCTGATGTTGAAGATGTTCAACAGAGTTCCTTCCGCATGCCACAGCGCAAGTCGCGCATTCTCGAGCCCGACGCTCGCCTGCACCTGGTTGCCCTGCGCGGTCACCAGTTCATCCTGGTATTGCAGCAGGTCGTGGGTGGTGGCCATACCGACGCGGAACTCGACCTGTTCATCGCGAAGCGATTGTTCTGCGTAGAAGGAGGCCTTGTTGGTGGCTTCAACCTGCTTGACGAACGCATGCAGGTTGGCCAGCGCGCTCTCGATCTGCACCACGGATTGCGACAGCGCTTCGCGATACTGCATCCGCGACTGCTCGTAGGCGACGCGCGCCTGCGCCAGGGCTGCTTTGGCAGCGGCATTATCGAGCGGCATCTCGAACGACAGCACCGCCGCGTAGTTGTAGAACTTCGCGTCCAGCATGCGATTCAGGGCATCGCCATAGATTCCGCCAAACGGCAGCCTGGTGCCGGCCACCGGAGTGCCGGTCGTGGGCACCGTGCAATTGCTGGCGACGCCATGGCTGCTGAAATTCGCGATACAGGGGGTGGTGCCGCTGACTGCGGTCACACCGAACTGGGAGCCCAGGTTAAGCTGGGGCAAGGTCTGGTTTTCGGCGAATTTAACCTGCAACAGCGCGGTGCGGATCGCCTCACGCAGTCCGCCTAGCGCCGGACTATATTCGACCATCCGCTCGAGCGCGGTTTCCTCCGAATCGTTAACCACGTAGCCCGGATTGGGGCCCTCCGCGGGTTCTATATCCTCCGGCACGAAGGTTCCGGCCGGGTTGAGCATCACGTCCTGGCGCAACTGTGCGCGAGCGGTTTTGAGCACCGCCTCGGCCGCATAGACATTGGCTTCTGCGGTAGCGGCGGCGGATTCCGCTTCCTGCAGATCGATTGGCGCCAGCGTCCCGACCTGCAGGCTGATGCGGTTGATGCGCACCAGGTCATTGTTGAACTTGAGCGCGGCCTCGGCGACCTGCAAATTCTCGTCAGCCTGCACTACCCCCCAATAATCGTTACCAATCCGTTGGACGAAATCGTTGAGCGAGGAGCCATAGGTCCATTGCGCCGACTTCTGCGCCGATTCAGAAAGGCGCACGTTGAGGGTCGCGAATTTCCAGCCGAAATTTCGCAGCAACGGCTGGACCAGCGACATCGCAAGCTCCGGCGTATAAGCCGGATTGACCGCCGCGAACGTCGAGTTGGTCAAGGTTCGGTTATTGTCGAAGGTCAGCCCCAGGGTTCCGTTCGTAAGGGCGGAAACCTTGTTAACCCCGAAATTCCAGTCATAGAGTTTCTGGGTGAAGGCCTCGCTATTTTCGACCTGGAATGGAGATGTGACCGGTACAACCGACTTGGTGACGTCAATTTGCGAGGTCAGGTCTGGATCGAAAGCCGCGTTGGCCAGCTTAACGCTTTCCTCTGCGGCGATCGGGTCGAGTTGGACCGCGGTCAAGCCGGGGTTGTTGCGAATCGCGATATAGATCGCTTCCTTAAGGGTGAGTTTTCGCGCGACCTTGTCCTGCGTGCGCAAGTAGCGCTCGCTGATTAATGATTCGGGCGGAATATCGGTACCCAGCTGCCATTGATGGGCGAAGGCCTTGGGAATCGAGAGCACCGGATTTTGTTCGAAGGGGGCGGTGGCTTGCTCGGGCACGTTGACTTGCGGCCGTACCGTTTCGGCGGGCGACAAAGCGGCCGGAGCGGATTGCCCGCTGATCGAGGGCGCCTGAACCCCGCTCGTGCCATACTGGCTGGAGGACCTGTATTGCGCCGACGCCGGCGCAGCGAACGCTGCGCAAAGCGGCAAGATCAGCGCGAGCGGGGCATATCTCATCATTGACATCTAGCTGCCTCCTTGGAAGCTCAAGCCGGAAAAAGCGCGCATGAATCCTTTGCCGATGTCCGACGCTCGCTGGCGCGAAGGAACGAACGAAAGCCGCCCGCTCTCTCAGAAAGGATTGTTACTCGCTACGTACCGTCAATCTTCGATTCGCGTTATACTAAACGGCACGCTTGCAACGCACCGGTCGCGCGGATTATAGCCAATGACTTCGGCCCTCTCTACAGCAAGGGCGGGCCCGGATCGTTTGGAGAATTCAGCCAAGATGCGCATATTGAAGTTCGTCGCGGCGCTGACGCTGCCGCTATTGATAGCGTTAGCGATGGTCGCGCCGCATATGCGAAACGCTGCGGTCTGGGCACAATTGCCGCCCCCGAATCCCAATCTCGGCCCGGTCGTGCCGCTCAGCGCACCGCCGCAACTTGCGCAGCCCGCCGCCACGACGGGGATTCCGCCGTTGGCGATAATTCCCTCACCGCCCGCCGCCACGCCATCGCCAGCGGTGCGGGCGTTCAATTGCAGTTGCTTCGGCCACGGCAGCGGCACTCATTGGATGGGCACTGTAGCGGCGCCGGGGTATTTCGCCGCGCGGCAGAGCGCCACCGGCGCATGTCTTTCGTATAACGCCGGCAAATCGCCCGCCTCGCCCTTCAATGAGCCTGACGCTTACGCCGGACTGGCCAAAGCCTCACCCTTCCTGCCCGGTACCGAACCGCCGGACGCCGCGGCTGCCCATGTGCTTCCCGGCACTCTCAACACATCGACTGCGTCACAATTGCAAATGTGCTCGCAATGCACCTGTAATTGATGCACTGGTAGGATTTGCGAGATATTGGGGAGGCTGGTCGGGGTTCATCTGGCGGCCCCGGCGTTCAACACTATGCCAAATGAACAACAGGAGGCGGGCGCGCCGCCGGCCACCACCGGCAAATTCATAATGGTGCGTCATGGTGAAAGCGAGGGAAATCGCGAACGCCGCTTCACCATTTCCTCGGAAGTCCCGCTGACCGAACTCGGCCGCCAGCAGGCTCGCGAGGTCGCGCGCGCCATTTCACGGGCCTTCAACCCATCGATCGTAATTTCGAGCCCCTTCCGGCGCGCCCGCCAGACCAGCGAGATTATCTCCGGCGAACTCAACCTCGAGATCGAGATCGTGAATGACTTGCACGAGCGCGATCTCGGCTGCCTCAAGGGCCATTCGTACGACGACCTGCGCACGCTGGTACTAAAGGATCCGGCTTATGATCCGGCGCGCGGATGGCTCTGGCGCCCCGACGGCGGCGAAAGCTACGACGACGTGCGCCAGCGGGTGGTCAGTGCGGTCGAAGGATTGCTGGCACGGTACCCGGCGCAGGAAATCATCATCGTGAGCCACGGTGGCGTGATGCTTTCGGTATGGGCGCACATTATCGGTCAATGGCAAGGCGCGCACCTGCCACCGAACTGCGGAATCGTACTGGTTGAGCACGACGGCCGCCGGATGCAGCCTCCGCGGATTATTCAAGGCCGCCAGGAAGGTGAACTGGGCTGACAGCGCGAAATATCGCGCGACCCCTTCAGCCGCAAAACGCAAATTGCTCGACGCTGCCGGTCGCTATCGCCTCAGCGGGCGGCTCGGTAAAGAGGCACCCACCGCGCCCAACCCGAGCGAGATTAGACACCCACTACGAAGGCGCAACTGGTGGTGCCGCTGCCCCCGATGTTCAGCATGGCGAAGCGTCGGGCGCCTTCGACCTGGTACTCGCCGGCCTTGCCGCTTACTTGCTTGTAACAGTCGAGCATCTGCCGCACGCCGGTCGCGCCGACCGGATGGCCTCCGCCGATCAGCCCGCCGCTCGGATTGACAGGCATCTTCCCGCCCATTTCGATGGTCCCGTCCACGATCGCGCGCCACGATTCGCCGGGCTTGGTCAGTCCAAAGTGGTCGATCGCCATATACTCGGAGGTTGTGAAGCAATCATGGGTTTCGATCCCGGCCACGTCCCATACAGCCTTGATGCCAGCGCGGTTGAACGCGTCAACGATAGCCTGGCGCGTATGTGGCAGGACGTACGTATTGTCCTGGCTTTCGACGGTCTTCTTATCGAACTCGAGATAAGCGGTGCGGTGACCCCATCCCAGGATACGAGGTAGATTTTCGAGCTTAAGCCCGCGCGCCTTGGCATAGGCGGCCGCAAACTCCTCGGAGGCCAGGAACAGCACGGTGCAGCCGTCGGTAACCTGCGAGCAATCGCCCACCCGGATTCGTCCAGCCAGCACCTGCGCGAACTTGCTTTGCTGCTGAGGATCGGCCTCGGCCGCCGGCCAATTGCGAGTCTGGGCCAGGGGATTGCGCCGCGCATTGGAATAATTGACCGACGAAATTTGCGACAGGTGCTCAGACTTGAGTCCAAAGCGCTTGTCGTACTCGTCGCCGAGCCGGCCGAACAGCCGCGGGAACGGATAGTCCTTGCCCTTGCATTCCCGCTCGTACCATCCTGCGGTGCCAAGGAAGTCGCCGCCGGTTGCAGTATCGACGGTCTTCATCTGCTCCATCCCAACGACCGCGCTGAGACCATAACGGCCCGCTTCAATTTCAGCGGATGCAGCCAGAATCGCGATCGAGCCTGAGGCGCACGCGGCCTCGTGCCGGCTGGTGGGAATTCCGGCAAAGGCCGGGTCGATTTCGAGAAAGAACGCGCCGAGCTGGCCCTGCTTGGCGTATAGCTCAGCGGCAAAATTGCCAACGTGCGCGGTCTCGACATCGCGTGGCTCGAGCTTCGCGCCGTCCAGGGCGCCGCTCACGGTTTCGCGCATTATCTCGACGAAATGCTTGCCTTCCTTGTTCCAATTACGGGCGAAATCACTCTGCGCACCGCCGAGGATATAGACTGGTGATTGCTGCATGTTCGGGCCTCCCGATTGCGAAACTGCCGCGCTACTTCAACATTCCTAATGCCAACAGTCTAGCGCATTCAAGCCGCTCGCGCTTGAGCCGCCGGCGGCTCAGGCCGTCAGGTTTACCCAGCTCCGGCCGTCAGCCTGGATCAGCCGATCGGCCGCCTCGGGACCCATCGATCCGGCGGCGTATTCGTGCAGCGGCAGCGACGGATCGCCAGCCCATTGATCGAGAATAGACTGCACGAAGCGCCAGGATTGTTCGACGAATGCCGAACTGACGAAAAGCGTATGGTCGCCGCCCATCACGTCGAGCAACAGCCGCTCGTAGGCGTCGGGCGAAGGGCCGCTGAACTCGCTGGCATAGCGAAGATTCATCCGCACTGGCCGTACCGCTACCCCGAGCCCCGGCTGCTTGGCCAACACTTCGAACGAGAAGCCCTCGTCCGGCTGGATTCGCAACGTCAACGCGTTGGCGGGCAGCACTTCAGCGCGATTGAACAGGATACGCGGCACATCCTTGAACTGGATATAGATCAGGCTTTCGCGCGCCCGCAGCCGCTTGCCGGTTCGCAGATAAAAGGGCACGCCTGACCACCGCCAGTTGTCGACGAAGGTCTTGATGCCGACGAAGGTCTCAGTACGCGAGACCCTGGGTATGCCGGACTCGTCGAGATAACCGGGAACCGCCTCGCCTTCCATCGTCCCCGCGGTATAGCGGCCGCGCACGACCTGGCTCTTTGCCTGGCCGGGATCGATCGTTCGCAGCGCGCGCAGCACGTTCAGCTTGGCCTCGCGAATCGCGCCGGCGTTGAGCGATACCGGCGGCTCCATCGCGATCATCGCGAGCAGTTGCAGCATGTGGTTCTGCACCATGTCGCGCAGTGCGCCAGCCGGATCGTAATACATCGCGCGCGATCCCACGCCCTCGCTTTCAGCCACGGTTATCTGCAGATGGTCGACGTTGCGCGCTCCCCACATCCGCTCGAAAATCGTATTGGCGAAGCGCAGCACCAGCAGGTTCTGGACGGTTTCCTTACCCAGGTAGTGGTCGATGCGGAAGATCTGTGATTCGTCGAAATGACGATGAATCGCGCGATTGGTCTCGCGGGCGCTTTCCAGGTCATGCCCGATCGGTTTCTCTACCACGACCCGCGTGAAGTAAGCCGCGTCGGGCTTGGCGATCAGGCCCGCATGGTCGAGGCGCGCGACGCAGTCGTCGATCGCCTCGGGCGGAATCGACAAGTAGTAGATGCGATTGGGCGGCAGTCCATGGCTCGCCTCGAGCTGCTCCAACCGGGTCTTCAGACGATCGAATCCGCTGGGCTGATCGAGCCCCGGCAGGTAGTCGAGATGACTGGCGAACTCGCTCCAGCACTTATCGTCCAATTCGAGCCGCGAGTAACGCGCGATTGCGTCGCGCATGTCGGCGCGGAATTTTTCGAGCGAAATTGGCCGCCGGGCAAAACCCAGCACGGCGAAATTGTGCGGCTCGGCGGGCTGGCCGCAGGCGCGTAGATTATAGAGCGCAGGAACCAGCTTGCGGCGCGCCAGGTCGCCCGAGGCACCGAAGATAACCACCGTACAGGGCGGAGCCGCCAGCGCGTCGGCGATATGGTAGGGGTGTTCCACTTTGGGACTCCATGTCTAGAGGGGATTGCGAGCCAAAAATTGCCGTTGGAACAATCATCCCCGCCCCCGCTTGCGAGAGTGATGGCGTGCGGCGAAAATGTTCGAACGGCACCATCCATTATGCCTCGCGGAACGTACGTGCGCTAAGAGTGCTTCCGACCATTCACCCAAGCAAAAGGACCTGAACGCGTGGAGAATAACGCCTCGTCGACCGTTCGAGCCGAAAAAACCGCCTGGCACCAATGGATCCCGCCAATTCTGTGGGTGGTGGCTTTGTTTGCCCTCTCGACCTCGCTTTTCTCTGCGGCCAACACCTCGAAGATTATTGAGCCCATACTGCGCTTCCTGATGCCCGCGGCGTCGGCGGCAACCATTTCGATGCTGCACGGGTTAATCCGCAAAGCCGCGCACTTTACCAACTACGGCATCCTGTTCTGGCTGCTGATCCGCGGTCCGATGGTCGGGCGGCCCTATGCCGCGCTGGCGCTGTGTATCTGCTACGCGTTCCTCGACGAAGGGCACCAGATTTTCGTGGCGGGCCGTACCCCGTCGCTGTATGACGTTGCGCTGGATTCGAGCGGCGCTTTGTTCAGCCGTTTCCTGAACGCGGCAACCACCGAGCTGTAATTGGTTTGCGCGTCGAAGCTATTGGCCCAGTTCCTCGAGCAACGCCTTTGCATCAATCAGATCAGCGGTGTCGAACCCTTCGGTGAACGAGCGGTGAATTTTGGCCAGCATCGCGCGCGCCTGTTCACGCTGGCCTTGAGCGTCGAGAAGCCGCGCCAGGCTGATCGTCGCGCGCAATTCCCAGGCCCTGGCGCCGATCTTTTGCGCGAGCGCGATGGCGTCACGAAAGTCCGCTCCAGCTAATTCCGGCCGGCCCAGCTTGAGGCGCAGCTCGCCGCGCACTCGCAACGCCTCTGGCCGGTACACCAGTTCGTCGGGATTTGCCGCGAGCGCTTGTTCGATCGTTTCCAGGGCATCGAGGGTGCCGTCGTCGCGGTCCTGCGCTTCCGCTAACCACGCCATAAGGATGGTGATGTTCATCCGGGTCCCGATTTCATTCAAAACACCGATACCCTCAAGAATCAGTTTGACCCCCTTCGCCGGACGGCCAAGCTGCGCTATCGCTCGGCCCAGAGCGCATCGCGAAATTCCCGCTGCCAACGGAAATTCATGCCTTTCCAGAAGTGTGAGGGCTCGCCCTAGCAGCGCCTCTGCCTGCCTGTTTTCCCTCGAATAAACACAGAGACAGGCGGCGATTACGTTGGAGGCTATCTCGTCGTATGGATTGGCGGCATTGATGACTGCCTTCATTCGGGCGATTCGGTCTTGAGCAAGATCGCTTCGCCCAAGCGTCCACGCATTCCAGCTTCCCACACCAAAGGCAAAGAGCACGCCCGCCGCGCCGCCCGCGTATTGCCTAAACCCGGGGTCAGCGAAAAAACTCAGCCCGTTGCTGAAATGCTTTTCGGCCCCGGCGAGGTCGCCGCGAAAATAGCAGGTTTGCAGCAGGAGACAGTGGACAGCCCCGAGATTGGTCGGATTGCGGTCGCGGAGCGCCAGCTCAAGAGCTTGATCGGCGAGCATACCAGCCACAGCCAAGTCGCCGGAGACCATGCTGGTGACACCTTTCGACATCACCCAATTCGCAAGCTGTGCGAGGCTGCCGGTCTTCTCGGCCAGGAGCACAGCCCTGTCGGTAGCGTCGATTGTCTCAGGCGCAGAAAAGCCCCTTGTAACCCAAAGCATCCGAACAACTGATTGCCGCAGCTCCAACTCGCGCAGGTCACGCTCGCGCGATTCGGGTACCTGGTTGAGCAGCGTCAAGGCCTGCTGATAGCTCTCTAAGGCTTCCTTGAACGCGTTGCGCTCTTCGGCGGCCTTGCCCGCCCGAGACCATTCCGCGATCGCAGGCTCAACTTCGCCCGCTTCAGTCCAGTGTCGAGCAAGTACCTCAGGCTGAGTCTCCTTGAGCGCGGGAAATTTCTGGTCGATGGTCTGCGCCACCAGCCGATGCAATTCCTTGCGACGGCTCTTGAGCAAAGCCTCGTAAGCGGCGTCGCGAATCAGCGCGTGCTTGAAGTTATAGGTCGCATGCGGCGCAATGCCACGCACGTACACCAGCTCTGCGTCGGCCAGAATGCCGAGTGCGCGCCGCAATTCCGTTTCCGCATTCGGATGCACTTCATGAAGCAGTTCGTAGGAAAACTCGCGGCCCAGCACCGCGGCAACTTGCGCCACTTCCTTGGCCGGGCCGAGCCGGTCCAGCCGCGCCATCAACGAGTCATGCAGGGTCGCGGGAATTTCGCGACCGGTGAGTTTCGTATCCCCGCTTTCCAGCACCGCCCTGGTCAATTCTTCGGCGAACAGCGGCACCCCGCCGGTGCGTTCGACTACCGCCGTGACCGTCGCATCAGACAGCGCGCTGTTTGCAACGACTTTCTCCACCATCGTCCGCACATTGCGCGCGCTCAAGCGATTGAGTGCGATCTGGGTGTGATGAGCGCGCAGCGGCCATGGCGGTCGAAACTCAGGACGCGCCGTGTAGAGCAGCAGCAGCCGAGCCGTTGCCCCTTGCTCGACCAGCAACTGGATCAGCTCGAGCGTGGAGGGGTCGGCCCAGTGCAAGTCCTCGGTCGCGATCACCAAAGGCTGCGACTTCGCGGCACCGAAGGTCCATGCCACCAGCGAGGCGAGGAGTCGCTTGCGCTGTTCGTCGGGTCCCAAGGTCGACGGCGGATGGTTGGCAGCGACCGGTGGGTCGAAGAGTGGCGCGGTGAGCGGCGCGGTCTCATTCAAGTTGGCGCCCGGCAATCCCAGCGAGGCCTCGAATGCCGCGAGCCGCTGCTCCCAGTGCAGATTCTGGCGCAGCATCTCGGCAATCGCGTAAAAGGGCGTGTTCTGGAAGAACGGTGCGGCGGCGCATTCGAGCCAGCTATGCGGATTTTCGCCAATTTGCTCGCGAAAACGCTGCACCAGGCGCGATTTACCGATGCCGGCTTCACCGATGATCGTCACGACCTGGCCTTCGCCTTCCTGCACGGATTGCCAACGGCTCATCAGGACACGCAATTCGTCCTCGCGCCCGACGAACGGCGTCAGCCCGCGTGAGGCGGCGGCCGCTCCAAGCCTCCCTCTCACCCCGCTCGGTTGAATTATGCGGAAAAGCTCGACTTGCTGCGCGACACCCCTCAGCGCTTGCGGGCCCTGCTCCTCGACCACGAACACCCCGGCGATCAGCCGATGAGTCGCGGCAGTGACGATCACGGTGTTGGGCGCCGCGGCAGCCTGCACCCGCGCGGCGATATTGGGCACGTCACCGAAAACGTCGGCCTCCTTACCCGCGCTGGAGCCGATCACCACCGCCCCCGAATCGATACCAACCCGCGCGGACAACTCGGGACGCGTTGCCTGCTGATTTAGGTTCAAAATGGCTTCGAGAATCGCCAGGCCGGCGCGCACGGCACGTTCGGCGTCGTTCTCATGAGCCTCGGGCCAGCCAAAATAAGCCATCACGCCATCGCCGAGATATTGGGCAACGTAGCCTTCAAAGCGCTCGATCGCCTCCGCGGCCAGGCGATGGTAATCCGCCACAAGTTCACGCCATTCCTCGGGATCGAGTTGTGCTGCGATGCCGGTCGAATTGACCAAATCGCAGAACAGGACGGTCAGATGCCGCCGCTCACCGGATGGAGTCTGCCGGGGTTTCGAAGCGCTATAACCGGTGCGGACATGCGCCGCGCCCTCGGCCAGGGCTTCGGAGGCAACCTGAGACTCGCTTAGGGCCGCGCCGCATTCGCCGCAAAACTTGAACCCGGGCGGATTCGCGAAACCGCATTTGGCGCATCGATTCGTGAGCGGAGTGCCGCAGGCGCCGCAAAACTTGATGGCGTCGGGATTCTCAGCCTGGCAACTCGGGCAGCGCATCGGCTCCTCTGGTAGAGCTGGAGGATCCTATCCTTATCTATGCAAGGCGCTTCAGGCTCGCCGAGGAAGGGTCGGGCGCGCCTGCTATCTCTCCGGGTCCCGCGCTAGAAATCGTCGTCAGACCCGCCGTCACCGCCGGGGCCATCTTCGCCGTCCAGGTCACCGCCCTGTTCGAGTTCGTCGACTGCTTCGTCGAACTCGGGTCCAGCGAACTCGTCGCCCATTTCGCGGCCCATCCGGCGCATCATGCGGGCGACGCTCTTGGGATCGTTTTCGTCGAGATCGCCAAGTTTGGAGGGGTCGGCGAGCGCGTCCATCCGCGATTCCTCGCTGCGAGGCATTGCGAAGCGAGACATCAGGCGGCTCATTTTGGTGCTGCCGCAATGGCTGCAGACCGGATCGACCTTTTCGCTGATGCGCATGGTTAGGACGCTGCTGCGGCGGCGGCATTTGCCACATTCGTATTCGTATATTGGCATGCCGGGCTCCTCCCGGAGGCTTCTCGCAAGATATTGCGCGCCCCAACATGGGGTCGCAAGATATTAGAGGTTTCGCTGTCTCTTCGCCAAACGATCGGGATTCGTCCACCCGCGAAGGTGCTGACAAGTCAAAGCGGCCGCCCATCCGAAGACGAGCGGCCGCCTGGTCACAAATCGGAGTTCGGTTCGCTCTACGCGGCGGCCTTTGCCGCACCGGCGGTCGGGCCCTCTTCCGCAATCGAGCCGCGCTTCGAGAGAATAACCGCCACCGCGAGCAGCGCGATCGCCAGCAGGGTGACCCAGATGCGCGAGGGTGACACCGCCGTAATCGACACGCTGGTAAATGGCGCTGCCAATATCCCGACGAGGTTCATCACCTTGATCATCGGGTTGAGCGCAGGCCCGGCGGTATCCTTGAAGGGGTCGCCGACCGTATCGCCGACCACCGTGGCCTTATGGACATCGGTGCCCTTGCCCCCCAGGTAACCGTCCTCGACCTTCTTCTTGGCGTTATCCCAATTCGCCCCAGAATTGGCCATAAATACCGCGAGCAATTGCCCCGTAAGGATTGTGCCGCCGAGAAAACCGCCCAAAGCGCCAGCGCCCAGCCCAAAACCGACCATCAATGGCGCGAAAACCGCCAGGATTGCCGGGCTGAGCAGCTCTTTCTGCGCGGTTGCCGTCACGATATCCACGCAGGTGCCGTAATCGGGCAGTTCCTTGCCTTCCATGATGCCGGGATGCTCACGGAACTGGCGCCGCACCTCGAACACGACTTGATATGCCGCCCGGCCCACTGCCTTAATCGCGAATGAACTGAACAGGAAGGGTACCGCGCCGCCAATCAGCAAGCCGACGAAGACAGTCGGCGCATTGATCTGTACGCCAATCGATCCAAGTCGCGCCTCGTCGATAAACGAGCGGAAAAGCGAAACTGCGGCGATAACCGCGGTTGCAATCGCTAACCCCTTGGTCAGGGCCTTGGTGGTGTTGCCGATCGCGTCCATCCAGGAGAGGGTTCTGGAGGCCTCCTCCTGATGAATCCCGCCCATCTCGAAGATGCCGTGGGCGTTGTCGGTAATCGGGCCGTAGGTGTCCATCGCGAGGATAAAGCCGGTGGTGGTCAGCAGGCCCAATCCGGTAAGCGCGATGCCATAGAATTGCAGCGCTTCCGAGTCGCGGAAGATGATCATCGCGCCGATAATCGCGCCCGCTATCACGATCAGGGCCCATACCGACGATTCGAGCCCTTCGCCTAGGCCCGACAGGATGAGTGTCGCCGGGCCGGTTCGGGCCGCGTGCGCGGTTTCTGTAACCGGACCGCGATCGGGATGCGTGAAATAGTTCGTCAGCCAGAGCGTTAAGATGGCCAGGACGATGCCCAAAGTAGCGGTAATCGCGAAGCGCCAGTCGGGCTGACCTGTGCGCGGATCGGTCATGTAGAAGTAGTTTACGATGAAGAATCCGACTACCGAGGCGGCCGCCGAGGTCATATAACCCATGTTAATCGGCCGCATCGGGTCGCGCATCGCGCTGCCGGCAGGGACTCGGACGGCCATGATGCCGATAATCGAGGAGAAGACCCCGACCGCGCGCAGGATCAATGCGAAGATAATCATCTTCATGGCGAAGGCGCCCGCCATGGCACCATATAGCGCCTGAAAATCCTTCTCGCTGACCGCATACCCAGCTAGAATGATTGCGGCAACCAGCGTGACCTCGTAGGACTCGAATACGTCCGCTGCCATCCCGGCACAGTCGCCGACATTATCGCCGACGTTGTCGGCGATAGTTGCGGCATTGCGCGGGTCGTCTTCCGGAATCCCGGCCTCGACCTTGCCAACCAGGTCACCACCGACATCGGCCGCCTTGGTGAAGATGCCGCCGCCGACGCGCATAAAGAGGGCCGCCAGCGATCCGCCAAAGCCGAAGCCGACCAGCACCTTCATCGCGTCCTGTTGAAAGATGAGGAAGATGATTGTGGCGCCGAGCAGACCGAGGCCGACCGTGAACATGCCCGAGACGCCGCCTGCCTTGAACGCCAACTCCATTGCGTCCTTGAAGCTCGTCAAGGCCGCGTTGGCGCTGCGCACGTTGCCCTTGACCGCCAGCCACATCCCGACGAAGCCTGCGCCATAGGAAGCACTTACGCCGAGGACGAAAGCCAGCGCGATACCGATCGAGAGGTCGGGCCGGTCAGGAAAGACGCTGCGGTACATAAAGAAGAGCGCGATTGCGATGGCGATGACGAAGAAAATCATCGTCTTGACCTGACGTTTCAGGTAAGCCATCGAGCCTTCGAAGACCGCGTCGGCGACATCGGTCATCGATTTCGCACCGGGGTCGGCGGCCAGCACGATCCGTACGAGCCAGAGCCCGTAGAGGAGCGAGATTAGGGCGGAGCCGAGCACCGCCCACAGAATAATCTCCTGCAGGCCGGTCAGGGCCGGCAAAATAATTTTTGCTTCACTCATCTAACTTCCATCTCCGTGGAATTTCGGCGCTGCCGGTGAGCGCGCCGCCGATGCATTAGCATGGAACAATTCACGTTTGAACCGCTCAGGTTATCCCGCGCAGTTTAGGTTTTCGACCTTATGATGTCTAGCATGCGCGGCTGCGTTCGGACATCTGAGGCCGGGCAGATAGGCGCAATCGCGCCTAGGCGGGCGGTGCCGACCAATCGATGGTTGGAGCCTGCCTGACTCCTGTCCGGCGACTCAAATTCGCGAAGGCCACAGAACGCGCCCGTCTTCACCGGGAGAAAAGTTCGGGCAAAACCTTGTTGATCGTCCGGCGATGCATATGTTTAGCTGGACGACC
>DATEGX010000399.1:0-9898 GCA_035279875.1 Binataceae bacterium (SeqCode)
CGGCATGGCGCCCGGCGGCACCCGTACCATCGATGATCGTGCCGTTCTTAATGATCAGATCGTACGCCATTGGTCCCAACCTCGCATATTGTTATTAGTCCGTAATGATCGCTGCGACGCTACTCACGTTCGGGTCAGCACAAGATTTGCGAACACGTCACGCTCAACCGTCCAGCCGGGCGGTACCACTACGGTGGTATCGGGCTCCTCGACTATGATCGGGCCGGGTTCGCGGCCGTTAACCTCGAACCGGCTTCGGACCGGCGTCATCATCAGGCCGTTTGCCGGGCCGAAAAAGGCTTCGCGAGCCCTGCTTTCAGCGACAGGCGTGCCGTGCGCAACTGAAGACTTCGCGGCGAGGTCCGCGAAACTGATCGAACCTGCCGACGCCAGCGCGCGCAGGCGCAGGCTGACCAGTTCGATCGGATCGTCTCGATGATAGCCGTAGGTACGATCGTGGGCGTCGTTAAACAGTTTTGCGAGCGCGGCCGCCAAGTTCGATGAATGCACCCCATCCGGAAATGACAGCGTCATTTCATACATCTGATAGCCATACTTTAGATCGATCTGTTGCTCGAATCGGATAGCGTTCGGAGTCATGCCCTCCGCAAGCATCTCGGCTTGAGCCGTGGCCCGAAGCTGGTCGTAGCGATCGAAAATCCCGGCAGGGTCGAGACCCGCGAGGGGTGCGGCGATCGTGGCTATATAGTCATGGCGATAGTCAGCCATGAGCAGGCCGAGCGCGCTGAAGAGCCCCGGATAGAGCGGCACGATCAGCTTCGCAATTCCTATGTTCTCCGCCAACGCCGCGGCGTGGATCGGTCCGGCACCACCAAAGGCGAGCAGCGTAAATTCACGCGGATCGCGGCCGCGTTCGGTGGTGACCGCGCGCAGCACGCGGGTCATCGCCGAGTTGGCGACCTGGGTGATACCATAGGCGACCTGCAGCGGATCCAGTTCCAACGGCGCCGCAAGCTGCTGGGCGATCACTTCGTAAGCGGCCGCACGATCGATTGCGAGCTTCGACCCGGCGATCGCGCTCGGATTCATGTAGCCGAGCACCACGTTGGCATCGGTAACGGTCGGAGCGGTACCGCCGTGCCCATAGCAGACTGGTCCAGGCTCGGCGCCGGCGCTCCGTGGTCCCACGCGCAACGCGCCGCTATCGTCAATCCATGCGATGCTGCCGCCGCCGGCGCCGGCCTCGACGATATCGATCGCCGGCACCCGCACGACGTGACCGCCGCCGCCGAACAAGCGCGTGCCCGTGTTGACGCCGGCGCCGATCTCTCCGCCGGGTTTCTCCAGCGGCTTGCCTTTTTCGATCAGGCAGGCCTTGACCGTGGTCCCGCCCATGTCGAACGACAGCACCTTGTCGAGGCTGCAATCCGCTGCGAGTCGCGCTGCCGCCAGCACGCCGGCGGCGGGACCCGACTCGATGACAAAAACGGGACGCCTTCGCGCCGCCTCCGCCGACATAATACCGCCGTTGGACTGCATTACGAGAATGCGGCTGCTCAGTGGCGACAGCACCCGCTCAAGATGATCCAGATAGCGTCCGATCACCGGGATCAGAGAGGCGTTGATCGCCGTTGTACTGCCGCGGTCGTACTCTCTGATCTCCGGATGGATATCCGAAGAAAGGCAGACGACCATCCGAGGCGCAAGCTGACTTATAAGAGCGGCCAACTGCCGCTCATGAACCGGATTCAGATACGAATTGATTAGGCAAACCGCGATCGCTTCGAGCTTGAGCTCGAGCAATCGCTCGATCGTTTCGCGAGCGTCATCGAGATCGAGCGGCTTTTCAACCGTGCCATCGCCCAGGATGCGCTCGTTCACTTCGACTCGCAGCGCACGCGAGATTAGTGGCGGCAGCCGATCCCAGTTGACGTCATAAATGTTGGGTCGGCGCTGTCCGCGCATTTCCAACTCATCACGAAATCCCGCGGTCGTGATGAAGCCAGTAGGCGCGGCCGTGCCTTCAATGACCGCGTTCGAGGCGACCGTGGTCCCATGGACGAAGCTCTCGACCTTTTCGGATCGCGCAACCGGACGAACAGCCGCAGCCACATCCTCGCCCACGCGATCGAGCAATGAGAGCACCTTGTCGGTGAAGATGCGGCCGTCATCGGCCCGGATGATCACATCGGTGAAGGTGCCGCCAATATCAAACCCGACGCGCATCGTTAATTAATCTCACTCCAGCCCCAGCGACGTCCGCAAATTCCGCCGCTTATGCAGGATGCGTCTGATCGCGAAGCTTCTCCGTAGCTAAATTATCGAGCGTCATTCGGTCTGGATCGATTACCACTTTGTAACGCTCGCGCGCCTGCTCGATACTCACTTTCCCTTCGCGGACATCAAGCACAACCAGATTCGGGTCGCGCGCCGCGGGCTCGCCGAAGCCGCCCGATCCGGAAACCCGATGATAGATGCGGTCCCCCCGCTCGACATCGAGATGAATATGCGACTGGCGCGGCAATGGGCGGCGACCCTCGCGCGAGTTCAGGATATTCGCCGACAATTCACCTGCATGGCCGCCGGCGAGGCCGTCAGAAGGACGCACCAGCCGATTGGTGCGAACCATCACCTTGCCCGGCTGCAGGAAGCGCCATTGCTTGTAGATACCAAGTGAGCCGCGATGCTTGCCGGCGCCCTCCGTATCGGCGACGTAGCCGAAGCCGTCGACCACGACCGGGAACTCGCGCTCCAGCACTTCGGCCGGGACCGACCCATACGAGCCGAAACTCATGGGGGCGACGCCGTCGATGCCGTCTTTGGTTGGCCTGCCGCCCCATCCGCCGAAAAACAGGTCCATGAATGAAAAATGACTGCCGTCGGGTTTGGTGCCGCTGAAATGGAGCACGTCGCCGCCTTCGCCCGAAATGCCGACCTTGTCGGGCAGCGCCTGCGCGAGCACCCGGAACATCATGTCGAAGACGCGGAAGAAAAGCGGTGCACGCCCGCCAACCGCCGCTGGCATCCGCGGATTCACCAGCGTGCCCTCGGGCGCGATTATCGAAATCGGGCGGGTGAAGCCGACGTTGGTCAGGACGTCCGGGCTCACGATGCTTTTGATCGCGCCGTAAACCGTTCCGCGCGTCATGCCGAACGGCATATTTATCGCCGCGCGCGCCTGTGGAGCGGTTCCGCTGAAATCAACCGTGAGGGTATCGTCGTCGACACGCAACGCGACCCTCAGCGGCATCGCGACCTCGGCGCCGCCCAGGCCATCGTCCTCGAAGCTATCCTCGAAGACGTACTCGCCTGGAACGATTGTGCGAATTGCCGCGCGGGTAGCCGTTTCAGCATATTCGACAAAGTAATCGCAGCTCGAATTGAAGATTTCGAGACCGTACTTCTCGACCAGAGCGCGCAACTCAAGCTCGCCGCGACGGCATCCGGCAATCTTGGCCTCGACGTCACCGATCCATTCCTCCGGCGCGCGGACATTCGCTTCGATCATCTGGAGCAGCGCCAGGTTGCGGACGCCGCCGTCGTCAAGCTTGATTGGCGGGATACGCAACCCCTCTTCGTACGCTTCCGTGCATTGACTGCTGAAGCCGCCGGGGAAGCGGCCGCCGATATCGGTATGATGGGAGTAAGCAAGCGTGAAGCCGATCAACGCGTCGCGCCAGAAGGCCGGCGCCACGATCGCGACGTCCGGCAGGTGGCCCATGCCGGAGTAAGGGTCGTTCACCAGGATCACGTCGCCAGGCCGGAACGTGCCGCCGAAGTCGCGCAAGATGGTTTCCAGCACGACCATGAAAATACCGATCTGGAATGGCGCCGCGCCTTCCCCGACCACTCGGCCCCGTGCGTCGCAAACCGCGGTGGCGAAATCGCCCACTTTGACCATCGCGGAACGGCCGGTGCGGTAAACGGCGATCGCCATTTCCTCGTTGACGGTGGCCAGTTCGTTCTTGATCACCTGGACCAGGATCGGATCGAATTTGCGCTCCACCAGCGTCCTCCCCGGGGATTATCTGGCGGTCATACTAGATCAGACCGGAAACTCAAAGCACACGCGAGAACGGGCCGAAGACGCCACGCTCGGGCAGTTCAGATGATCCCGTCACGGCGCAATGCGTCGATTTCATCCGCGGAGATGCCAAGTTGTTGCAGGACATCCACCGTGTGCTCGCCAAGGTCGGGAACGTGCGGCGGAATTTCGTCGCCGCGCAGGCCGGACATTTTGATGGCGGAGCCAAGAACCTTGATATCGTCATGATCGGCGATGGTGCCGTTGCGGACGACGTGGCGCGCGGAGAGTTCGGGATCGGCCGCGACTTCGTCGATCTCACGCACAGGCGCGCACGGGATGTTATTGGCGAGAAGAAGGCCGACAAGGTCGTCGCGCTTTTGGGTAGACGACCATTCGCCGATCATCGCGTCGAGTTGGTCAACCAATTTGAATCGGCTTTGATGATCTTTGTAGTCAGGATGGGTGATCAACTCCGGGCAACTCATCAGCCGCGCGAGTTGATGCCAATTGGCTTCGGTGAGGCAGTAGATCCAGATTTCGCCGTCAGCGCATGGATAGATATTGCATGGGCAGGTGGTGGGATGGCGGTTGCCAAGACGGCGGACCTTGTAGCCGTCCTGCACCACACCGATCGCGCCGTTGATGGCGGGCATACAAATATCGAGCATCGCCACCTCGACCTTGCGCCCGCGGCCGGTCCGCTCGCGTTCGAGCAGCGCGGCGAGGATGCCCGCGGCAAGATGCATCCCTGTACTGGTGTCGATTAGAGCCGCGGTCACGCGCACTCCCGGGCGGTCGCCGTAACCGGTCATACTGACGATGCCCGAAGCGGCCTGGATCGTGAAATCCATCGCGCCGAGTTGGGCGAAGCGGCTTTCGCGGCCGTAGCCTTTGCTGGAGGCGTAAACCAGGCGCGGGAAGCGCGGGGCAAGGTCGTCATAGCCGAGGCCGAGGCGTTCCATCGCGCCTGGAGCGTAGTTTTCGAGGATGACATCCGCGTCGGCCAGCATCCGGAAAAGGATGTCGCGGCCGCGCGAATCCTTGAGGTTGAGTGAGATGGACTTCTTGCCCGTGTTGAGCATCAGGAAGCCATAGTTGGTGCCGTGCTTGGCGGGTGGGCGCTTGCGTAAAAGCTCGCCGGTACCCGGCGGCTCGATCTTGATGACTTCCGCGCCGAAATGGGCCAACTGGAGTCCGCAGTAGGGGCCTGCGTAGATCTGCGCGAGTTCGATAACGCGATAACCTTGAAGCGGCAGACTCATGTCAGTTTTGTCGAACCTCAGCCCGGTTCGCTCGCCGGCGTCCGACCAAGAGCGAGAGGAAGGGCCTCCTCCAATAGTTGGAGGAGGCCTTACAGGTGAATCAGACTAATACCGATTTCTTCCAGCAGGACTCGTTCGCCTCGCGACGGAAATCCGCGATCATCTCCCGGCGGTTGGGCCCAACCTCGATTGCACGCGCGATTTCGTCGTCGCGGAGTCCTCTTAGTTGTTCGAAGCCATCGCCCAGTTCCGCGCGTCAGAGCCGGGCTCGTAGTGCATGATGGTCTGCGCAGGATTGCGGTTGACCAATGGCCGCAAATACAGCGGATGCCGCATACTGCGCACTTCGTGCTCGATGGTAAACAGCACCTTGCCGTTATCGGGATCGACGATGTCCTGGAAACGGTACTGATGCGGATCGCTCTCCTGTGTGATCAGCCCTTTCGCCAGCAGACGCCGATGCGGCGCGGAGAAATCATTGATGTAGATCTGAATGTGGTGCTGGTCATAAGCGGGAATCGCATTGCCGGTCTCGCGGAAGAACAAATTCTGCCCGTTACCCGCGGTTATGCAGGCGAAACGCCCCCGGCCATCTTCCAGCGGCGCTGCCTGGGCGCCCATGATCTGCGAGTAGAAGCGTGCGATCCCGTCCGCAGTACCCTGTGGCACCTCGAATTCAACGTAGGGAATGCCAAGTGCCATCGGCCCGAAGCGCTTGTCCGGCGCGTAGCAACGGAACCGGTTACCCCACGGGCAGATCGCCTCGATGAATCCGTCGCGCGCATGACACTCGAAGCGAGTGCCTCCCAGCGCCTGGCCTACCCGCTCCAAACGCCGGCCCAACGAGTCGGTATCGGGCAGCACGACGCCGATGTGGCCGCGCAGCACCTGCGGCTTGCCGGTCGGCAAGTGAAACTGGCTGCGTCCCACGTTGACCCACATATTGGCTGGGCCGGTCATCATGTAGGGATCGCGCGTCAGCCCGAGCCCGTTGATGTAAAACAGGGTGGCCTTCTCCTGGTCGGGAACGGTGACGTTGACATGTTCGAGTGCGACGATGTTTCCAAGATCGCCGGCCGTGCGGTCATAGGTCTTGCTCTGCCGCATCGCCGTGGCCATCGCCCCACCGTCAATGCTCGCATCGCCAGTCACGGGCCTGACACGCGGTTTCGACGGCGCTGCTGCGCCATGTCCGTTGCCGGTCGCGCCTACCTCGGCCATCTGCTTTGCAAAGAGCTCCTCGGAGATGATGCCCTTGCGATAGGCCTTGAGTAGTTGCTGCACCTCGAATTCTTTGCTTGCCATAGTCGCGCTCCTCCAATTTTCCCAATTGCTACGGATTATGCTCCGTCTTTTGCGCTTTTACACCGCTCCAAAATGGGCACGGGCCGCGAGCCGGCACGCCTCTCGACGGCAGACTTAAGCCGGCTCCCTTCCGTGAGCGATTATGCACCGGATGGGATCGATTCACCAAATCGTCGGAAACGGGGATTTGCGATCAAATTCCATGCGGGAGAGGTCGATTGCTCTGGGCGTGCAGAAGCGCGTTCGCGGGATATTCCAGGTGCTGGGTCTATAAAGATGTGTCGTGAAAAACAGCCAGCCCCGCCGGAGACTGTCCGGCGGGGCTGGAAAATGAAGCCGAATCGATCCGCTACGCTTGCGGCTGCTCCGTATTCTCGGCCGGCGCGACCGGATCAACGCTGACCCGGCGTTTGTCGCCACGATAGCCTTCGTACTTCACGATTCCGTCGATCTTGGCATAGATCGTAAAGTCGCGGCCGAGGCCGACGTTGCGTCCCGGATGAACCCGGGTCCCGAGCTGCCGAATCAGGATATTGCCCGCTCTGACAGTCTCCCCGGCGTAGACCTTGACCCCGCGGCGCTGACCCGGACTATCCCGTCCGTTGCGGGTTGAGCCTTGTCCTTTCTTGTGCGCCACGGCGTCTACCTCCGGATTTCTCGTGCGGGGTTCAGGCTTCGGCCTGCGCCTCGGCCACGCGGTTGATCGCCTCGATTCGCAGGACGGTGAGTTCCTGGCGATGGCCGCGTTTGCGCCTGTAGTTCTTGCGGCGCTTTTTCTTGAAGACGATGATCTTGGTGCCACGCGGCTGCTGCACGATTTTCGCGCGCACGGAAGCGTTAGGCACGGTCGGCCGGCCGATCGCGCTGGCGGCGTCGTCGCCGATCGCGAGCACCTGGTTGAGGGATACTTCGGCACCGACCTCGCCGGCGATCCGTTCGACCACGATCTGATCGCCGGGCCCGACGCGGTACTGCTTTCCACCAGTTTTTACGATTGCGAACATTGGCGAATCTCTTTAAGTATCCGACGTTTCCGGCTGTGTCAACGAACCTAGATTCTTGTGTGACGTCCGATTAAGACACTCTGGATTGAAATTGGCTGACTAAGCGTGCTAACCTGTTACGCCCGAGATGGCGTCGGAAGCCGTTTACCACCGGCTGGAAAGCACCACGCAAACTGCTGCCGACGCAGCGAATCAAGTGGCGTCTAACCAAATATGGGGGAAAGCCGCCAGCACCAGCATTTATCCGACCGTTAAGGCTTATCGTGGACCGCTTCCGGTGGGGAAGCGCGGAATCGAGTTTGCGACCGCTATCGCACCGACCAAAGGAACCGGCACGCCGTACGAAGCAAACTGGTACCCTTGCCTGCCTCACGTCAATCCCTGCACGCCCGAAGTCAAAGTCGTCGCCCAGAGTGGCATCGATTTCGCTGTGATCGAGGTTAGGGTCACGAAAAATACACAGGTACCATGATGCTGACGCCATTAGATTTCCGTGAACTCGGGAAAAGTGACCTTATCCCGCATGCGGTAATTCGCAAACCGGTTTCGTATTTCGCGAAACAAGGCGCGCGCCTGGTGCATGATTCCGACGCACTCGATTCATTCGAGGGTGCTGCATTTGCATTAGACGGTACTTTATTTGCGCTAATGAGCAGGCCAGGTTACCCACCAGATACTACTACGGTTTACCTAACGCGTGATTTCGGCGAAAACGTTGAAAAGATCACGGCCTTGATTCGCTCAATTTTGAAGGCTTTGGAACTGGCTCCTGATGCCCTCGTTTGGGAACGCCAGCAGGATCCGGATCTTTAAATTCGAGGCTTGTTCGTCCGTTTTCCGCCGCGCTCGAGGATTAGCCAGAATTGCCGGGTGTTGCGCCAGGTTGCGGCGCGCAAACCCCCAGGGCTAAAAGAAAACCGGGCCGGGAGACGCTCCCCGACCCGGTTGGGTTCGAACCGCTCTCGTCTATTGCGGCACCGCGACGAACGTCAACACGCCCAGCGTCTGCAGATTGGTGCCACTCGTGCAGGTATGGGTGCCGGCCGTGCGCGGCACGATCGTCGTATCGAGCATCTTGGTCAAATCAACCACCGCCAGGAAGGTCGGCGGGTTTCCGTCCCCGTTTGCCATCAGCGCGATCGCATCGTTCGAGTTGGGGCTTTGATAGGCGGTGACGGTATGAGGGTCATTACCTCCCTCCCAGGGCGCCGAACTAGGATCGCTCGGAATCGAGCAGACCACCCAGTCGCTGAGCGCCGGGACCCCCGTGCCGGCACTCGAAGGAAGAAGAATTGCGCCGAACGTGTTGCCGCCGAATTCGCCAACCACCACGCCGGTGTGAGTATTCTGGGCCACTGCCATGCCGTTGGTGCCGAACGACAGAGGCCCGAAATCAGGCACGTTCTGAAGCTGCGACGGCGCAGTCCAGCTACCTGGTGTGCCGGGGGTGAACGTGGCCTGGGTCAGATTGGCCAAAAAGAGGTTGCTGGTGAACTCATCCGTCGCCAGAGCGATACCAGTCGCGCAGTCCTCGCCAGCCGAATCGTACTCGGCGTCGGAATCACTCGGATTCTCGAAAAAAGCCGGCTTGGTGGAGGAGTTCTTGATCAGCTCGTACTTTCCATTCTCGTTGGGCGAAAGGATTAGCTTGCGGATTGGATCCACCAGCG
This sequence comes from Binataceae bacterium (SeqCode), assembly GCA_035279875.1. GTDB lineage: Bacteria > Desulfobacterota > Binatia > Binatales > Binataceae > JAMXLL01. Next base: position 9,230 of record DATEGX010000399.1, read on the forward strand.
GATCCTCGGATACTTTCTGCGAGGCCGAGGCAAACGCGCTTTCAAATTTGGGAGTCTTGTTGAGGTCGAGGTACTGAAAGCCGGGACCGCCGGCCGTGCCTAATGTGATCAGAGCCTTGTTATTGACCGAATCAATCGCCACACCGCAATTGGTGCAGGTACCGCCGGAAAAATGCACGGTGGTGGTACCCGAACTGTGCAAGGTCTGCGTGAGCGAGTCACCCTTGATCAAATAGACGTCGGTATTGTTCGCAACGCAGACGGTCTGCCCGTTTTTGGCATCGGATCCGCAGGAATTAACCGCGCTGGCGGTGGCTATCACGGTGGGCACCGCGGCCGGAGCCGCCGCCGCGGTCGGCTCGACCTGAACTACCGAAACGCCGGTCGTCGACGATCCCCAATTGCCCTTTGGTACATACGAGGTAACGTCTTTGCCGTGTACCAGGACCCCCAGCGAGCTCGATGGTGCGCAAGAACCGCGCAAGACCGGCTTCGGCGGCGGAGGCGCGACGCTTTGGTTGTTGGAATCCGAACCGCATCCAGCAATGGCAAAAGCCAGCCCAATTACGACCAGCGCAATCCCGCGTGGGTTAGATGGCTTTAATCTCGGTTTAACCACGCCAATCAACCTCCCCCTCATCCGCCGATGCGCGGATAAGCTTGATCTGT
>DATEGX010000400.1:0-8876 GCA_035279875.1 Binataceae bacterium (SeqCode)
TGCTCGCCAGTGCGGAATCGTTGGCCGCCGGCGTGCGGCTGGGCGAAGTTGAAAAGCTCAAAAGTTCGCGCGAGCGGCGACTCGGACTGCGGGTATTCGTGGATCATGCGTCTGCAAATGCCTCGACCGCCGAACTGGAGCGCGATTCGCTCGAAGCGTTCATTGCCAACACAGTCACGATGGCGCGGCTGACTGCGCCGGATCCGTTCTCGGGTCTGCCCGAACCAGGTCTCCATCCGAAGGATTTACCTGAACTCGAGTTGAGCGATACCGATCACGGACTGCTCAGCGCGGACGAGGCGTTGAACCTCGCGCGTATTGCCGAGAAGGCCGCAATCGGGTCAGACCCCCGCATCAAGAATTCCGAAGGCGGCGAATTTCATTCTGGCCGCCATGCGATACTCTTCGCCAACAGCAACGGTTTCGCCGGCGAATACTCTGGCACTTCGTTCAACCTGGGAGCGGCGCCGATAGCACAGAGCGACGACGGCCGCATGCAGCAAGGCTACTGGTACACCTCGGCGCGCCACTTCAAGCGGCTGGAGGATCCAGAGTCGGTCGGCAAGACCGCCGCGGCGCGGGCGCTCAGGCGCCTCGGCGCGCGCAAGATCAAAACAACCCGCGTACCGATTGTGTTCGACCCGGATATGGCGGCGTCGTTGCTACGCGCGATCGCCGGCGCGGCCTCGGGTCCGTCGTTGTACAAGGGCGCCTCGTTCCTGGTCGGCAAGCTGGGCGAGGCGATTGCGGCGCCAGGCGTTACGATCCGCGACGATGGCCGCATGCCGGCGGGGCTTGGCTCGAAGCCCTTCGACGGCGAGGGGCTGCCGACCAATCGCAAAAACCTGGTCGAGAAGGGCGTGCTGCAAACCTACTTCCTCGATTGCTATTCTGCGCGCAAGCTTAAACTGGCTCCTAGCGGCAACGCCTCGCGAGGTGTGGGCGACAGTCCCGGCGTCAGCCCGACCAATCTTTATCTCGAGCCCGGACAATATTCGCCCGAACAGATAATCAAATCGATCAAGCATGGCCTCTACGTGACGGAGTTGATTGGCTTCGGCGTCAACGGCGTCACCGGCGACTATTCGCGTGGTGCGGGCGGTCTCTGGATCGAGGATGGTGAGACCACCTATCCGGTTCAGGAGATTACCATCGCGGGTAATCTCAAGGACATGTTCATGTCGATCGAGATGATCGGCAACGACCTGCGGTGGCGTTCTGCCGTGGTTTCGCCGACCCTCAAGATTGCCGAGATGATGATCGCGGGTGAATAGGCTGGCGCGAGGAGTCTACTCGGCGCTCCATCGCGACGAATTGAGACTCACGAGGCGCGCGATCAGAATCGCAATATAGAATTGGCCCGCGATCCCTTCCATCGCGGAGAACATTCGCGCCGGCTGGCTGATCGGCGTGATATCGCCGTAGCCCACGCTCGCCAGGGTCACCAGGCTGAAGTACAGGAAGCGGTATATACTGGCTTCGACGTCGGCGCCCGAACGCAGCAGCAGCGGTGTTGAAAACTCGGCGAATGAATGCGGATACGCCAGTTCGATCAGCGCGTAGACGAACGCGCAGGTCATGCCGAATATCAGGTAACCGCAAATCGCACCGCAGATGGTGTCGTAGGTGATCCGTTTAGCGGTCAGGACCTCGTGCAGGATCATTGCGACGCTGAATCCGAGGAACAAGGCCCAAGTGATCGCCGCGGCGATAATCAACCCCCGGTTGTCGTTGGCGATCAGCGCCCAGCGGCAGCCCAAACCGATCGCAGCGAGGATTATCGCGATGGTAAATTCGAGGCGGCGGTTGCGCGGGAACGAATTCAAGGCCAGCAGTAGTACCGCCGACAAGAAAATCGGCATCAGCAGCCGCCCGGAATGATCGTGATCGGGACCGGCGGGAACAAAAAATGACGGGATCAAAATAAAGGCAAACAATGCGATCAGCAGTATCGCGAAGTTGCCCGGCAGCCGGCCGCGAAACGCGACCGCGGCTCGTCTGATCGAGACGCTGAAGGCGCGATCGCTATGCGAGCGAATGCTTTCCCGTGGCACTTCGGCCAAAGACTATCGCGGCGTACGCGCAAATAAAACTAAGTGAGCGGCGCGTCATTCCCCCGAGACAGTACACATCTTAAACTTCGGTGAGAGGAAGTCTCTCGTTCTGCGGGCTCCTTCAATTCATCGCGGTATCTTTGAGTCGCGCGAAAGGCTGCTCGGGTCTATTTCAGCCATCTTGCGAAGCCGCTCCCGCCAACTGCAGGACCTGATTTTCGAGCACCCCGTGCGAAACGCATTGAGTGGTGGTTTCAGCATCGCCCAGACCGTAGGTGGCCTCGAAGTCAGCCGTTACGCTTACCTCGCTCGAATCCTTGCTAATGGGTTTGATCTTCACGGTCAGCGTGACCGCGCCATCGTCGAGCGTGTCGAGCAAATGCTCGGGACCCATCTCGCAATAGGCCCAATCGCTCCAGCTTTCGGTGTCGATACCGTTGCGTTTGGCGACCAGAGTATGTTCCGCAGGGTCGGCGCGCAGAATCTTGTAGGCTCCATTCGACGAGAAATAGTTTTTCAGGATCTCAAAGGTCCGTTGTGCGTCCCGGGGCGCGCGACTGATGCGCGGAATCACAGCCGATTGGGCCGCGGCGGTCGCGCACCAGGCGAGCGCAATCATCGACAGCGTCGCGATACTTTTGCGGATGCTCATAAAGCGCATGCCTCCGAGAGGCGGGGGTAGGTTCGAATGAGGGCGGTCCCGCTGGTCGGCATGATGCGCGATGCTCGGACGGGTGCGGATCCACGGCTGGCGAAGGTTCAGCGGACGACTAACGATTGGGACCTTTCTTGCGCAACTCTTCCTCGCGATAGCGGCGATACAGGATGCTCCATTCGGCGCCACCCTCGACCACACCGCGCTTGAGCGACGCGATCTTTTTTCGTACTACCGCATCGACTTCATCGCCCTTGTCGACCCATTCGGCGATCAGCTCCCGAGCGTTGCGCAAGGCAACCTGAAAGTTAGGGATCTCCGCGAGCTTTTCGTCGCGCAGGCGGACCAGCGATTCCCGTGCAAGATAAAGTATCCTGGCTTCGCTCAGTCTCATGAGAGCTGACTTCCGGTGACCGCTAATTACCGATCTGCGATGACTCTCAAAAGGGCCGCTAGAGGGTGAACCCGCGCTTTTCGGCGAGTCTCTGACGGATTCCAGAGCGCAAGCGGGTCAGGTCGACGCCCGGATTTTGCCGCACCAGGGCCTCAGCCTGTTTATCGGCCTCGTCGTCGATGTGCGCCTCTTCCTCGAAATTGGCCGACATCATCTCGACCACGCAGGCGACGAGGTCTTTCTCGTCGGCCGCGGGCTTGATCGTGCCGCGCGCGATCAAACCTCGCACCAGCAGAGTCGCGAGGCTATCGATCTGAGTTTCGCTGACCATGTCCAATCGGCACAATACGCCAGGAGCTGACGGACGGCCAGCGCGGAGAACGCGAATGCTACGCTGGAACTCCCGCGAAACGGTCGCCATCCCCACGCAGGATCGCGTCAAAGCGCAAGCCACCCAGATACTGCCGGCGCGCCTCCTCGTCGGTTATCGCCCCTCGCCGCACGTCGCGCCGCCAGATTGGCCAAACGCCGCCGACCATCGGATGACGCCCCTGGCGGTAACTGAAGAAGTAATAGACGAACTGGCGAACCGTTGAACGGCGTGCCTCCGCTCCCAGTCCCCGTCCTCCGGCAACCGTGAAAATCGTGTGCAACAGCTTCGGCAATGAGTAAAAGCCGACGAAAGAATCGCGATATGCCTCGAGCCACGAATGTTTGTCGAGCTTGTCGTGCTTGAGTGTTATGTGCTGCGAGTCGAGGTTGTTGAAGTCCCAGTCGATAATCGCGTCTTCCTTGGTATAGCGGACCTGATCCTCGGTTCCCGGCAGCGGCGTCATGATAAAGAATGACACGATATCGAAGCCGAGCTTCTTGAGGGTCTGGGCGGCGATCCGTCCGCAATCGCGGCCATCAAACGGGAACCCCAGCATGTAACCCGCATGCACCGCGACCCCGACCTTGTGCCAATTGTCGACCACCCGGCGATACTTCTCGAGCACCCGCCGGCGCGCGTCCTCGATCGTCATCCGATGCTGCCGGTCGTCGGTATTCTGATATTTGGTGGCGAAGTTGAGGTTGTCGGGATTGAGCGATTCGATGCCGACAAAAGCCTGGTAACAGCCTGCCTTTGCGGCCAGCTCAACGAACCGCCGGCTGCGGCGATGTTTGGCGGTTTCGGTCTCGCCCTGGGCGAGATTCGCGTAGCATGACGCATCGACATCGACCTGCATCATGAACGAGAGGTCGGGGAACTCCTTTTTCACTTCGCTCAGCCCGGTCAGAATCTCCTCCCATCGCGGGCTGCGGAAAAAATCGTCGTCGACCAGGAAAAGCGACTGGATTCCGTGGTTACGGGCGGCATCGCGCACCCATTGCACCACCGTTTCCGGCTCGCGCGAGCGCATCGTCCTGCCCATCACGTTCTTGACGCTGCAATACGAGCAGGTGAAGGGGCATCCGCGCGAAGTATCGATCGTGGTCATCGCGGGATTGAAGAAGCGGGTCAGGTAGCGGTCGTCAACCACAGGTAGCTGAGCGTCGGTGATGACCGGCACGATGATGTCGTCCTGACCAGTTTTGGCACGGATTCCTTCGGTAACAGAATAGTTGGGCTTGAGCTCGCCGCGCAGGAAATCCTCGATGATTTGACCCCACAGATTTTCTGCCTCGCCGACTATCGTGGTGATCCCGCAGCTATTGAGGAATGTCCGCGACTCCGGGTAACCGCTAACATGGAACCCACCCATCATCGTGGTCATCCCGTGGGCGACAAATTGCAGCCCCAGGTCGCGCCCGCGCGGGTACTGGTTCGACTGTACGCCGGCAAGGCCTATCAGCAGTTCGACCCCATCTTCCTGGGCCTTTTCCTTGATCGCGAGCACCGTTTCGGGGCTGACCGCGCCGTCACAAATCTCATCCCAGATAACGGTTTCGAGGTGAACATTGCGCGAGGCATTGCGCTGGTTAAAGCTCTCGTTGAGCGCTTTCAGCACCGTCAACGTGTTGTTGGGCTGGACTCCGTAGCGAAAGAACTGGACGTAACCTTCCTCGTCGTAACGCGAAGGCTTTATGAAATAGACCCGCACTGTGCGTAACAGTTCAGGCCGCAAAGCACCGTCATCAAGCGCTCCTGCGCGGGCGCCTAACTGGAGCTTCTCCGGATGCTTTTTGCCGTAACGGTCGGTTCCGAGCAGCCTATAAAGAAAGACCACGGCAAAAACCAGAAAAGCAAGAAGTCCAAACAAAACGACCATGTGCTGAATCCCCTCCGCCCCCTGGCTATGATGCAACCTCAGCTTATTCTAACCGAACGGTCAGAAGCTAACTGACCCCGTCCAAGCAAGTCAATCGTCATCCTACAGGAATGAAACAACAAAAGCTTTAGCCCGGATGCGAACCTTCGCGAGCATTAGCAACGCTTAACGATACATTTCGAGCAGCGGGACCAATCCGAGGTCACGATAACGCTCGATGAGGTAGCCCTTTATCTCCTGGACGCTGGCCATTTGCAGGACGTCGTGGGCGATATGCCTGGCGGTCTGATAGTCGATACCGCGCAGGAGTTTGCGCACCACCGGGATGAACAGCGGGCTCAGGCTGAGCTGATCCAGTCCCATTCCGAGCAGCAGCAGCGAGGCCATCGGGTCGCTGGCCATTTCGCCGCACAGTCCCACTTCCTTGCCTGCCCCCCGCGCCACATTGACGATTTCGCCAATCGCCGAAAGTACGGCAGGATGTAACGGCTCGTAAAGATGAGCCACCTTCGGGTTGTTGCGATCGGCAGCCAGAAGGTACTGAATCAGGTCGTTGGTGCCGATCGAAAAAAAATCCACCTCGCGAATCAACCGCGGCGCGAGCCATACCGCTGACGGAACTTCGACCATGATGCCGATTTCCATCTCGGGATTATGCTCGAGGCCTTCCTTGAAAAGTTCGGCTTGAGCCTCGACCAGCAGTTCGCGCGCACGGCGCAACTCTTCAAGGCTCGAAATCATCGGAAACAGGATGCGCACGTCATGATGCGCTGCGGCACGCAGAATCGCGCGCAATTGCACTTTGAAGATTCCTGACATCTCGAGCGAGATCCGTATCGAGCGCCATCCCAGGAAGGGGTTGTCCTCGCGAGGCACGCGCAGGTAAGGCGGGTACTTGTCGGCTCCAATATCGAGCGTACGGATCGTCACCGGGCGCTTGCCGACCCCCTCGAGAATCCGGTTGTAGAGCGCGAGTTGCTGATTTTCGTCCGGAAAATCCTCATAAGTCAGGAAGGAAAACTCCGAGCGCATCAGCCCGATTCCCTCGGCGCCGTATTTGAGCGCTAACTGAACGTCGGCGGGCAGGGCGATATTTGCGAGCAAGCGCACCCGATGTCCGTCGCGGGTCGCGGTAGGCTCGTTCTGCCCGACCATCAGTTCGCGTCGAAAGGTGTCGTAGCGCTTGATCAGCACCTGATATTCCCGCTCGACTTCGGGGCTCGGATTGACGAAGAGTGCACCGGAATTGCCGTCAAGCACCAGGCTGTCACCCTCGGTCACAGCTTCGATCAGATGCTCGACGCCGACCACGGTAGGAATTTCGAAGGCTCGGGCCAAAATCGCCGCATGAGAGGTTACGCCGCCCGACTGCAATGCGATACCGGCCAGGTTTTCGTGCGATACCAGGGTCATTTGCGACAGCGTCAATTCTTCGGCAATCAGAATAGTCGCGCGTGAGAAAGCGGGTCCGCCCTTGCGATCTTCCTGGCGCAGATGACGCAGCACGCGATGGCCGACGTCGCGAAAATCCGTCGCGCGTTCGCGCAGATAGCCGTCGGCAACCGCCAGCATCTGCGCACTCAATTCGTCGATCACGCGGAACAACGCGCTCTCGGCCGCGTAGCCGGCTTTGATCGTGTCACGAATCCGCGAGATGAATTCCTCGTCCTCGAGAATCAGCCGATGGCCGTCGAAAATCTTGAGGTCGGCCTCCGGCATCAGCGGCGCCATCCGGAACTTCAGGGCCGCCAGTTCGCCGCGCGAACGCACCAATCCCTCTTCGAGTCGCTTTTGCTCGGCGGCAGGGTCACGGCTCTTGAGATTGCGGTCGATCGTGCTCAAAAAGGTCCCGACTATGTGCGCGGTGCCGCGCGCGAAGCCGGGAGCGGCCGGCAGTCCGACCAGGCGGGGCCGGCGCATCTTGACCGGTGCTGCGAGGCGCGTGGTGCCGCCGACCTTTTCGTAGCCTTTGAGCTGGCGGTTGGCTTCGATCATCCGCCGGCGATACTCGTCGCGCTCCTTTTCCTTGGTCGCGAGCGTCTCGCGGAGCTGGAAATGCGACATGATCTGCGCCAGTTGGGCCGCCGCGGTGCCCAGCAGGCGGATCTCGGCACGGCTGAATTTCCGGCGTCGCAGGGTCTGCACCGTCAGCACTCCGATCGGCTTCTGGCGACCCTCTTCAATCGGCACCGCGACGAATGTGTGATAACGCTCCTCGCCGGTTTCGGGGAAATACTTGTAGCGTGGATGGCTCATCGCGTCTTCCACTACCACCGGCTCGCTTGACTCGATCGCGAGCCCTACCAGGCCTTCGTTGACTCGCATCGAGACACGGCCGACCGAGTCGCGGTCAAGCCCCAGGGTAGCGCGCAAAACCAGCCTTTCGCGCTGCGGATCGAACAGGTAGATCGAGCAGACCTCGACCTCGAGCCCGGCCGCAATGGTCGCGGCAATCCGGTCCAGGGTTTCGCGCAGATCAGCGGAATGGTCGCCGCCGATCGCGGAGATATCCTCGATCAGGGCCAGGCGGTCTCGATTGGCTGCCATGGTAAGGGGGGAACACCCAAACTCTATATCAGGTGCGACATTCTCCACAACCGCGCGGGATTATGCGCATATCGCAGTTCCTGCATCATCCAGGCTTAGTCGACATTTGCGCCGAAGACCCGCGCAATCGCTGCCGTCACGCGCGAGGTGCTCTGCCCGATTGCCACCAGTTTGCCGTCTGAAACCAGCTTGAACAAACCACCGTCGGCGGGTCCAAGATGGTCGAGGACTCGAGAGTCGCCATTGCGCAGCCTTCGCTCGACGTTCTCGTCGATCGCGACTTCGGGCAGCCCCGGCAAAGCCTCGCGCATTCCGACCAGGCACGCGTGATCGTGGCTTTCAAGGGCCGCCAGCACGCTGGTCAACGGATGAGCCTGGGTAATCACGAAAGCTCCGTTGCGGACCCGGATCAATTCGCTCAAGTGTGCGACCGTTCCGAGCGCGATGCCGATATCGCGCGCGAGCGATCGTACATACATTCCCGACGAGCAGGCCACGTCGAATTCGAGTTTGGCTTCCGTCACCGGCCGTAGCTCGAGGCGCGTTATCTCGACCCTGCGAGCGGCCGGTGGCTCGACCTCGGTGCCCAGGCGCGCCAGCCGGTATAGCCGCACGCCGCCGCGCTTGATAGCGGAAAAAATCGGCGGAGTTTGCTCGATTGTGCCGGTAAATTGCGCAGCGATGCGGTCCAGCAGGCCCTCTTCGAGATCCGGCAGCGGCGCACTGCGAACAACCTCGCCCGTGGGGTCGAGTGTGTCGGTCTCGCTGCCAAGGGCGATTTGCCCGCGGTATTCCTTGACGCCTTCCTGTAGAAACGGCGCAAGCTTGGTGCCCTCGCCGACCAGGATCGGCAATAGACCGGTTGCGAAAGGGTCCAGGGTGCCGAGATGGCCTACCCGCACGCGTTTGCCCAGTCGCCGTTTGACCTGCCTGACGATCTCCGCTGAGGTCGGTCCGGGGGCTTTGTCGATCAG
>DATEGX010000401.1:0-2671 GCA_035279875.1 Binataceae bacterium (SeqCode)
CTGGTTCAGGTCGCCGGCGAGCGGCCAAGCCTCAGGATCGCGCTCGATACCTTTGCCGAAGAGCCGCTCCCACCGCAAAATCCGCTGCGCAGCCTGCCGAACGTCATCCTCACGCCCCACGCGATTGGTCATACCCAGGAAAGCCTGGACGCTCTTCCGATCGCCGCGGTCGAAAATATCTCGCGGGTGCTGCGCGGCGAGCTTCCGCTCTACCTTCGTAATCCTGAGGTAGTTCCAGCGTGGAAAGCGCGTTGGGCGGCGCGGCATTAAGAACGCTTAAGGCCGCCCCTGGCATATTCCGGAGGCGAGTCGGGCCGTTTAGCGATTCGGATTGAGAGACGTGGCTTCGACGTAGCCGCTTGCGGCACGCGAAGGGGCAGGACGATTAGCGCGCACCCTGCTTCGTGCGGCAGCCCTGTCGTCGCTGGCGATTTCGGCATGAACGCGCTCGAAGGCGGCCACTCCGGCGCGCAGGAACTCGACTCCGCCGCTCACCTGCGCCTCTTCCATCTGCTCGACGACCTTGCGCAGGAACTCGCGCCCGCGCTCGACCATGGTCTGGAGAAAACGTTCGCCCCTCGGGGTCAGCAGCACACGTTTTTCGCGGGCGGAATCAGCATCTTCGACCAGCCGCACCAAACCGAGCGGCGGACGCGCCATACGGCGCAAGGTTTGTGTTATTGCCGGGCTGGTGACATCGAACCAATCCTGCAGGCGCCGGACAATTTCCTTACGCCTCATGCAACGCCCGTGGTTGCTGCCCGCCGAACGAATCAGCCAGAGGATTGCCGCCTGTTTGCGCGTCAGTTGACCGCGCATGGCATCTTCAACCGCCATGTTGCCGCGATAATGGACCGGATAGAAAAGCTCGAGCAGGTCGGCGGCATGCCGCTCGGCCGCGGAACTCGCGTTGCCGCTCGCCGCCAATGAATCCACCGCGTATTCCATTAGACAAACTTTTTTATCGCAGGCGATTTCGGTTGACAAGTAAATCGGGTTCGGGCTAAACGCTGATTAATCTAAATCGTTAAGTAAGTTAACAATCAAGCTTCGACCAGCCAAGGAGGCGCGCATGAAATTCGGCCTGCTTTACGAGATGGAGACCCCACGCCCGTGGCATGCGCTCAGCGAGTACAACACCTACTGGCAGGCGCTCGCCCAAATCGAACTCGCCGACCGCATCGGGCTCGACTACGTATGGGAGGTCGAGCACCATTTTCTCGAGGAATACTCCCATAGCCCGGCGCCCGAGGTGTTTTATGGCGCCGTCAGCCAGCGCACCCGCAATATCCGGATTGCTCACGGGGTGCGGCTGTTGCCCTTCAACTTCAATCATCCGGTTAAGGTCGCCGAACAGGCCGCGGTACTCGACATCATCAGCAACGGCCGCATGGAGCTGGGCACCGGGCGCTCGACCACCGCGCAGGAACTGGACGGATTCGGCGTCGATTATGAACGCACGCGCGCCGAGGTGCGCGAGGCGCTCGACATCATCGTCAAAGCCTGGACCGAGGACATCCTCGAATACAACGGCAAGCTGATCAAAGTGCCGCCGCGGCGGGTCGTGCCCAAGCCGATTCAGAAACCGCATCCGCCGATGTGGATGGCATGCACGGCACCCGAAAGTTACGAGATGGCGGGCGATCGCGGGCTGGGCGTGCTCAGCTTCAACTTCAATTGGGAGCAAGTGCAGAAATCGATGGAGACCCATCGTGCGGCCTGTGCCCATCGCTCGGACCTGGTACCCAAGGTCCCGAACGAGCAGTTCGCCGCGGTTGCGCTGTGCACCGTATGCGAGAACAAGGAAGAGGAAGCGGTCGGGCTGGCCGGCGCGCGCTGGTTTTTTCAGAACGTCGCCAAGTTGTTCGAGCCGCTGATGGCGAAGAACAAGCTCTATTCCTACGAATACCTGCGCAACCTCTTCGCGATGGAGCAGAATCCGGCTGACGCTACCGACGCGCAACTCAAGGCTCACGATATGATCGTGGTCGGCGATCCCGACCACGTCGTGCGCAAGCTGGAACAATTCGAGAAAGCCGGGGTCAGCCAGGTCATTTTCTTCAAGCAGTCCGGGCGTATCCCGCATCAGACGATCATGCGATCGCTGCGGCTTATCGGTAAGCACGTGCTGCCGCATTTTAATCCGCATCGCACGGTCGCCGGCGAGGAAATCTCGTTGGCCGCCGCCGGTCGCTGAACCCATCACAAGCAAGGATCCGATTAACGCAGTGGGACAAGCGTTGTAACGAATCGAAATCTAATTCGGAGGATGGCTCAATGGCGGAGTTCGATGTAATCGTCAGGGGCGGAATGGTAATCGATGGCACGCGGCTGCCGCGCTACCGGGCCGATGTCGCCGTCAAGGACGGCAGGATCGCCAAAATCGGCAACCTCAAGGCGCATGAGGCAAAAAAGGTCATCGACGCCGGCGGCATGAACGTCGTGCCGGGCTTCGTGGACCTGCATACGCACTACGATGCGCAGCTTTTCTGGGATCCCTATTGCACAATCTCGAGCTGGCACGGTGTCACCTCTATCGTGATCGGCAACTGCGGCTTCGGCTTCGCACCGGTCAAGCCCGAGATGCGCGATCGTGCGATGCTCACGATGACCCGCACCGAAGCGATTCCGTACGCGTCGATGAAAGCCGGGATGCCGTGGGACTGGGTGA
>DATEGX010000402.1:0-13045 GCA_035279875.1 Binataceae bacterium (SeqCode)
GCTCTTCTTGGCCCGTTCGACCCCCTTGCGAATCGCCTCGGGCACCTCGTTGGCCTTGCCCAGGCCGAAGCCGACGAGCCCGTTCTGATCACCCGCGACCACCAGGGCGCTGAAGCTGAAGCGCCGGCCACCCTTGACGACCTTGGCGACCCGGTTGATATGGACCACCTTTTCTTTGATGTCGAGTCCTTGAGGGTCGATCCGTTGCGCCACTTAATATCCTTCCTGTCCTGGGTCAGTTGCTAGAATTTGAGCCCGGCCTCGCGCGCCGCGTCGGCCAAGGCCTTGACTCGCCCGTGATATAGAAAGCCGTTGCGATCGAACACTACTTCGGTAATCCCTTTGGCCTGGCAGCGCTCGGCGATGGCTTTTCCCACCGCCTTGGCCGCCGCCAGTCCGCCCTTGCTCTTGAGTCCGTCGCGCAACTCCGGGGTCACGGTCGCCGCCGCCACCAGGGTGCGGCCCGATTCGTCCGACACCACCTGGACGTAAATATGATGCAGCGAACGATAGACCGAGAGCCGCGGACGCGCCTCACTGCCGCGCACCTTGCGCCGTACTCGCACCTGCCGTGTATGGCGCTTGAGCGCCCGTTCCAAAGCCATGACGATAGCCCTATCCAGCACTCGATCCGGCCGCCGCCTTGCCGGCTTTGCGGCGGATCGTTTCGGTCGCGTATTTGATCCCTTTGCCTTTATACGGTTCGGGCGGCCGGAGGCTCCGGATTTCGGCCGCCACCGAACCGAGCAACTGCCGATCGGCGCTTTCCAGCGTAATAGTCACCTGGCGATCGACCCGCGCCGTCACCCCCGGCGGAAGCTGGTAGACGATCGGATGCGAATAACCGAGCGTCAGGTTGATATTGCTGCCGCGGACTTCGGCCCGGTAACCCACTCCATTGATTTCCAGCACGGTGGTAAAGCCCTTGCTCACGCCCTCGGCCATATTGGCCACGAGCTTGCGCATCAGGCCGTGCAAAGCCCGTTCGCGCTGGGTATCACCGGGGCGCTTTACGACGATCTGGTCGGCCCCGATTTCGAAGGTATAGCCGGGCGCAACTCGGGTCTCGAGCTTGCCCTTCGGCCCTTCGACCCGCAGCAGCCCGTCGTTGAGTTTGGCCGCGACACCTTTAGCCAGAGCGATCGGCAGTTTCCCTATCCGCGACATTACCCTTCCCTACCAAACCTTGAACAAGACTTCGCCGCCGACGTTCTTGCGCCGCGCCTCGCGGTCGGTCATCACACCCAGGGGCGTCGAGACCACGTGAATACCCATTCCGCCCGACACCCGCGGCATAGTCTTGGCGCCCGCATAGCGGCGGATACTCGGGCGGCTGACCCGCTCGATCCCGCGAATTACCGGCTCGCGCGCTGCCGAATAACGCAACGCGAGCAACAACTTTTTCCGGTAGCCCTCGCCCGCGGTTTCCACCCCGCCGAGAAATCCTTCGGCCACCAGCACCCGGCAGATCGCCTCGCGCACGCGCGAATGAGCCAGCTCGACCTGGTTGTAGCGCGCCCGCATGGCGTTGCGAATTCTGGTCAGCAATTCCGCGATCGGATCGGTCTGCGACATGACACTCCTACCAGCTGGCCTTGACCACGCCCGGCAGCGAGCCGCGCAGCGCGAGCTTTCTCAGACATAAGCGGCACATCTTGAAACGCCGGAAGAAGGCGCGCGAACGTCCGCATAGCGGACACCGATTATATTGGCGTACCTTGAATTTCTGCGGCCGCGTGGCCTTTACCCGCAAACACGTCTTCGCCATGTCTTCGCCTACGCCGCCCGCGCCGCGTTCTCGCCGCCTGCACCGCGAAACGGCATCCCGAACGCCTTAAGCAGGGTCATCCCTTCGAAATCGCTCCTGGCGGAGGTAGTTATCGAAACTGTCATTCCCTTGACCCGTTCTATCTTGTCGAGGTTGAGTTCCGGGAAAATCGTATGCTCGCGCAATCCCAGCGAATAATTTCCGCGGCCGTCGAAGGCCTTGTCGCTGATTCCGCGAAAGTCCCGCACCCGGGGCATCGCGACGTTCACCATGCGGTCGAGGAATTCGTACATCCGTTCGCGCCGCAGCGTGACCATCACGCCGATCGGCATGCCCTCGCGCAGCTTGAAGTTCGAAATCGCCTTGCGCGCCCGCGTGATGACCGGCTTCTGGCCGGTGATTTGCTGCAATTCCTCGACTGCGGCGTCAAGGATTTTGACGTTCTCGCGGGCCTCGCCGAGCGCCATATTGATAACGATCTTCTCGATCCGCGGCACGCGCATGCGGTTTTCGATCTTGAGCTCACGCATCAGCGCCGGCACGATCTCTTGTTCGTATTGGAGCCGCAGGCGCGCCGGGATTTTGGGCTCGGGCTCGCGCGGCGCCTGTTCGGCCGGAGCAGGTGCGGCCGCTTCGGCGCCACGACCCTTGCGCGCGGCCTTCCCGCCGCCCTGGCCGCGCTCGCCCTGGCCCTTCTCCGGACGCTTGCCCTTTTGCTGTTTTGCGCCTTTTTCCTCGTCGGCCATCTCACTCATTCCCCAGCGTATCGCCGCAGCGCCGGCAGACGCGCGATCGGGCGCTGTCCGACTGCTTGATCCCGACCCGCACCGGAGCGTTGCAGCGATCGCAAAATACCATCACGTTCGAGATATCCAGCGGCGCTTCCTTCTCGACAATTCCGCCCGGGCTGGCGGCGCCGCGCGGCTTGGTATGGCGCTTGACTATATTGAGCCGCTCGACCACCACGCGGCCCTGGTCGGGCAGCACGCGCAAGACCTTACCGGTCTTGCCGCGCTCGCGCCCCGCCACCACCATCACCATGTCGTCTTTGCGCACCTTGAACTTCGTTACATGCCGCCCGGCCGCCATCAGAGTACCTCCGGCGCGAGCGAGATTATCTTGAGAAACCGCTTGGCCCTGAGTTCGCGGGCAACCGGGCCGAAAATACGGGTGCCGATCGGCTCGTGCTGGCTGTCGAGCAGCACCGCCGAGTTGTCGTCGAAACGGATATAGCTGCCGTCCGGGCGGCTCACTTCCTTGCTGGTCCGCACGATTACCGCGCGCGAGACCTCGCCCTTCTTGACCTTGGCGTTGGGAATCGCCTCGCGGACCGCCACCACGATCACGTCGCCGACCGTCGCGTAGCGCCGGCGGGAACCGCCGAGCACCTTGATACACATCACCTTGCGCGCGCCGGAATTATCGGCCACCCCCAGTATCGTCCGCATCTGCACCATCGCCTGCTACCCCTACTTCACGGCCTTTCTGAGGACGCGGCTGACGCGCCATCGCTTATGCCGCGACAAGGGCCGCGACTCGATAATCACCACGCGGTCGCCCTCATGGCATTCACCCGCCTCGTCATGCGCCATGAAACGGTTGCGCTGCTTGAGGCGTTTGGCGTACAGCGGATGCTCGACCAGACGATCGACCTGCACCACCACGGTCTTGGCCATCCGGGCCGCGACCACCGTACCCTCGCGCCGCTTAACCCGCTGACGCATCGCTCACCTTTCCGCCGCCAGTCTGCTGCTGCGCAATCAACGTCATGATCCGCGCCAATTCCCGGCGCGCCTTGCGGTAGTTGGACGGATTATCCAGCTGATTGGTCCGCAGCTTGAGCCGCAGGCGGAAAATCTCCTCGCGGGTCTCGCGTTCCTTGACCTGCAAGTCCGCCGCGCTCATCTGTTTCAGTTCATCAAGCTCCAAGCGCTTCGGCCTCCCGTTCCACGACCACCGTTCTGACCGGCAGCTTATGCGACGCGAGCCGCATCGCTTCGAGCGCGGTCGCGCGGTCGACACCTTCCATCTCGAATAGAATCCGGCCCGGCCGCACCACCGCGGTCCATCCCTCGGGGCTGCCCTTGCCTTTGCCCATGCGGGTTTCGGCCGGCTTCTTGGTGAACGGCTTATCCGGGAATACCCGGATCCAGACACGGCCGCCGCGCTTGATATGCCGGGTCAAGGCAATTCGCGCGGCTTCGAGCGCGCGGGTATCGACCCGACAGGTTTCGGTACTCTTGAGCCCGTAATCACCGAACGCCAGGTCGACGCCACGCGACTCGGCGCCGCGGACCCGGCCCTTCTGGATCTTGCGGTATTTGACCTTCTTTGGTGCGAGCATCGAATCGATTCCCTATCCCGGCTGCGCGTGCACGCCGGTGCGCTTGGCGACCTCTTCCTGGCGGGTAAGTATTTCGCCGCGGAAAATCCACACCTTGACCCCGATCACGCCATAGGTGGTCTTGGACTCGGCCAGCCCGTAAGCGACGTCGGCGCGCAGCGTCTGCAGCGGCACCCGTCCCTCGCGGTACCATTCGGTGCGCGCAATCTCGGCGCCGCCCAGGCGTCCCGAAACCTGCACCTTGACCCCCTGCGCGCCCATCCGCATCGCCCGCAGCACCGCCTCCTTCATCGCGCGGCGGAAAGCCACGCGGCGCTCGAGCTGCAGCGCGATATTCTCGGCCACCAATTGCGGGTCGAGGTCGGGGCGCCGCACTTCATGAATATTGATGAAGGCTTCCTTGCCCTTCATCAGCTTCTGGATATCGCCCTTCAGACGATCGATCTCGGCGCCCTTCTTGCCAATCACGATACCGGGCCGCGCGGTATGAATATTGACCTTGGCCTTGTTCGCCATCCGCTCGATTTCGACCCGCGAAATCCCCGCATGATAAAGCCGCTTCTTGATGAAGTCGCGGAGCTTCAGGTCCTCGTGCAGCAGCGGCGCATAGTCATGCGAGGCAAACCATTTCGAGTCCCAGCCCTCGATAATTCCCAGGCGCAAGCCGCGTGGATGTGTTTTCTGGCCCATGACTACCTCAGGCGGCGCGCTCGTCAACCACCACCATCAGATGGCTGCTGCGTTTCAGGATTGGCGTAGCGTGCATGTGCGCTCGCTGCATCGAGCGTTTCCAGGTCGGTCCGGTATCCGCGGTCACCCGCTTGACGAACAGCCGGTCCTCGTCGACGTTTTGCTGATCGCGGGCGTTGGCAATCGCCGCCATCAGGGTTTTCGAAATAACCTTGGCGCCGCGCTTGGGCGTGAACTCGAGAATCGAGAGCGCCTTGTCGACCGGCTGGCCGGAGATCAGCTCGCAGACCAGCCGCAGCTTCTGCGGCGAAATCCGCACATGCCGGGTACGTGCCACCGCTTCCATCGTTCAGTTCCTTTCGCCGCTCACTACGCCCGCGCCGCGCCCGCCGGGGGCGCAGGCGCCGCCGCCGACTTCACTTCTGCCTTACGATCGCCGGCGTGGCCATGATACGTGCGAGTCGGTGAAAACTCGCCGAGCTTATGTCCGACCATGTTCTCGGTGCAGTAGACCGGGATAAACTTGTGGCCGTTATGCACCGCGAAGGTGAGCCCGATCATATCCGGCACCACCATCGAACGCCGGGACCAGGTCCGGATTATCCGCTTGTCGCCCGCGGCGTTGGCGGCCTCGAACTTCTTCTGCAGATGGCTGTCGACGAACGGACCTTTTTTCAGCGACCTCATGCGAACACTCTCTTAGCGCTTGCCGCGCGGCCGGCGGCTGACAATAAAGCGATCCGAACCCTTCTTGCCACGGGTCTTGTAGCCCTTGGTCGGCATCCCCCACGGCGACTGCGGATGGTTGCCCTTGGAGCGCCCTTCACCGCCGCCATGCGGATGGTCGACGGGATTCATTGCCACACCCCGCACACTCGAGCGCTTGCCCAGCCAGCGGGTGCGCCCGGCCTTGCCGATGGAGATGTTTTCGTGCTCGAGGTTGCCGACCTGGCCGATGGTGGCGCGGCATTCCGCGAGCACCATCCGCTGCTCGCCCGAAGGAAGCTTGAGCAAGGCGAACTTGCCCTCTTTGGCCATCAACTGGGCCTGGGTGCCGGCGCCGCGGGCCAGCTGCGCGCCTTTGCCGGGTCTTAGCTCGATTGCGTGAACAACGGTGCCGAGCGGGATATTCTTGAGCTGCAGCGCGTTGCCCGGCTTGATATCGGCGCCCGCGCCGCATTCGACCTTGTCACCGGGCTTGAGCCCGTCGGGGGCCAGGATATAGCGCTTGTCGCCGTCGACATAATTCAGCAGCGCAATATTGGCCGAGCGGTTGGGGTCGTACTCGAGCGCGACTACCACCGCGGGAATTCCGTCGCGATTACGCTTGAAATCGATTATGCGCAGGCGCCGCTTATGGCCACCGCCGCGATGCCTCATCGTCATGCGGCCGGCGTTATTGCGTCCACCCGAGCTGCTGAGCGGCGCCAGTAGACGCTTCTCCGGCGGCTTTTTCGAGAGCGCGCCAAAGTCCGCGACCTGCATGAACCGCTGTCCCGGCGTGCGCGGATTTAACTGAATCACCGCCATGACTACTACGACTCCGCCTTCCTAAAGCCCCTCGAAGAACTCGATCCGGTCGCCCGCTTTGAGCGTGACATAAGCCTTTTTCCAGTTCGGCCGGCGTCCCACGGTGCGCCCGCGGCGGCGCTCCTTGCCGAGGAAATTCGAGGTTCGCACCTTTAGCACCGTGACCTTGAACATTTCCTCGATAATCGAGCGAATCTGGTCCTTGCTGGCCGCCGGACGCACCCGGAAGACCACCTGGTTGGCCTTTTCGCCCGAGATCGTGCCCTTTTCGGTGATCAGCGGCGAAACTATCAGGTTCTCGCTGCTCATCGCGACGCCCTTTCTCCCAGCCGTGCTTCCAGCGCCTGGGCCGTCTCGCGGGTCATCAGCAATTCGTCGTAGTTGAGCACGTCGAAAACGTTCAAGCCCTTGAGCGGCAGGACCTTGTGCGCGGCGAGGTTGCGGGCGGCACGGAAGAACTCCTGATCGCCGTCGCCCAAAACTATCAGCGCATGCTTCAAGCCGAGCGCTTCGAGCGCAGCCTTGGCCAACTTGGTTTTAGCCTCGGCCAGTTCCAGCGACTCGACCACCACCATCCGCCCGCTCATCGCGCGATCGGAAATCGCCAGGCTGAGTGCACGCCGCCACGCCTTCTTCGGCATCTTGTACGAATAATCGCGCGGCTGCGGCCCGAAAATCGTACCGCCGTGACGCCATAGCGGAGAGCGTGTCGAACCCGACCGCGCCCGGCCAGTGCCTTTCTGCCGCCACGGTTTGCGTCCGCCACCCGAGATATAGCCGCGGGTCTTGGTGGCTGCGGTGCCGGCACGCCGCTTGGCGAGCTGCATCCGCACCGCCTCGTGCAACAACGACAAATCCCCGCTCCTGCCGAACACTGATCCGGCGAGCTCGATCTCCCCGCTGCGCTCGCGGGCCGCCGAAAACAGCGGCACCTTGACACTGGCGGCGTGCTGCGGCTCATCCATTGGCCTGGATCTCCGGCGCGTAATGCCGCGTGCGGGCGGCATGCCGTACCACCACGATTGCGCCATCCGGGCCCGGCACGGCGCCGGCCACCAGCATCGCGTGATCGTCGGCAACAATCTCGACCACCGCAAGATTGACGATGGTCGCCATCTCGTTGCCCATCTGTCCGGCCATCCGGAGCCCCTTCCGCACCCGCCCCGGATACGAGCGGTTGCCGATCGAGCCGCCGTGGCGGAAGTACTCATGGGTGCCGCGCGCGTTGGGGAAGCCGGCGAAATGATGCCGCTTGATCACCCCGGCGTAACCGTGCCCTTTCGAAATCCCCGACACATCGACCCGGTCGCCCGGTTGGAAGACGTCCTGCGCCGCGATCATCTGGCCGAGCGCCAATTCGCCCTCGCCGCGCCGCGTGAATTCGCGCGTGGCCAGTCCGGGCGCCACCTGGGCCTTCTCGAAATGGCCGCGTTCGGGGCTTCGCACCCGCGAGAGCTTACGCCGGCCCCAGGTCACCTGCACCGCTTCGTAACCGTCGATTGACGCTGTCTTGAGCTGAGTCACCGCGCACGGGCCCAACTGAATAACGGTCACGGCCTGCACCCGGCCGCTCGCGTCGCTCACCTGGGTCATGCCCAGCTTTCTGCCTATCAATCCGCTCAGCACGTTCCTACTCGAGCTTGATTTCGACGTCGACGCCGGCCGCCAAATCGAGCTTGCCGAGCGCGTCGATAGTCTGTTGAGTCGGTTCCAGCACGTCGAGCAGCCGCTTGTGGGTGCGGATCTCGAAATGCTCGCGCGACTTCTTGTCCACATGCGGTGAGCGGTTCACGGTGAAGCGCTCGATGCGGGTCGGCAGCGGGATTGGTCCGGCCACGCGGCCGCCGGTGCGCCGAATAGTATCGACGATCTCGCGCACCGACTGGTCGAGCAGCCGGTAATCGTACGCCTTCAGCCGTATGCGGATTTTCTCGTTCATCCTCTCAGCCACGTCACGCGATGCTGCCCGCCCTCGCCCTTTTCCAGTGCGGCTTCCCGCTACTTCAGGATCTTCGAAACCACTCCGGCGCCGACCGTACGGCCGCCCTCGCGGATCGCGAAGCGCAGCCCCTGTTCCATCGCAATCGGCGTAATCAGTTCGCCGACCGCGTTGATATTATCGCCCGGCATCACCATTTCGGTGCCTTCGGCCAGCGTCAGGATGCCGGTGACGTCGGTCGTGCGGAAGTAAAACTGCGGCCGGTAGCCGTTGAAGAACGGGGTATGGCGCCCGCCCTCTTCCTTGGTCAGGACGTAGATCGAGCCTTCGAACCTGGTGTGCGGCGTAATTGAACCGGGCTGCGCCAGGACCTGGCCGCGCTCGATTTCCTCGCGCTTGATCCCGCGCAGGAGCACGCCGATATTGTCACCAGCCTGGCCCTCGTCGAGAATCTTGCGGAACATCTCGACCCCGGTCACGACCGTCTTCGAGGTATCGCGAAATCCGACGATCTCGACTTCTTCGCCGACCTTGACCTTGCCACGCTCGACCCGTCCGGTGACCACCGTGCCGCGGCCCGAGATCGAAAAGACATCCTCGACCGGCATCAGGAAGGGTTTGTCGGTTTCGCGCGTGGGCTGCGGCACGTAGCTGTCGACCGCCTCCATCAGCTCGAGAATCGGCTTGCAGTTGACGCAGTCGTCCTTGCCGCAGCCGCATTCCAGGGCCTTCAGCGCGCTCCCGCGTATAACCGGCGTATCGTCGCCGGGAAATTCGTACTTCTTCAGCAGGTCGCGGACTTCGAGCTCGACCAGATCGAGCAGTTCCGGGTCATCGACCATGTCGACCTTGTTCATGAAAACCACGATCGACGGCACGCCGACCTGGCGCGCGAGCAGGATATGCTCGCGGGTCTGCGGCATCGGCCCGTCGTTGGCACCGACCACCAGGATCGCGCCGTCCATCTGGGCGGCTCCGGTGATCATGTTCTTGATATAGTCGGCGTGGCCGGGGCAATCGACGTGCGCGTAATGGCGCTTGGGAGTTTCGTACTCGACGTGCGCGATCGCGATCGTGATACCGCGCTCGCGCTCCTCGGGGGCCTTGTCGATCTGATCGAAGGCGGTGAACTGGGCAAGTTTTCGCGACGACAGGACTTTTGTGATCGCCGCGGTCAGCGTCGTCTTGCCGTGGTCGATATGACCGATCGTGCCGACATTCAGATGCGGCTTGTTGCGCTCAAATTTGGCCTTGCCCATGATTTGTCCTCCGGCTCTCTCTCCTTTGCCTGGCTTTATGCGCGCGCCCGCAGATCGCTGTCGCCGCCGTTGCGCGCCGTGAGTTCTTCGTGAACCTGCTGCGGTACCGGTTCATATACCGCGAATTGCATCGTATAAGTCGCCCGCCCCTGGGTAATCGAACGGAGCCGCGTGGCGTAGCCGAACATCGTGGCGAGCGGGACCCGCGCCGAAATCACCTGCGCCCCCGCCCGGTTCTCCATTTCGAGAATCTTGCCCCGGCGTGAATTCAAGTCGCCGATAACCTCGCCCATGAACTCCTGCGGCGTCACCACTTCGACTTCCATCACGGGTTCGAGCAGCACCGGGCTGGCCTTCTCGGCCGCTTCCCGGAACGCCATCGAACCGGCAATCTTGAACGCGAGCTCGGACGAGTCGACTTCGTGATACTTGCCATCGAGCAGCGCGACCTTGAGGTCGACCATCGGATAGCCCGCCAGCACCCCGGTCTCCATCGCTTCCTTGACCCCGTCCTCGACCGCCGGGATAAAATTGCGCGGGATCGAGCCGCCCCTGGTCTCGTCGGCGAATTCGAAACCCGAGCCCTTGGGCAGCGGCTCGATTCTGAGCTCGGCCACGCCGAATTGGCCATGCCCGCCGGATTGGCGGACGAAACGGCCCTCGGCTTCGGCCGCGCGGCGAATCGTTTCGCGATAGGCCACCTGCGGTTTGCCGACGTTGGCGTCGACCTTGAACTCGCGCAGCATGCGGTCGACGATAATCTCCAGATGGAGCTCGCCCATCCCGGAGATAAGGGTCTGCGCGGTCTCGCGATTGACGCTCACGCGGAACGAGGGGTCTTCTTTCGCCAGCTTTTGCAGCGCCTCGCCCAGCCGCTCCTGGTCAGCCTTGGTCTTCGGCTCGATTGCGATCTGGATGACCGGCTCGGGAAATTCAATTGATTCGAGCACGATTGGATGAGCCGGGTCGCAGAGCGTATCACCGGTGGTGGTGTCGCGCAGACCGACCGCGCAAATATCCCCGGCAAAGACCTCGGAGATCTCCTCGCGCTTATTCGCATGCATCTTGACCAGCCGGCCGATTCGCTCCCGCTTACCCTTGATCGAATTGAGCACCGAGCTGCCGCTTTCGAGCCGTCCCGAATAGATCCGCAGGAAGGTCAGGGTGCCGATATACGGATCGGTCATGATCTTGAAGGCGAGCGCCGCCAGCGGCTCGTCGTCGCGCGGCCAACGTTCCTCGGTGCGATCGCCGTTGCGCCCGATCACCGGCGGTTGGTCGAGCGGCGAGGGCAGAAACTCGATCACCGCGTCGAGCATCGGCTGCACGCCCTTGTTGCGGAAAGCCGAGCCGATCAACACCGGGATAACCTCGATCCGGAGAGTTGCCGCGCGGATCGCCTCGCGGATCATCGCGGGCTCCGGCGCCTTGCCCTCGAGATAAAGCTCCATGATCTGGTCGTTATGGTCGGCCAGGGTTTCGACCATCCGGTCACGCGCCGCCGCCGCCTGCTCGACCAGCTCGGGCGGAATCGGCTCGACCCGGAAGTTCGCGCCCAGCCGATCCTCGTCCCAGATAAGCGCGCGCTGCTCGATCAGGTCGACCACGCCGGTGAACTTGTCCTCGCTGCCAATCGGAATCTGCAGCAGCAGCGGCTTGGCCTTGAGCTTGTCGCGGATCTCGCCGACCACCCGTTCGTACTCGGCCCCGACCCGGTCCATCTTGTTGATGAACGCGATCCGCGGGACCCGGTACTTGTCGGCCTGCCGCCAGACCGTCTCGGACTGCGGTTCGACTCCGCCGACCGCGCAGAACACCGCCACCGCACCGTCCAGCACGCGCAGGCTGCGCTCGACCTCGATCGTGAAGTCGACGTGGCCGGGAGTATCGATAATATTGATGCGGTGGTCGCGCCAGAAACAGGTAGTGGCGGCGGAGGTAATCGTGATCCCGCGCTCCTGTTCCTGCACCATCCAGTCCATCGTCGCGGTGCCTTCATGCACCTCGCCGATTTTGTAATTGATCCCGGTGTAATACAGGATGCGCTCGGTAGTCGTGGTCTTACCGGCGTCAATATGCGCCATGATACCGATATTGCGCACCCGTTCGATTGGAGTCTGACGAGCCATCCTGAAAAACTTAAGTCCTGTTTACTGAATTACCAGCGATAATGCGCGAAGGCGCGGTTGGCTTCGGCCATCCGATGGGTATCTTCACGTTTCTTGACCGCCCCGCCACGATTGTTGGCCGCCTCCAGCACCTCGTTGGCCAACCGATCAACCATTGATTTTTCCCCGCGTGCGCGCGCCGCCGTCACCAGCCAGCGCATCGCCAGCGACGAGCGCCGCAAGGGCCGGACTTCGACCGGTACCTGGTAGTTGGCGCCGCCGACCCGGCGCGAGCGCACCTCGACCGCCGGCCGCACGTTGTCGAGCGCCCGCTTGAACACTGTCAGCCCGTCCTCTTTGGAACGGTCGGCGACCAATTCGAGCGCCCCGTACAGGATCCGCTCGGCCACCGATTTCTTCCCGCGGCCCATCACCACGTTGACGAACTTGGTCACCGTGCGGTCGTGAAACTTAGGATCCGGAACGGCTTCCCGGACGCGCGCCTGTCCTTTACGTGACATGATGTTCTACTTGGGTTTCTTGGAGCCGTACTTGGAGCGGCTCTTGCGCCGGTCTTGCACGCCGATCGAATCGAGCGTCCCGCGGATTACGTGATAGCGCACGCCGGGCAGGTCCTTGACCCGGCCGCCGCGGATCAGCACCACCGAATGCTCCTGCAGGTTGTGCCCCACACCCGGAATATAGGTGTTGACCTCGTAACCATTGGAGAGCCGCACCCGGGCGACCTTGCGCAAGGCCGAATTCGGCTTCTTCGGCGTCGTGGTCTTGACCTGCGTGCAGACCCCGCGCTTTTGCGGCGAACCCTGCAAGGCCGGGGCGCTGATTTTGTATCGCTTCTTTATCCGCGCATCGCGGATTAATTGATTTATCGTCGGCACTTCAGCACTTCGATTTCCATCGGCTGCCGCAATGGCGACAACTCCGCCACGACGCCGATTCCGCAACTCTGGACCCCCGGAACTTGCCCGATAGCCCCACCCTTTCGACCTTCAGCCGGCCTCACCGGGCGCGGCTGCTCAAACAAACCCCCCAAGGGCCCCTTGGCCCTTGGGGGAAATACCATTTTCTATGGGATTCGCGCCCGCTTGTCAATCTTCCCCCGGGGCGGCGACCGCCACGGGCTCTTCCCCTTTCGGGACCTCCTCCTCGACCGCAGCCTCGGTCCTGAGCTCGACGCGATTGTACTGCGGCAGGCCTGTACCGGCCGGGATAAGCCGTCCCATGATCACGTTTTCCTTGAGTCCGACCAGCCGGTCGACCTTACCGTTGATCGCGGCCTCGGTCAGCACCCTGGTGGTTTCCTGGAAGGAGGCCGCCGAGATAAAGCTCTCGGTCGAGAGCGAGGCCTTGGTGATACCGAGCAGCAAAGGTTCGGCGATCGCCGGT
>DATEGX010000403.1:0-11296 GCA_035279875.1 Binataceae bacterium (SeqCode)
AAGTGGCCTTCAGGCTGCGCATCAGCCGCATCGCCGGCTCGGGCGGCTGATCAAACATGGCGAACCCTGCGCGATTCGGCTCGCGGTCGCGTATGCTGAGAATCCGCAGATGGCCTCGCCCCTCGCGTGCAATCTCACGCCATCGTGCAACCGCGTCGTGAATCTCGATGGGTTCGCGATCGTCCGGCAGAAAAATTCGCGCGACTCCGCTCGCAGCATGAGCAATAAATCCGCCGCCGCAGGCCCGCAGGCATCGTGGCAGTTCAGCCGGTAATACGGCAAGCTGGGCCACTATCGCGTACTCCGTTAAATCGAAATCGCGCAGCCGCTCATAGAATGCCGCGGCTTCGCTGCCGGTCAGCACCTGGGGACTGCGCCGCAGTGCATTGCTGGTACGGGCTCGATGATAATCCGCCTCAGTGCGGATGCCGCCGAAGCCCGCGAGCACCACGCAGCGGCCCGGCCGGTCGAATTTCCCGCCGAGGAGGTTGCTCACGACTTCGAGATGGATCAGCGGCGCCGCTTCTTCGGCCCGACGTGCCGCCGCGAATGCGTCTCCGGCCGAATCGAACGAAGCAATCGCGACGGCATAGTTGGGCGGAATCGGACGCACCTTGAAGGTCGTCTCGGTAATGATTCCGAGCGTGCCGAACGAACCGGTCATTACTTTCATCAAATCATAACCGGCGACATTCTTGACCACCCGGCCACCGCCATGAACCAGCCGGCCGCCATGGCCGACGAAGCGCACGCCGATCAGCAGGTCGCGCGGGACGCCTTCGCTCAGCCTGAGCGGTCCCGCTTTCGCCGCGGCGACCATCGCTCCCAGCGTGCATGAATCCGGGCCCGCCGGATCGCAGGGCAGGCGCTGTCCATGCGCACCGGCGACAGTGTTCAGCGCGCCGAGCGTGAGCCCGGCTTCGGCCACGACCGTCATATCGTCAGGAACGTAGTCGATGATGCGATTCATTCGCTCGAGCGAAATTCCGATCGCGGCCGGCTCGAGGCGGAGCTGCGCCAATGTGCGCGCCGCGCCGAGCGGCGCCAGACTCAACGAATCGCGTTCGCACTTGCGGACGATCTCGGCGATTTCCTCGGGGTTCGCGGGCTCGGCGACGATACGTGCCGCAGGAGCCTCGGCCGCGGTGGCCGCGCGCAGGCATCCGGCTAGGCTGCCGATCTCGCGCATCAGGTCCGCCGGGTCGCGCCGGTCCATTCGTTACAGTGCCGCTTGACGGCGCGGGGCCGCGACTTCGACGCATGCGCCGGGAGCCGGGATTATCTTATTGGGATTCGAGCGCATTTCCGGATCGAACACGCGCCTCAGCTCGCTCATCACGAAAAGATCATCGGGTGAGAAAATCAGCGGCATCTCGAACATCTTCTCGGCGCCGATCCCATGTTCGCCGGTCAGGCTGCCGCCCAACTCGACGCAAGCCTTGAGAATGTCGCGCCCGGCGTCGATCGCACGGCGCACCTGCGCGGGATCGCGCTCGTCGTAAAGCACGATCGGGTGGATATTGCCGTCGCCGGCGTGGAAGACGTTGCCGATCGCCAGTTCCCGATGGCGGCTGATCTCGTGGATCGCGCGCAGGATATCCGGCAATCGAGTGCGCGGCACCACGCCGTCCTGAGTCGCGTAATTTGGGGCAAGCCGGCCGACCGCGCCGAACGCGCGTTTGCGCGCCTTCCACAAACCGGCCCGCTCGTTCTCGTCGCGCGCCACGCGCAGTTCGCTGGCTCCCGCGCCCAACACCAACTCGTTGAGGCGGCGTGTATGCTCGTCCATCGCCGCCGCGATGCCGTCGAGCTCGATAATCAGCACGGCACCGGCTTCGCGCGGCAGTCCGACGTGAAAGGCGTCCTCGACAGCGCGGATTATGAGCTGATCCATCATCTCGATGGCGCCCGGAATGATTCCCGCCGCAATGATCGCCGAGACTGCGCGGGTCGCCGCCGCGACGTCGCTGAAGACTGCCAGCATCGTGCGATGGGTCTCGGGCTCGCGCATCAGGCGGAGCGTTGCGCGCGTGACGATACCGGCGGTGCCTTCGGCGCCAACGATCGCGCCAACCAGATCGTAGCCGCAGAGTTCCTCGGCGGGGCCGCCCAACTCCACAACTCCGCCGTCGGGTAGCACGAGTTCGACGGCGAGCACATGGTTGGTGGTGACACCGTACTTGAGCGTATGCGGTCCGCCGGAGTTTTCTGCGATATTGCCGCCAATCGTGCAGGCAACCTGCGAAGACGGATCCGGCGCGTAGAAATAGCCGGCGGCCTTGACCGCATTGGTCACGTGCAGGTTGACCACGCCGCTTTCAACCTCGATGCGCCGGTTGGCCAGGTCTATCGCCATAATCCGGTTCATGCGCGAGGTGCAGATCATTACCGGCGCACCCAGCGGGAGGCATCCGCCGGACAATCCGGTGCCCGCGCCGCGGGGGACAAAGGCGATTTTGCGTCGATGCAGGAGCCTTAGAACCGCGCTGACTTCGGCTGTGCCGCGGGGACGGACCAGCAGATCCGGGAAATTTTTTTCGATGGTCCAGCCGTCGCATTCGTAGACTTTGAGTTCGGTTGCGCGCGAGACCACGCCGGCGTCGCCCACGATCTCGCTCAATTCGGCAGCCAGCCGCGCGTGGGCCGGGTTGTATACGGCGGATTCCATCGGCGCCACTCTAGCACGAACGAATTCGGTCCGATCCAACCCGCTTTGCCATCGACGCACGCGCGGCTAAGATACCAGCGCTGCGACCGTCTTTGTGACTTAGACTGGAGCGACGTTCGCCGGCATAAACCTCCGGTCCCGAGTGAGGATGACTTACGTGCCGATTGCGTTTAGTGAACTACAACCCGCTGCTCGTGTACTGCTCGGACCTGGCCCCTCGAATGTCCATCCGAGGGTCATGCGCGCGATGCTCTCGCCCGTAGTCGGTCACCTTGATCCCGATTTTGTGCGGGTGATGGACGACATCAAGAAGCTCCTGCGGATTGTCTTTCAGACCGGCAACGAGATCAGCTTTCCGGTCTCGGGCACCGGATCGGCCGGGATGGAAACGGCGATCGCCAATCTGGTCGAGGACGGCGACGAGGTCGTCGTCGGAGTGAACGGCGTCTTTGGCGAGCGAATTGCCGACGCGGCCGAACGGCTCGGCGCCAAGATCCATCGGGTCGAGGCCGAATGGGGCCGGATAGTCGAGCCGGACCGGCTCGAGGCGGCGCTCAAAGCCGCCAAAAAGCCCAAGCTGCTGGCCGTGGTCCATGCCGAGACCTCGACCGGGGTCTATCAGCCGGTGGAAGAGCTTGGCGCGATGGCGCATCGGTACGGCGCGCTGATGGCGATGGATGCGGTGACGTCGCTCGGATGCGTCCCGGTCGAAATCGATCGGTGGCAGGTCGATGCATGTTATAGCTGCACGCAAAAGGGGATCGGCGCACCACCGGGTTTGTCGCCGGTAACTTTCAGTGAACGCGCGATGCAGGCGGTACGCGGCCGCAAACGGAAATGCCTCTCCTGGTACTTCGATCTCGCAATGATCGAGCGCTACTGGGGCCCAGATCGGGTCTATCACCACACCGCGCCGATCTCGATGAACTACGCCCTCTTCGAAGCGCTGCGGATCGTGGTCGAGGAGGGGCTCGAAGCGCGCTTCAAACGGCATGAAACGAATTCCGCCGCGCTCAAAGCGGGTCTGCTCGCGATGGGCCTTGAACTCGCCGCGCAGGAGGGCCATCGGCTGCCACAGCTCACGGCCGTGCGCATCCCTGACGGTATCGACGAGGCCAGGGTGCGCGCTGACCTGCTGAACAGCTTCAATCTCGAAATCGGCGCCGGGCTGGGCGTTTTCAGAGGCAAGGTCTGGCGCATCGGGTTGATGGGCGAATCGTCGCGGCGCGCCAACGTGATGCTGGCGTTGAGCGCGCTCGAGACGCTGCTGTCGTCGCAGGGGATGGAGATCGCACGCGGTGCTGCCCTGGTCGCCGCGGAACGCAGCTACAACAGCGCCGCCGCATAACTCAGAAAGGCTTCAGAAAAACCAACAGCAGGATCCCGAGCAACAACAAGCTGACGAATCCGTGCAGGATTGAAAACTCGCGCCGTGAGGCGGCTCCGGGCGCGTCTTCGAGCGCGCAGATTCGCTGATAGAGCCGCAGATGCGCGGCCAGCATCAGCACCACCAGCACGATCTTGACGTGCAGCCAGCCCTGCTCCAGCACCCCGGGCTCAGCCAGGATGGCGAACACGCCGAAGATGATCGCGACTATCGCACCGGTATTCGCGCTGACCGCCAGCAGCCGGCGGGCAATCACGATGACCCTTTCCTTGGCGACGCCCACCTCTTCAGGAACCAGCGCCATAGTGCTGCTGACCAGCAACAGGCTCCCGATCCAGAGCACCACCCCGAACACATGGAACACCAAAACCCAGCTTAGCGTGGCGATCTCTCCTTGCGCGCGTCGGGCGCCGCCTCGGCTCCTCCGGTGAGCGCGAACGCGATCAACGCCGCGACCCCGCCGCCGACGTAGGCCGCCGCCGGACTCAGCATCTCATACCCGATCCCCGCGAGGATCGGACCGACGATTCGCGCGAGCGACAGCGCGGATTGGTTGACGCCCAATACTTCACCTTGAAGATCGCGCGCAGTGTATTTCGAGATCAGACTCGCAACGGAGGGATTGGCGAGACCGTAACCGGCCGAGAGCAACGCCAGCAGGATCAGCAGCAGTGCATGACTCGCGACACTCGCCATCGGCGCCATGCCGAGCGCGAAGGCAACCATGCCGATACGGATGAGGCGCGGCTCTCCCGCGCGTCCGACCACCTTGCGCAGCAGATAACCCTGGGTGAACACCTGCACGAGTCCTGCGAAGGCGAATAATCCGCCGATTCCGCCGGCGCCGTAGCCATAAACCCGCGGGACCATCAGAGCGAACGTCGTTTCGAAGGCAGCCATCGCGAAGGTGCCGAGAAACGCAATCGTGAACCATCGTGAAAGGCGATGACTGGTCAATTGCCGCGGCAGGCTCAATACGGGGTCGATCACGCAACTCCACGTCAGCTCCACGCCGGGATCGGCAGGATGGGATTCGGGCAGCGCAATGGCCGCAAAAATCAGGTTGGCAAAGGTCAGCCCCGCAGCGAAAAAAACCGGCACCCGCAGGTGCGAATGGCCGAGCAGTCCTCCAAGCGCCGGTCCGAGTACGAAGCCCAGTCCGAAGGCCGCGCCGATCATTCCCATGCCATGCGCGCGGCCGGATTCGCTGGTGGTGTCAGCGACGTAAGCTTGCGCGGTCGAGACGGTTCCCGCGCACGCACCGTGAACCGCGCGGGACAACATCAGCAAGCCGAAGGAGCCGGCGAAACCATAAATCACGTAGCTGAGCGAGGAGCCGAGCAGCCCGAGCATGATCACCGGCCTGCGCCCGATATGATCGGAGAGCCGGCCGAGCAGCGGCGCGCACAGGAACTGCATCAGCGAGTAGATCGCCAGGACCAGTCCGATTCCGAAAGCGCCAATTTGAAGCCGCGCCGCGTACATCGGCAGGAACGGAATTACGATCCCGAAACCGAGCAGATCGATGAAGACCGTCAGAAACAATACGACGAGCGGTGTACGGCCGCGGCCCTGGGCCGCGCGTGCCCGCTCGAGAGGTTCAGCGCTTGGCATTGATTTGAGTCGCGCGATGAAACAAACCTTATGCTGACGCGACAGTCAAGCGCGTCGGCGTTGAAGCCGGCGCCGGCAGCCGCGCGCGCAGCCCAGGAGAACGATCAGAGATGGCAGCTTCTTTCGCATCGGAACTCAAACGCAAGACCGTGTCGGCCGAACAGGCCGCGGCCGTGGTCAAGTCGGGTAACTGGCTCGATTACGGTTTCGGCATATGCCAGCCCGAGCTTTTCGATCACGCGCTGGCCGCGCGTATCAACCAGCTCGAAGGCGTTAAGCTGCGCGGATGCCTGGCGCTGCGGCCGCGCGCAGTGATCGACACGGATCCCGAGGGACGCCATATCGAATACTTCTCCTGGTACTTCTCCGGGCTCGAACGCAAGATGCACGATTGCGGGCGCTGTCATCATATCCCGATGAATTTCGGCGAGGCGCCCGACTACTACCGCCGCTTCGTCGAGGTCGACGTGGCGATTATCAAGACCGCGCCTGCCGACCAACACGGCTTTTTCAACTTCAGCGGTTCCGTCACCTACCACAAGGCGCTCACCGAAAAGGCCCGCGTCGTGATCGTCGAAACCGACGCCAGCATGCCCTACGTTTTTGGCGTCGAGAACGGTGTGCATCTGAGCGCGGTCGATTTCGTAATCGACGGCGGCCAAGGCTCGCTGCCCGAGCTCAAGAATGCGCCCGCCGGCCCCGTCGAGCAGAAGATCGCGGGAATCATCGCGCAGGAAATCGACGATGGCGCCTGCCTGCAGGTCGGTATCGGCGCGATGCCCAACGCGGTCTGCGAGTTGCTGCTCGATTCGCCGGTCAAGGATTTGGGCGTGCATACCGAGATGTTCGTCGATTCGCTGATGGATCTTTATCGAGCGGGCAAGGTCACCGGCGCGCACAAAACGCTCGATCGCTTCCAGATGGCCTACTGCTTCGCCGCCGGTTCGGCCGAGATGTACCGGTTTCTCGATCGCAATCCCGTCTGCTTCGGCGGCCCGGTTGACTACACCAACCTGCCAAATCGGATCATGCAGAATGACCGGGTCGTCGCTATCTGCAACGCCGCGCAAATCGATTTGAGCGGGCAGGCTTGCGCCGAATCGGCCGGACTGCGCCAGATCAGCGGCACCGGCGGACAATTGCAATTCATGCGCGGCGCTTACGCCTCGCGCGGGGGCAAGGCCTTTCTGTGCATGTCCTCGACCTACGAACGCAACGGACGGCGCGAAAGCCGTATCGTCCCGCGCATCGCGGATTCGAATATCGTAACGACGCCGCGCACCGACGTGATGTACGTGGTCACCGAATACGGCATTACCAACCTCAAGGGAAAATCGGTCCCCGAGCGGACGCGGGCGTTGATTAACCTGGCGCATCCCGACTTTCGCGACGAGCTCGAACGTACCGCGCGGGACTACGGATTGCTGCGCCGGGCGCTATTTTAATGGGACGCCGCTGATGAAGCCGGGAAGCGGTAAACCAGCTCGCCGGCCCGGACGTAACCTAGCTCCTGCCGGATAGTGCTCTCCAAATAGGCATCGTCGGTTCGGAGCCGGGTGATTTGCCGGGATAGCTCGTCATTCTCGGCTACAAGCCGGTCGCGCTGGGCCGCAAGGGTGGCACGGTGATGGCGAAGAACAAGCAAATCTCGGGGCCCGAGCGGTCCGAAAAAGCAACGAAGCGTCAGAGCTCCGAAGGCGACCGCCAGGATTAGGCTGAGCCACACCCGGCGGAGATAAAAACTTAACCCCGACATCAGTGCCGAGCGTAAGTTGAAGCACGAGTCGATTCAAGCCAGCTTATGACTGAACGGTATTTTAAATCCGGATCTTTGAGCATTGATGGGCCGATCTGGCTGTTTAGAATTTCTTTCTAAACTGGCTCCCGTATCTCTTGCTTATTGCATAACGGATTTCTATAATGTGCGCGGAAGAGGACAAGTAAGTTAAGTTCTGAAGCTCGTCTCGCAGCAGCGACCCAACAGGAGGAACGCGAATGCCAGCTAAGAAAAAGCCCGGTAAGACCACTAGCAAATCCAAACCTAGGCTTAAGAGCGCAATGAAGAAGAAGGCCACCAAGAAGACCACTAAGAAGAAGTAAGGTAACAAGGCTTTTGCCTTCCGGCTGAGTGCCGAAAGGCATTTTCGAGCACAACGCCGGGCTTGCTGCTGGGATGAGCCGGGGCGCAAGAGCCCCGTCAGATGGGAGGGCCCTCTACCAAAAGGGGGCCCTTTCTTTGTTTGCGAAACCCGCTCCTCCGCCGCCGTCGGATGAAATATCCTGACATCGCGCGGGCACCCCTATGGAACTCGTTTTGGGCGATCTGGCCGCACAACTGGAGCGGCCGCAAACGCAAAAGTTTGCCTGGCCGATCGTCTTGTTGCCGGAATTGTTCGCCACCCCGCGCCATCTCGCGATCCTGTGCGGCTACCTGGTTGGTATCGGATGGGAAGTCTACGTGCTCGATGCCCATCCGCGAAAAGCACGAGCGCCGGCGGATTCCGCCGCGCCAGGCTCGGCGTTTGCCGGCACGCTTGACCGCCTGCGCCAGGCGCTCGCTGCGATCGGCTCGGACGTCGTCGTGGTGGGTCACGGGCTGGGCGGCGCTTTTGCCCTGAAGGCCGCGGAGCATCCTCCGGTGCGCGCCGCGATCGCTCTGGCGCCGCTGGTTCCCGGTTTTCGATCACCGTTGTTTGTGCGCGAGCCTGGCGCGCTGGCCTTCTGGCGATCCGCTTCGACCGGCCCGCCTGCCGGCCGGGAGTTATTCGAATTGGTCGCCGATGCGGATGCGTTTCAGCGCGAGCAGATCATCAAATCGCTGGCCGCAGCCGAGACCTCCGCCGCAATGGAGCTGGCTCGCGGCGAGGTCGAATTCGCCCGGCCCCAGACACCCAGCCTGATCGTCGCGGGCGGGTCCGACCTGTTCGCGCCGCACCCGCGCACCGAGCAACTCGCGCATCGGATTGGCGCTCGCCTGGTGACACTCGACGGACGTGGTCATTGGCTAATCGCCGGGCGTATCCTGGAGCGCGCGGTGGCCGAAATGCAGCGCTTCCTGGTGCGTTCCTTCGGCGAGGAATTGCTGTTGCTCTATTCTGACAATTGGGGCGGCGGCTCCGGCAATTCGTGAGCATAAGACGCTGGCAATAAGGCGGGGGCAACTCGCGTTAGCGCGAGGAATAAGAATTCATCCAGTGACATCAGCGCGCATAGAAATACTTCGCGATGATATGCTAAAAGGCGCCAAGCGGGAGGGGCGGCGATGACACGTGACGAGGCAGTACAGCTCGTGTCCTTTCTCATGGACGATGCCAACGGACGGCGCACCGCGACACCCAACGATGTCATCGAGCATGATCGCCTGGTCGGCTTTCATCAATTTTTCGAGACGGTGTTCGTCGCGGTCCGTAGCCATCAACCGGGAGTCAGGTTGTCCGATGAAGTTGCCAAGGAACTGGCTCGTGACTACCTGACCGAAATTGGCTGGTTCGGCGAAGAGTCTCTCGAAGCGATCTTCATTTTCTAACCCTACAAACCGATTCGGTTTTTTCCCGGCTAATAACGCCGCGCGGCGGCGCTTCGTCCAGGCGATCGGGGCAGCGGGGCGGCCATTTCGGCTACATCGATCGAGGGCGCCAGAGTAAGCTCTCTCCACGATGTACCTCGCCGATACGATCGTCGCACCGGCGACGCCGCCGGGGCGCGGCGCGGTTGCGATCGTGCGCCTTTCGGGCCCGCGTGCGATCGAAATCGCCCGCCTGCTATGGCATCCGCTGGACGAGACCGTCGAACTCGCACCCCGCCGCCTCTATCTCGGCGAGGTTCGCGACCCGCATAGCGGCGTGCCACTTGACCGCGCGATGTGTGTTCTAATGCCGGGGCCGCGAAGCCTGACGGGCGAGGATGTCGCCGAGCTGCATTGCCATGGCGGCGTTTACCTGACACGCCGGGTGGTTGGACTCGCCACCGGCGCCGGCGCCCGTCTGGCCGAGCCGGGTGAATTCAGCCGCCGCGCCTTCCTCAACGGCCGCATCGATCTGACCGAGGCTGAAGCGATTGCCGACCTGGTCGACGCCCGCGGCGAAAGCGCGCTGCGCAATGGGATCGCCAACCTGGCGGGCGCGCTGGCGGCGCGGGTCGGCGGATTGCGCGAGCAGGTGATCGCGATTCGCGCCCATCTGGAGGCCGAAATCGACTTCAGCGACGAAGATATCGATTTGCCCTCGCGCGCCCGGATCGCGGCCGATCTCGCTCAGTTGGAGGCAGACGTCGCAATGCTCCATCAGAGCTTTGCGCGCGGCCGGGTGATTCGCGAAGGCGCACGCGCCGCGATCGTCGGCAAGCCCAACGCCGGCAAGTCGAGCGTCCTAAACCTGATGCTCGGCGCCGAGCGCGCAATCGTCACCGCTATCCCGGGCACCACCCGCGACGTTATCGAAGATTCGATTCAACTCGGCGCCTGGCCGCTGGTGCTGCAGGATACCGCCGGATTGCGCGACGGCGGCGACCAGGTCGAGCGGATCGGAATCGAGCGGACGAGGGTCTCGGCCGGCGAGGCCGATCTGCTGATCGCGGTGTTCGACGCTTCGCGCCCGATCGACGCAGAAGACGACGGCGTAATCGCGCTCACGGCCGAGCGGCGCGGAGTCGCGCTCCTCAACAAGCTCGACCTGCCATCGCTATCCAACGCGCAGGACTTGCAGACGCGCGGACTCTCGCTTAAGGTGCTGGGGTTCTCGACCGTGACCGGTCAGGGTCTCAATGAATTGCTCGATGCGCTGAGCAGCGAAGTCACCGAGCTTGCAGGGGGAGAATTTTCGAACCAGGTAGTAATTTCGCGCCAGCGTCATCGCGACGCGCTGGGCCAGGCGCTCGAAATGCTCGCTGCTGCGCGCACCTCAATCCTCGCGCGCATGCCGCCGGAGATCGTCGCACTGGACGTAGCAGCGGCCGCCGAGGCACTCGGCACGATTACCGGCGAAGTCTCGAGCGAGGATATCCTCGACGCGATTTTCCGCGAATTCTGTATCGGCAAGTAGCGGCGGCGCGGGCCGGGTTGCAGGATGAGGTTCGACGCGAGGGAAGCAGGCTGGTTTTGCAAAATGGGCGGCCCGCCAGGTCAAGGCATCAGTAAGTCCGGCAGCTGGGGGGAGGCCGCGAACTTACCTTGGGCCGCCCATTTATTTCCTCACGGCTATTCGCCATTTCCTGTTGTGCCGTTGATGTTGTGGGATGAGCATCATCCATGCCATCGAAAACCATTGGCGCCGCTGAATCTCAGCCGCAATCGACAGCGATACTGTAAAAATTGCTGATCGCAACGTCGGATTGCATCGCGCTCTAAAGCGACCCACCTGGGCACTCGCGCGCAATCCAGCGCGCGGGGGCCCGGCTTTGATGTCACGCCCTCGCGTCTTATGTAGGCTGATATTGACCCTTCTTCAGGATTTCAAATCCGAACCAACCCCAGTAGACGCGATGGTTTTGAATAAGGCCGTCCTTAACCTCCATCACCTCGACGAAGTCCATCTGTTCCCCGTCGGGCGTTGCCCGCGGGTACTCCCACATAAGCCGCGTCCCGTCGCTTAGATAGCCGGTACGGAAATGTTTCCGGGCTTGCGGTTTTC
>DATEGX010000404.1:0-3368 GCA_035279875.1 Binataceae bacterium (SeqCode)
CGTTGACAACCACCGGCAGAGCCGGAAACGCCTCCCTGAAGCGCCGCACGATGTCATAGCGCAGCGGCGGCACCTCGCGATTGTCCTTGGGGGACAACCCGCCGAGCACCGCCTTGCGCGCGTGCACGATCGCCGCCGCGCAGCCGGCGTCGCGCACGGCACTAACAAATGCGCTCAGCGAGTCGAAGTCGGCTTGGCTGAAGCCCGCCACCGCGCCGCGCGCCGCGCCGGCGCCCGCACTCAGCACGCCGATGCGCATCTTCACGGTGACCGGCACGCGTACCGCCGCGCGCATCGCGGCGACACACGCACCGACGAGTTCCGGCTCGCGCATCAGGCAGGCACCAAAAGCACCGCTCGCGACCCGCTCGCTGGGGCAGCCGCAGTTGAGATTGATCTCGTCGTAGCCAGCGGCCTCCCCGGCCCGCGCCGCGGCGGCCAATTGTTCCGGCTCGCTGCCGCCGAGCTGCAGCGCCAGCGGATGCTCCTCCGGGTCGAAGGCCAGCAGACGCTCGCGGTCACCGCGCAGGATGGCCGCCGCGGTAATCATCTCGGTATACAGCAGCACGTCCGGCGAGAAGCCGCGCAGGAAGAACCGGCAGTGGCGATCGGTCCAGTCCATCATCGGGGCCACGGAAATCCGTCGATCTAACACTTTCATAAGTAACGACATTTTAGATGATCGTCGGTCCAGCGGGTATAGGACCGACAGTCATTGTCGCAGCGCTCAAAAGTGCTGGTTTTCTCGGCAAAAACGATGGTCGGACGTCCCGACGATATACGCGGGCTCTTGAAGATTTCCAATGGCGAGGCTACGTAAAGGCGACGAAAAAATCCCGTAGTCTCAAACGACGGTCCAGTTCGCGATCATCGTAGCGCGCGCATACGGAATCGACGATGAAGCCATCTTCACAAAGATCACGTGGCCCGCAAATCGCGCGCAGGTCGCATTGCTCTTTGTGGTGGGATCGAGCGGATAAGACGCGCGAGGTGACGTAAAGGTTTGAGCGCCACTCCAGTCCACTGTTGGCTCACACCGCTGTCGTCACGGTAGCCTAGGTCGGTCCGAACACCGACGCGCTAGCCGTTGGAGCCAGTTGCACTGCCAGCAATGCCACAACTACTTAAGCGCCGCAGAGATCGCGGCCTCAGGCACAACGCCAACTCGGGACTTATATGCGAGACCGGTATAGAGACGATTCCCAGTGACGTAGAAACAGATGTCTTCGGGATCGGTGCGCAAATCAAAACCATGCTCGGGGGGATTCGACAACAGGCTCTCGTTCCCAAAGAGCCTCACATAAAAATAATAGACTCTGCTGCGCCCTTCCTCGGCCACACTTTCTCCCACTTTATTGTCGACTCGGACAGCCCTTCCCTGCGAGTACACGGTAGGAAAATTCAGCGTTGCGTAGTCAGGTTGGCGACCGCAAAAATAAGAGTGCAAAAAAACACTTGAACCGCCTCCTTTGCCAGCAACATCCCGCAAGTTGACACTTGAGGTAAATTCGACTCGCAAGAACGGACGATGTGGTCGTTCGTCCGAACCTTTCGGCGCAGGCAAGGACGGAGCCTGTTCGGCCGCGCTACGACCGACTAGAGCCTCTAGCGGCGCGAGGCGCGGAATTGGGAGTTCCGCTTGATCGTGATAGTCGACAGCGCGCGCCGACAAGAAGCGCACGTCCCCGCTCTCGGCGGAACAGCCAACCGTCGCAGTCCCACAACTGACCAGGATCAATGCCGCTCTTATGTGCTGCGAGTTGCAGATAGGCGGTCTCCTTCTAGCAACCCGATGGAGCGATCTGACACATTGCTGCCTGCTGCCTGGTTTAGCGAGGACAGTGCGTCCGCCATCCGCGAGCCCACCCTCTTGCTATTGGGCGCGGTGGAGATTCTCGCGGCGCGGGAGTTCGCCGATCGCGAGAGGCTCGCGCAGGATCTTGCCACGGAGCGCTTCACCGCGCGTCTACCACCGGCGTTCGCTCCGGTGTGGCGTCAGGTCCTGCACGACTTCAGGCGAAGGCTGCATGCTCGGATGATCCGATCCGAGCGCCCTCGCCTGCCGACCCGGCTCCTGTGACATCGGGTGCGTCGGTGCCTCAGGAGGCTTCGCCGTCCTCACTGAGCAGCAAGTCGATCTGATTCTTCAGCCGCTGCTTGTCCGCCTCATAGAACGGTGAGGGGATCTCGAGGAACGCACGACGTCCGCCCGAAAGACGCACGGGTATTCGGTCCGCGCCTGGCGCACCGGGGGCAGATACCGGAGTGCTGGGCGCTTCGCCCCGCATCGAATCTGCGCTTCCCGGCCCCGCATCCCCTGCGGCCGCCTCCGTCGGGCTCACCGGTGCCGCAGAAGCCGGATGATCGTAGTAGCGGGCAAACTCGACCGAGTCCTTCAGCACGCGCACCAGGGCATCGGCTCCCTTGGGCAGAAACCCACCCTGGATGAGCGCAAACCTGAGCGCCGCATCTGAGGGAAGCCCATCGGGAAAGCGGCCCAGCACTTCGGCAAATACCGGAGGGGTCAAAAGCCACTTGCGGATGAGCTGGGCCTTGTGCTCCGGGTCGGGTGCAAAGTTGTAATCCTCGACATCTTTCTCAATCGCAAACAGCCCCTCCTTGGGCCGCCCGAGGAGCCCGAAGTAGCGGATGGAGGCGAGCGCCTTGACGGCGGTCCCGCTGTTGGCGCCTTTGTAGCCGAGATGCTGCGCGGCAAGCTCCATGGGAATCGGATGCCGACGATCCTGGGCATAGATCTTCAACGCACCATCGATGGCCTCCGAAAGCGGAATGGAGGGCGCACGCGGGCTCTTGTTCCGTTGGACAGAATTCATGGCCGTAGCTTAAGAAAGGCAATCCAGCCAATCAAGGATCTTTAGGCCGTCTTGTGGATGAATTCATATATTTCAATCGGATAGAGTACCGACGATTAAGCCTCTTAAACCTTCAAAGCCATGATAGCAGTTTACTGCGTGAGTTAGCTGCGGTATTCTGCATTCGCGAATAGCGAAGACTTAAAGACCCCTATGAGAAATCAGCAACTTAGCCTCAAGCCCCAGGATCTGGTGGTCCTGCTCAAGCTGACCCTGGAGCCCAAAGCGCCTTTTTCCTACGCCTCCCTGGGCAAGGCACTCTCTATATCTGCATCCGAGGTCCACGCGAGCCTCGGGCGAGCCCGAGTGGCCCGGCTGCTCGGCCCCGATGAGAAAGGCCACATCCCCATTGCCCGCGAATCGCTCCAGGATCTCCTCCTTCACGGAGCCCGGTTCGTATTCCCTGCCGTGACCGGACCGATGACTCGCGGGGTCCCAACCGCTCACGCGAGTCCTGCGATGCGGGATTTCCTCGTGCAATCGGAGGAGCCGCCG
>DATEGX010000405.1:0-17264 GCA_035279875.1 Binataceae bacterium (SeqCode)
ACCCTCCACCTATGGGGGCTGCTGTCCGACGGCAGTGTGCATAGCCATATCGACCACCTGCTCGCGCTGCTGAAGATGGCTGCCGGCGAGGGGGTCTCGCGGATTGCCGTGCATGCGGTGCTCGACGGCCGCGACAAGCCGCCGCGGTCGGCCCTGCCTTTTATCGATCGGCTCGAATCCGAACTGAAAGCGCTCGGGCGCGGCCGGATCGCCACTGTCTCGGGACGGTACTACGCGATGGATCGCGATAAGCGCTGGGAGCGAACCGAGCGGGCCTGGCGGGTAATGGTGCGCGGCGAGGGTCAGCCCGCAGGCGGTGCCCGCGCGGCTGTCGAAGCGGCGTACGCGGCAAACGTGAGCGACGAATTTGTCGAGCCTTGCGTGGTCGGGGAACCGCTTCCGATGGACGACGGCGATCAGGTCATCTGCTTTAATTTCCGTGCCGACCGCGCCCGGCAAATGACCGCTGCGATCGCGCTGGACGATTTCGGCGGTTTCGCACGCGAGCCCTTTCCGAAAGTTGGCTATGTTTGCATGACCGAATATGACCGCGGCTTCAATCTGCCGCTCGCCTTCGGCCCGGAGGATGTGAAAAACACGCTGGCGGAGGTGTTGGCACGCGCGGGCATCAGCAACCTGCGCATCGCGGAGACCGAAAAATACGCTCACGTTACCTATTTCCTCAACGGCGGTGTGGAACGGCCCTTTCCGCTTGAAGAGCGCTTGCTGATTCCATCATCGAAGGTCGCGACCTACGACCTCGAACCCGAGATGCAGGCGGCGGCGATCGCAAAACGGGCTGCCGAAGAAATCGCGGCGGGCAAGTTCGGCGTTATCGTGATGAATTTCGCCAATCCCGACATGGTTGGCCATACCGGTAACCTGGAGGCGACGATCAAGGCGATCGATGCGAGCGACCATGCGCTAGGCGTCGTAACCGCTGCGCTGGAACGGGCTGGCGGCGTTGCCCTGATAACCGCCGACCACGGCAACGCCGAGTTCATGGCCGACCCAGCCACCGGCCAGCCTCACACGGCGCATACCACGAATCCGGTTCCGCTTATCTTGTACGATCCGTCGTTCAAAGGCCGGCTCGACAAAAATGGCACGCTGGCGGATGTAGCGCCGACGCTGCTCGCGATGCTCGGGGTCGAACGCCCGCCGGAGATGAGTGGCCGCGATTTGCGCATCGCGGCGAAGCGTTAGCGACCGTTTTACGACGGACCCATCTCGTGCATGATCCGGTCGGCCTCGGCCGCGACGGTGGGGTTCTTCGAATCGGCGCTGGCGAGCCGCAGGAAACGCAACGCCTCGGCCCGATTGTTCTGCTGGGCATAAATCTCGCCGATGCGTAGTGCGGCCGAGGAATTGCTCGGGTCGAGTTCAAAGGCCTTGCGATAGTATGGCAGGGCCTGCTCGAAGCGCGCCGGCGTCAACGACATGTAGGCCTCGCCTATATTGAAGTAGGCGACCGCCTGCTTGGGCTGGAACTTCAGCAGCTTCTGATAGACCTGCACCACCTGGTCGAATTGCGAACGCGAGTCGTAATAGAGCGCCAGGTACATGTACGGCTCTTCAAGCGTGGGGTCGATGTCTGTCGCCTGCCACAGCAGTTTCACCGCTTGCGCGCTGTCCGTCATATTGATCGCGGCCGCGACCAGTTCATGGGCCCTTATTGCGCTCCCCGTATCCGTACCTGCATCGATAGAGGACGGTGGCGGGGCGGCGGTCACCGCGGCTGGCGTGGAGGTGCCGCAGCGGCCCGGACGGGGCCACGCCAGCGCGAGCGCCAGCATCAATGGAAGCACTTTCAGCGATGAGCGGGTGCGCATGGGAACGACTCGGGCACTATTGGAAATCTGCCACGAAAGCGCCTGCTTGCAAAGTATTCTTTCCTAATGCTCGCGGTTGCGCGAACCGAGCGAAGTATCTTGAATACGGGTACCTATGCAGAGCCGCAGCTTCAGAGCTACCGATAACCTTGTGCTTCATTGTCTCGATTACGGAGGCGAAGGACGGCCGCCGATTCTGTTCGTTCATGGCGGTTCCGCTCACGCTCATTGGTGGGACTTCGTCGCGCCGGCTTTCGTTGATCGCTTTCACGTAATGGCGCTCGACCAGCGCGGCCATGGCGACAGCCCCTGGACACCGGAGTGGTCCTACGGCACCCGGCATTATATCGCCGATCTGCATGAGATTATCAGCCATTGGGGACTGGGCGCGCCGATCCTGGTTGGTCATTCGATGGGTGGGCATAATACGATGGTTTATGCGGGAACCCATGGCGAAACCCTCCGTGCGATGGCTGCGATCGACAGTCCCGCAA
This sequence comes from Binataceae bacterium (SeqCode), assembly GCA_035279875.1. Classification (GTDB taxonomy): domain Bacteria; phylum Desulfobacterota; class Binatia; order Binatales; family Binataceae; genus JAMXLL01. The sequence continues at coordinate 2,327 of DATEGX010000405.1, forward strand.
CCTATCCGGAATTTGCCAAGCAAGCTTTGAAGGAGATGTCCGAGCGTCCGTCGCGCCGTTTCGATTCGCTCGAAGCTGCAGCGGCCGCCTTCCGCACGATCCCGGCGGATACCGTGGCAGCGCCTGAAGTAATGCGTCATGTAGCCCTGCACTCGTTCCGGCAGGATGGCGATGGCAAATGGATGCACAAGATGGATCGGCGCACGATGATTCGAGAGCCAATCGATGCCTGGCCGTTGCTGCCGCACATCGCTTGCCCGGCGCTCTATGTGCGCCCGGGCCACAGCGCCCTGCAGGAGGAATACGGCGAGAAAATCGCCCGGCGCATGCCGCGCGGACGCTTTGCGATCGTGCCCGACGCGCATCATCACGTACTGCTCGATAATCCCAGGGGCCTGATCGCCGCGCTCGAACAATTTTTCGCCAGTCTCGAATGAGCCATCCCGCCAGCCGAATCCTCTCGGGCAGCCCCCGGCTTCATTACCTGGACTGGAACTCTGCCGGCGCACGAACGATCATTTTGCTGCATGGCAATTCCGCCAATGCATGGTGGTGGCGGCCATTGGCCGACGCGCTCAGCGGCACGGACTACCGGCTGCTCGCCATAGACATGCGGGGTCATGGCGACAGCGAATGGGTGCGGCCGCCGGCCTACGCGCCCGCCGACTATGCCGACGATCTCGCGCGTTTGATTCACGCTACCGGCGTCGAGGGCGCGATCGCGGCCGGGCATAGCATGGGCGGCATCGCGGTGCTGGCATTCACGCTCCGCTATCACCGGCTGGTCCGCGCAGTGGCCGCGATCGATGTCGCGATTACCTCGACTCCCCGGCGCAATCGCTATCTCGCGCGGCTCAAAACGCTGCCGACCGTCACTTACCCGGATCTCCCGACCGCGATCTCACGCTTTCGCCTGATGCCCGACGAGGGGGCAATTCCCGCCGAAGTAATGGCCGAAGTCGCGGGGCAGAGTCTCGGGCGCACCACCGATGGCCGCTACACGATGAAATTCGATCGCGAGAGCTTCTTCGGCAGCGACGGCCTTGATAGCGGCGCGGCGATTCGTGCGGCATCGGTTCCGCTGCTCCTGGTGCGGGGCGAACTCAGCCGGATCATGAGCGCCGAAGCGGCGGCACAAGCGGCCGCCGCGAATCCATTGGTCGAGCTCGTCACGATTGCCGGCGCCCATCATCATCTGCCGCTTGAGTCGCCGGTGCCGCTGGCCCGCGCACTCGGGAAGTTCGCGGCTCGGCTCGAACCCTGATCACAGCAGCGGCTCGATCATCCGCGCGAAGAACTCGTGCAGGCGTTCGCGCCATGGCCGCCGCCGCCATTGCGCAAGTTCGATCGGCTGCGAAACTTCGATGTCATTTTTGAACATGGTATCCATCTCGCCGCCGAACTCGTGGCTGAGAATGATCGCGTTGATTTCGTTGTTGCGCGCGATACTCCACCAATCGAGATTCGAGGTGCCTACCGTGGACCATACGCCGTCGATGGTGGCGGTCTTGGCGTGCAACATTTCGCCCCGCCATTCGTAGATCTTCACCCCCGACTTGAGCAGGCCGGCGTAGTGCGAGCGCGATGCCGAGACGATGAAGGGCTCGTCGCTTTGGCTTGGCAGCAGCAGCCGAACGTCGACGCCACGGCGCGCGGCGTGCTTGAGCACCCGCAGCATCTGGCGGTCGGGCGCGAAGTAAGCGTCGGTGATATAGACGTCAGTCTCCGAATTGACCACCGCTGAAATCAGATCGACGTAAATCAGGCTGAATTGCTCCGGGACGCTGCCGACTACGCGCACAATATGCTTTCCGCCCTGCTGCGGTGGAGGAAAATAGATGCTCCGATCGAGCGGCAACCCGCCTTCGCGACGCCAATCGTCGATAAACAGGCGCTGAAATTCGGCCACCGCCGGTCCTTCGATCTCGACGTCGGTGTCGCGCCAGTACGGGGCAGATTGCTTCCGCTCACCGCTGCGGATGCCGCTCGCGTAGACCTCGGAAATATTGATTCCGCCGGTGAAGGCGATGCGGCCGTCGACGATCAGCATCTTGCGATGATCGCGATGGCTGGGCGACCAATGCAGCCGCGCCGAAAGCGGATTTATCGGGTTGAACTGCACGACCCCGATGCCATTGGCGCGCATCCGGTCGAAGAAACTCGCCGGCGTCGCGATCGAGCCCAGGCTGTCGTAGATCACGTGGACCCGCACGCCGTGCTGCCGCCGTTCAATCAGGGCGTCGGCGAATTTCTCGCCAATCGGCCCATCCGAGATGATATACATTTCCAGATTGATGCTGCTGGTGGCGCCGCGAATCGCCGCCAGCATCGCGTCATAAGTGGCGGAACCGTTTTCCAGCAAAGTAACCTTGTTGCCGAGCACCAGCGGGACGTTGCTGACCGCCTGCTCGAAGGCCATCTGGCGTTCGAGAATATCGGTCGGAGTCTCCTGATGGCTCTTTATCCGCGCAATAATTTCCTCGCTTCGTTCCTGCGGCACCGGGCCGTACGGTCCGACGAAGCGCGGCTTTTCGAAGTACAGAAATCTGGTGTGAATCAGCTCGCGAGCGTTCGGGATAGTGCCGCAACCGCTGGCGGTCAGCGCCAGCGCGACGAGCGCCAGTACTATTCCGAACCGGCTCCGGCGATTGGCTCGCTCAATGTTGTCTGACCTGCTGGCGATCAGGATTCCCACGAAGTGATCGATGGCGGTCCGCACGAGGGTTGAAGGCTGGCAGGCACGTCCGCGAAGCGCGCAACGTTGCCTCGTTACCAACGATTTTATCATCGTTGGCCGCCTCGCGCCGTGAACTTCTCGCCGTGAACTCGCTCAGCTTGCAGCAGCCCGCGAGGAAACGAGCGCGAACACGTCAGGAAGCCGCAAAGATGCTGTAAGGCAAAGCGCCAGCTATGTGCGGCAACGCTACAAGTCGTGGCTCATCTGACGATGGGCAATGCCCGCCTCTTCGAACACGTCGCCTTCGGGATGGTAGCCTTGCTTGAGGTAAAAGCCCTCGGCTGTGAGTTGCGCATGCAGCACCGCGCGATGGAAGCCGCGCTGTCTCGCCCGCTCCATCAGGAATTCGAGCACCTGCCGTCCAATACCTTCCCCGCGGCGCGCCCGTAGCACTGCCATCCGCCCGATTTTGACGTGGTCGCCGTGCACGACCATTCGGCCGCATCCGACCGGCGTGGTGCCGTCAAGCGCGAGGGCGTGAAACGCAACCGCATCGTCCGCATCCATCTCGATTGCTTCAGGTACGTGCTGCTCCTCGATGAAGACGGCGCGGCGAATCGTCCAGGCCTGCTCCATCTGCGAGCGTTCGGTCACTTCGACGACTGTGAGTTGCGCGGCCACGCATCTTTCAGTAGCGCGGGCCGCTTCGATAATCAAACCGGGCTTATGGGCCGAAACACTGGTATGCTAGGCTGCGGCTGGGTTGGGAGAGCCTGATGCCGCAGATCAACGAGACCATTCTGGCGCCGCCGCTAGAGGGCGGCGAATGGATACAGCAGGGGCCGATCGACCTCGCGCAGCTGCGCGGGAAGCAGGCGGTGCTGCTCGATTTCTGGGACTACACCTGCGTCAATTGCATTCGCACCCTCCCCTATGTCGTGGAATGGCATCGCCGCTACGCACGCAGCGGCTTGACGGTAATCGGCGTGCATGCGCCGGAATTCAGTTTCGCCAGGGATCGCGCCAACGTGCTGTCCGCGATCAAGCAATTTGCGATCGATTATCCAATCGTGCTCGACAACGCCTACGCCATCTGGCGGGCCTACTCGAACCGCTACTGGCCGGCGAAGTATCTAATCGACGCCGAGGGGCGGCTGCGTTACTACCATTTCGGCGAGGGTCTCTACCAGGAGACCGAAACACAGATTCAGAAACTGCTCCACGAGATCGATCCGGCCAGCGAATTTCCGCCGCCGATGGCTTCGATCCGCGACACCGACCAGCCGGGCGCGGTCTGTTACCGCGTAACTCCGGAACTCTATCTCGGCTATGCGCGCGGCCAGTTCGGCAATCCGGCCGGCGTAACGCGCGACCAGTCGTTCGACTACCCCGACCATGGCCGCTACGTCGAAGGCATGCCGTACCTGGCGGGACGATGGACGGTTGGCCAGGAAAGCTCGCGGGCCGACGCTACCGGCGCGGCGATCGTCCTGCGCTACTCCGCGATGGACCTCAACCTGGTGATGGCGCCGCCCGTCGGCGGCAGCGCGCGGATCGAGCTGGTAATGGGCGAGGATCAGCGGGCCGGTTCCGATGTCGAGCTCGCGCATGGCCGCAATTTCGTCACGGTGGACAGCGCGCGAATGTACAGCCTGGTGGCGAACGAGACGGTGACCTCCGGCAGCCTTACGCTAAAGGCTCTGGACGCGGGCTGGAGCGCGTATGCTTTCACCTTTATTTCATGTCCGGTGACGTGACTGACAATTTTCTAGTTTACCTATTCGCTAATCCATTTGTTGACTATTCGACCCAAGCTGCCTATTCGCTGATTCACGACCCGCTCAAGCTTATCGAGGAAAACGGCCATGGCTCAGGAGACTCCGACGGCATCCGATCGTGAAATCCTGGCGGCGGCACGGATAATCGCCGAAGCGCGTTTTCCGATGGCGCTCACCGGCGCGGGCATGTCGGTCGAAAGCGGCATCCCGCCCTTCCGCGGGCCGGGCGGCCTATGGACCAAGTACGGCGAGCCGCCGATGAACGGCTACCAGATATTCCTCGCCGATCCGAAAAAAGGCTGGGAGGAGCGGATCCGCCGCCAGGACGACGAGCTATGGCGTCCGCTCAAGCGTGCCGAGCCGAATCCCGGGCACGTCGCACTCGCCACGCTCGAGGCGATAGGCGTGCTGCGCTTCCTGATTACGCAGAACGTCGACGACCTGCATCGGCGTGCCGGTCATAAGGCGCTCGCGGAAATCCATGGCAACTGGAAGCTCATCCGCTGTATCGATTGCGGCGCGCGCTTCAAGAGCGAGGAAGTGAGCCTGGCAGTGCTGCCGCCGCCGTGTCCGCAATGCGAGGGCATCCTCAAAAGCGACACGGTTTCATTCGGCGAGCCGATTCCGGCCGACGTGCTCAGGCAATGCATGGACAACGCTGCCCAGGCGGACCTGGTCCTGGTCGCCGGAACCTCGGCGACGGTCTATCCGGCTGCCGGTTTCGCAATCGAGGTCAAGCAACGCGGCGGCGTGATGATCGAAGCCAACCTCTACGAAACCGAATTATCGCCGATTTGCGATATCAGCCTGCGCGGTCCTACGGGCGAGATTCTGCCCAAGCTGACAGCGGCGGTCTGGGAGTTGCGCAAGGCCAAGCTGTCGTAAGGCTGCGGCTAAATCGAAAGGCCGGGGAAGTCCGGCAGCGGTGGCTTGCGCGAGGCCGGCAGCGGCGCCTCGGAACGCTTGAGCAGCAGCATCCGCCCGGTGCCGTCGAGGTCGGTCGGATTGCTGCGCAGAATGGTTGCGTAGTGCGCGCGAAAATTTGGCGGCATCAGGCTCCACTGCTCTTCCGGGGAAACGATCAGCGCGGGTGGTTCAGGGTCGCGAGGCGAAACCAACTTCAGGTTGCGCCCGCTATAAAAGGCAAAGGCATAGTCGATGCCGCCGACGTAACCAACTGCCTGCCCGCTGGCGACGCTCTCCGTACGCCGCGCGAACTGCTTCAGCGACAGCGTATTGGCGATAGACGGTTCGACTACGAGGTTCGCCGCCAGGGTCAGCGACATCATCCCGGCCGCAATTCCCGCAGTCATTCGCGGTATCGAGGCGCGCGACGCGAGCATCCAAATGCCGAGGGCTGCGATAATGAGCGGAATCGTCGCCGTCGCAATCGGATGAGCATTCAGGCAGGCCCGCAAGCACGGTGGAAATTCCGCGGCGAGAATATCGAATCGAGCTAAAACCCAAAAGAACGACGCGGGCGAACGATAGAGCATCGCAAGGCCCGCCGCCGCGGCGATCGCGGTGGCGACGAAAAACACCCCGGCGGCGCGCGACAGGGTTCGCGTCCAGCCAACGATTTGCGACGGAACCGAATCGATCGCGTCGACCATCACGACGGCAATAATCGCGCTCAGCGCCGGATATAGCGCGAGCAGGTAGACCCCGCGCTTGCTCTGCGGAAAATTGTAGAAAATCAGAACCGCGGCGAACCACACGAGCAGATATCCGAAACGCGCCTCGATTTTGCGCGGCATGCGCCAATATTGGATCGCTGCCAAACCAGCGACCGGTGTCCATGGCAGAAAACCTGCCGCTAATGCCAGTTCCATATAGTAAAATGGATGCCGATGGCCTTCATGGAAGCCATGATGTGCAAACAGGCGATAGAGATTCTCTGCTAGCAACTGTTTATGCGCGAATGCGCTTCCACCTGCGGCAATCGCCGCGATATACCATCCTCCTCCGATTAGCCCGACGATTATCGCGCCGCGCCCGAGCCTCAACCGGCGCAGCAAGTCCCATCGCCGAAACAGTGCCATCCAGATAACCGCGACGATTGCGGGGAGCGCCACGCCGATCGGTCCCTTGGTCAGCACGGCGCAGGAAATCGCCAGATAAAACAGGGTAGTCCGTTCGCTCAGGTCCTCTGCAATAGCAATGAATTCGAAGAAGGCCAGTTCCAGGAAGAAGGTCAAGGTCATGTCGACGCGAGCGCCAGTGCCAGCCTGCAGGTATTGGAACGTCGTGCCGAGGATCAGCGCAGCGACCAGTCCGCACCGCTGGTCGAACAATTTCCGCACATACGCATAACAAACCAGCAGGCCGAGGATCGCGAAGATCGCCGACGGCATCCGCACCGTCCATTCATCGACGCGTCCTGCACCAAGCGAGACTAGCGCCGCCAGCCAATGCATCAGCAGGGGTTTCGACGGAATCTCGACCCCGGCGCGCATCGGCAGGATCACTCCGCCGCCATGCACAATGTCGAAAATCGTGACGGCCTCACGCGGCTCGCCCTTGGTATAGAGCGGGTAGCCGCCGAGGTTGACGATGAACAGGACGACGCCAAAGGCCGCGAGGAGCGGAATCGCGCGCGCCGGCGCGGCAATCCACGCGAGCATCGCCGCGTCCCGGCAGCCCGAAAGGGTGGAACCCGGGGCGGTCTCTGCCCCTTCATAGTGAGTAATTGGGATTTCGGCCTCTGCAGGGGCGGTTTCACCATCGCCCGCAATGGCCCCAGCCGATTCGGTTCGCTCCGTCATTTCCAACCGCTACGCCGCCAACTAACATAGCGGCGCGAGCCTCTGGATGCAGCCATGCCGGCCCGTGAATCGAACGGTAATCGCTGAGATATTCTCGCAATTTCAATGACTTACCGGCGCGATACGACACTGACCCAATCGACCGCAGCAGTGCCGCTTACGTCGCGGCCAAAGACGATCCTGAGCGTGGGCTTTGCCTTTGCCGCCAGCAACGTGCTGATCAGCGCGCTTCAACCGGTTATTACGCGCTACGGCGCGTTAAAAATTGATGCTTTGCTGTTCTGCGGAATTTCGGTCTTATTCGCCGCCGTATGCGCCGCCGTAATGTTGGCCTTGACCGGAGAGCTATGGCCGTTGGCCGACCGGCGCTACCTGCCGCGGCTGTTCCTCGTCTCGATGTCGGGAACGGTCGCCACCACCCTGACGTTGATTTACGGTCTCCAGCACCTGGACGCGGTCGCGGCGGTGATTCTGCTGGAAAGCGAGCCGATTTACTCCTTGCTGATGGCGCGGGTCTTTCTGCACGAACGGCCATCGCAGCGGCAGTTAATCGCGACTGCGACCATTCTGAGCGGGATTGGATGGGTGTTCGGCGGCGGACGCGCCTTTGAGCCGATATACGCGGCGGCCTTGATCGTGGTTACCCCGATGTTCTGGCAGACCGCGCATGTTATCTCGCTCGGCGTGATGCCGCCGCTCACCCCGCGGGTCATCACCGGCGCGCGCTACATATACGCCGCGCTGGTCTTCGCCGTGATTTTGCTCGTACTCGATCGCCCTGCGCTGCCCGAACTCGCCAGTCCGGCGATCCTGGCGCCGATCGCGTTCACCGGGATGTTCGTCTATTTCGTTGGTTCGTTCACCTGGTATGGGGCGATCAGCCGGCTTTCGCTGGCCTGGACCACGGCTTTCGTGATTCCGGCGATCCCGATCGTCTCGTTTATCTTCGCGATGGTCTTCCTCGGCGAGCGCCCGAGTTCGCGCGAAATTGCCGGTATCGCCGTAGCGGTAACCGGGGTGCTGCTCCTGGTAATCGGCACCGATTCGAGCCGCGGCCCGGTCACTGCTCCCGCAGTCTACGAATAGGCATGCGCAGACGGCCGAGCGACGGCCGGTTGACTTGGCGGCGCGGGCTGGTCTTTGATTGCGGCGAAGAGCACGCAGGGTATCCCGCCCTGCGTCACCGGAGCGACGGAGTATCAAGCCATGGCGCGAGTCGTACGACACGAAGAAATGGGTCCATACGAAATCCCGGAGGGAACCGAGCTTCCCGCCTGGGTATGTGGCTGCGGATTATCGAAGAACAAGCCGTTTTGCGACGGTTCGCACAAGAAATGCCGCGACGAGACCCCCGGCGAAACCTACCAGTACACGGACAGCGGCCGCACACCGGCGCACAAGTAATCCTGCGGCCGGCGGACGGAGCGGCCCGCAACTGGTTCCGCCGGCCTTTTTCGCCCGAGCCTTAACGGTACAGGAATACCGCGATCACGAAGATCGCCAGCACGATTCGATACCAGGCGAACGGTTCGTAGGTATGGGTGCGCACGAACTGGATCAGACCCGCTATTGCAATTAGCCCGAAGACCGCCGCGGCGGCGAATCCGAGCCAGACGTCCCGCGTAATGCCCGCGTGAAGCATGTGGCGGCCCTCGACCAGGCCGGCGCCGGCGATTATTGGCGTGGCCATCAGGAACGAGAAATTCGCCGCATCTTCGCGGTTCACCCGGACGATTCGGGCCATCGTGATGGTCGAGCCGGAGCGCGACACGCCAGGCACGATCGCGAAGGCCTGACTGAGCCCAATCAGCAGGGCGTCGAGGAAGGTCATCTCGCGCATCGAACGGCGCTGCGAGGCGTAACGGTCGAACAACCATAGCGCCACCCCCATCAGGGCCAGGGTTACCGCGATCAGCGCCGGGGAGCGAAATACCGTCTCGGCCTGCTTCTCGAACAGAAGACCGATAATCGCACCCGGCACAGAGGCGACAATCAGCAAAAACAGCAACCGTCGGCGTTGGCTGTCGCCGTTGACCAGCGACGCGGCCATCGCGAGCCATTCGCGCCAGTAATAGATCAGCAGCGCCAACAGGGTGCCGAGATGCAGCGCGACATCAAAGGCCAACCCTGGGTCTTCCCACCGCAGCAGCCATGGAATCAGTACCAGGTGCGCCGAACTCGATACCGGGAGAAATTCGGTCAAGCCCTGAACTATGCCCAGGACTAACGCCTGAAAGTGCTCAAACATGCTAATCTATCCCAAAACGTTCAATCGCTTCAAAACATCCAACCGAGCCTGTCTTATGTGCTAGGCTGGTCGCGTCGTCGCGCGGCTGATCGTGGTCAAAGAGCTTGGCAGAAGCAACCAAGCTCAATAAGATTGTCCGCTGTATGAGGCGGTGGGTAGCAGGAGGCCCGAACTACTGATGGCTCGAAGCTCCAGTCCTAAAGTAGTGCCGTTGAGGGAATCGAGCGCGGTCGGTAGCCAGCCCGAACGGCATATCGACGCGTTCGGCGAAGCGCGCAGGACCGACGAACCCCGGCGGTTTCCGCTGGTCTCGACCCTGCCGCGGCTGCCCCTGATGATCCCGGATGAAATCCTCGATTATTACGGATGGGTGTTCTGCCAGGGCGGGTTTCTCAATCTGCAAATGACCTTCGAGCAGTTCCTGGCAGTAGTGGCTGCGGTGAGCCCGTCGGGCTTGTGTCCGGAATACGACGACGCGGTCACGACCAACGTCGGTGAATAGCCGGCGAACCACCTTCCTATCAGCAACGGCACGCTCACGGCATAGCGACTGACGACTCGGCCCAGCCATCGATTAGCCGTCAGGGCGTTGCGGGCGACTTCAGCAGGCTATCGCGCACCCAGATATTTTCGAACGGCGACAGGTCGGTATCCGACTTAAGGCCGTTGTCCTTGGCGATCTCGCGCCAATTGTCCGGGTTACCGGTGACGCGCTTGGATAGTGCCTTCAAGTCCTCGTTGGGCAGCAAGGTGAAGTTGACCCCGCCGGAGCTCGGCAGGCCGGATTTGGGCGGGTACTTGGCGGCCAGCTCGTCGATTTCCTTGAACAGTTCGAAACGGCTGCTGGCCTTGTAGCTAGCGAGTTCGTCGTCCGGTATACCTTCGGTCCGGACGTTGACGATGATCTTGCTGCTGTGGCCACCTTCGGGGACGGCTTGAATCTCGTAGCGATAACGGGGTTTGGTCCCCATTACCATGGGAAATAAACCAGTTTTCGTATTGGTATCGGCCGGCCGCCAGTCGGTGACGATCGAGTTGTCGGGCTGGGTCTCGAAAAAGATGCCATCGCCGCGCAGCGCATCCTGGGCCAGTTCGAGCGCGTCGGAAGGCGGATAGTCGATCATGTGCTCTTCACCTAGAGCCGTGTCCGCGGCCGTGTAATGCTCGGTGTAGTCTTTGTACCCGACGTAGCATCCGGCGCACGCAGCGGAGACCCAGACCGCGGCCACCAGCAGCCATCGCAGGACGAACTTTTGTCGAACACTCATCGATCGATCAGGAAAACACGGGCAGTTTGCACAGGCAAGCGCGACGCGGGCGACCCGCTGAAGAGCCCAGCCAGGTTATGCTAAAACACTATATCGAGGCCCTTCAACCTTGCTCTCTTGATGACCTCGCCGGGCGTTGCGAGCGAGGATTTTCGAGTGGCACTGCACGGCAACGTCGCGCGGCGTGGCCGGTGAAGACGCGGAGTTACCAGTATGGGTGAATCAGCCAATTCCGACGCGCGATTTGTGGTCGCGGTCGTCGGCGCGGCCACCGCCGGCTCTGAGATCGCGCGGATCCTTGCAGTGCGCGGCGTAAAAGTCGTGGTGATCGAGCAGAACCCGCGGCCCTATGGCAAGATCGAGGACGGGCTGCCGCGATGGCACGTGAAACAGCGCAAGGACGAGTATGAGGAGATCAACAAGCGCCTCGACCATCCCGCGATCGAATACGTGCCGCTGAGCCGGATGGGACGCGATATATCCTTTGAGGAACTTCGGCTCGCATGGGGTCTGAGCGCGGTTATCCTGACTCATGGCGCCTGGCGCGACCGCCCCTTCCCGGTCGAGGGCGCTGACCATCTGGTCGGGCACGGCCTGCTCTATCAGAATCCATTGATTTATTGGTTCAACCATCACCCGGAGAAATCCTACGACGGCCCGCGCTACGAGCTTCCGCCGGGTGCTACGGTGGTGGGCGGCGGGCTGGCCTCGATCGACGTAGTCAAGGTTCTACAGATCGAAACCGCGCTCGCCGCGCTGCGCAACCGAGGTATCGAGGAAGACATGCTGCGGCTCGAGCGCGAGGGCCTGGAACCGGTGCTCAAGAGCCGCAACCTCGAATGGGCCGAGCTCGGTGTCACACCGTGCAAACTGTTCTATCGCCGCCGGGTGCTCGATATGCCGCTGTCGGATATCGCTCCCGACGCGCCGCCCAAGCGCGCCGAGGCGATGCGCCAGGCGCGCACCAAGATTCTCGAGAAGGCGCGCCGCAAGTACCTCTTCGATTTCCAGGAATTGCGCGTGCCGAGCGGATTGATCGTCATTGATGGCCGTCTGGTCGGGGTTCAGATGAGCCATACCGCGGTCAGCGACGGCCGCGTAAGCACGCTGCCGGCGACCGAAGAACCTGTGCATAGCGCGCTGACGATAAGCTCTATCGGCAGTATCCCCGAGCCGATCCCAGGAATTCCCCAGCGCGGCGAAGTCTACCAGTACCTCGACGCGAGCGTCGGGCTACTGATGGAGGGCCGGACCGCGGTCTACGCTGCCGGCAACGTCCTGACCGGCAAGGGCAATATCAAGGATTCATTGGAAAGCGGCACCGAAATCGGCACCCTTGTGGCGGAGCGTTACCTGGGCTTAGCCGACGACGGTAGCCGCGCATCGCTGACCGAAGGCGCTCGTCAGCAGGCCCAACTGGAGGGCGAGCGGATTGCGGCCAATCTCGCCGGGCGGGAGCCGCTGGCGGCATCGGCGATTAGCGAGATAATGCGCCGGGTGCGCGAGCGCCAGTCGGTGGTCGGCTACCAGGGCAACTACCGCGACTGGATAGCGAAGGTCACGCCGGCGGATTTGCAGTAGCAATTTTGCCTTAAGCCGGGCCGGACGATAGGCTTTGAGCAAGATCGATTGGGAGAACAATTTGGTGGACCAGCTCGAGCGCACCGATCCGGAAATCTTTCAACTAATCAGGCAGGAGGAACGCTACGAAGTCGAATCGGTTCGCCTGATTCCGTCGGAAAACTACGTCTCCAAAGCGGTGCTCGAAGCTACCGGCTCGATTCTCGCCAACAAATACTCCGAAGGTTATCCGGGCCGCCGCTATTATGAGGGCCAGCGCTATATCGACCAGATCGAGACCCTGGTGGCCGAGCGGGCTAAAACATTGTTTGGTGCAGAACATGCCAACGTCCAGCCCTACTCGGGTTCGCCGGCCAATCTCGCAGTCTATTTCGCGCTGCTGAAGCCCGGCGACACTCTGATGGGCCTGGCGCTGCCTCATGGCGGTCATCTGACGCACGGTTGGACGGTCAGTATTTCAGGCAGCTTTTGGCGTCCGGTGCATTACTCCGTCGACCGGGAATCGCAGCGTATCGACTACGATGCGGTCCGCGAGCTTGCCCGCAAGGAGCGGCCAAAGATTATCGTGACCGGCGCGACCGCCTATCCGCGTCAGTTCGATTTCAAGATTTTCGGCGAAATCGCCAAGGAAGTCGGCGCCTATCTGCTGGCCGACATTTCCCATATCGCGGGCCTGGTGGTCGCCGGAGTCCATCCGGATCCGGTGCCCTACGCGGACGTCGTCATGACCACCACCCACAAGACCCTGCGCGGGCCGCGCGGCGCGATGATCCTGTGCCGCAAGGAAGTGGCCGAGCGAATCGACAAGGCGGTCTTTCCCGGGCTGCAGGGTGGCCCGCATAACCATACTACTGCCGCGATCGGCGTCGCGCTCAAGGAAGCGGCCACCCCCGAGTTCAAGGAATACGGCCGCCAGATCGTGCGTAACGCCAAGGCGCTGGCCGAGGAGCTGGTTGCGCGTGGCTTTGAGCTCGTTTCCGGGGGCACCGACAACCATCTGATCCTGGCCGACCTGACCAACAAGAAGGTCATCGGGAAAAAGGCCGCCCAGGCACTCGATCGCGCGGGCATCGTCTGCAACTACAATACGGTGCCGTTCGACCCGCGAAAGCCCTTCAGTCCAAGCGGAATCCGGCTCGGGACGCCTGCAGTGACCTCGCGCGGCATGAAAGAGGCGGAAATGCGCCAGATCGCCGCCTGGATGGACACCGTACTCACCCATATGGAAGACGAGGCCGCGATTGCGCGGATCGCCGGCGAAGTGGGCGAATTCTGCCGCGCTTTCCCGGCGCCCGGCATCTCGATCTAAGGCCTGAACGAAGCGAATCCACCACTACGCGACTGGTTGCCGATCACCGCTGAATGGGGCGACCAAAAACACGCATAAGCTAGCAATTCGGCGTCAAAATTCGCCGCAGCTCGCGAAACTATTGCCAATCTGATTCGAGGGGCACTAAACATGCGCGGGAGAGGTGCGTGTCGATCGTATGCCGGGGGGCGACATTCCGAAAACGCCACACCCCTCCCACGCGTAAGGAAGGACAGACGGCGCCTTTGCACGCGCCGAGGGACAGCGCCGTCATGATTCAGTACGCCGGGCGTCTCAAACGGTTACGAATTTTTTAATTGCGCCGGAACGAAGTATTCTTGGAGCCATGATTAGCGTCGACGAAGCGCTGCAAATCGTGCTCGACAACGTCGCTCCGCTCGGGATCGAGCGGACGTCGATTCTTGACGCGCCGGGACGGGTGCTGGCCGAGGAAATCCGCGCCCCTCGCGATATTCCCGGCTTCGACAATTCCGCGATGGACGGCTATGCCGTCCGCGCCGCCGACCTCGCCGCCGCCAGCGAATCCAATCCGGTACGGCTCGAGGTGCTCGAGACGGTAGGAGCCGGGGTCATGCCCTCGAAGCGGGTCGAAGCCGGGCAGGCGGTGCGCACCATGACCGGGGCGCCGATCGCGGCCGGCGCCGACGCGATCGTGCCGGTCGAGCGCACTCGCGGGAGCGGCAGCCTGGTCGAATTTCTCGTCGCGCCGGAAAAGGGTGCCTTTGTCCGGCCGTGCGGTGAGGATCTGAAGGAGGGCGAATTGGTGATCTCGCCCGGCAAGACCCTGACCCCGTCGGATTTGGGTATGCTGGCCTCGCTCAATCGCGCGATGGTCGACGTCTGGCGCAAGCCGCGGGTCGCGATCGTCGCGACCGGTGACGAGTTGGTCGACGTCGACACCGTGCCGAGCGGGGCCCAGGTGATCAATTCCAGCGCCTACGCACTGGCTGCCGCAATCCGCGAGACCGGTGCGGAACCGGTGATGCTCAAGGTCGCGCGCGACCAGCCCGAGGAGGTTCGTGCACGGCTGGCCGAGGGACTGGCGTTCGACGCACTGCTCACCACCGGTGGGGTCTCGGTGGGACAATTCGACCACGTCAAGGTGGTGCTCGACGAGCTCGGCCTGCGGCAGCTTTTTCATGGTGTCGCGCAGAAGCCCGGACGCCCGCTTAAATTCGGCACGATCGGCGGTCGGCCGGTTTTCGGCCTGCCCGGAAATCCGGTCTCCACGATGGTCTGCTATTATCTCTATGTGCGGCCGGCGCTGCGCCGGATGAGCGCGCGCAGTGAT
>DATEGX010000406.1:0-2054 GCA_035279875.1 Binataceae bacterium (SeqCode)
GCGGCCTCCTTGTCAGCTTCAACGTTCGTTAGACAGGCGCCTCACCAATCTCGATGCGGGATGCGCGAGCCCCGAACATTGGCTTTCAGGTTAGCGGATCGAAGCCAACTTTTTACGCCTTCGACGGCAACAGAAGCGTGGGGGGTCGGGCCCACAACAAGCTCTCGAATCGACGATAGATCAGTACTGGCGGTCAACGGGATTAGCGCATATGGCGTGATCCCAACGCGACCAACCCGATGTAGGACATTCGGGTCCCTCGCGTTGAACGCGACCCGGTACTCATGTTCTTCCGCGAAGCCAGGATGCTTGAACGCGGTTGCCAGTACGTGCAGCATCTGGAAAAACTTGGCGGCGGCATCGTTTAGGTCGGCGCCGGGCAAGTTGTCGCGCGGCTCTAACGCCGCTTCAAGGTCTGTCAGCAAGGCCCTAACAGGCTGCTGAAAAACTAAGGAAATCGTAACGCGGTGCGCACGAGGATGCGTGATAGATTCGCGCATTCTCGTTGTGATGAGTGGTGCCTCGTTTTCCGGGAGCGAGCGCATGCGTGGAGCCGATGAGCGTCAAGCGATTCTCTTCAGTACGCGATCAATCGAAGATCGCATTCCTGCCGCCCATCCGCTGCGCGCCCTGCGGACACTGGTCGATCCGATCCTCGTCGAGCTCTCGCCGCGGTTCCAGGCGCTGTACTCCGCCGTCGGGCGCCCGTCGATTCCCCCGGAGCAGTTGCTCCGCGCCTTGCTCCTCCAGGTGTGCTATACCATTCGGAGCGAGCGGCAGCTGATGGAGCAGCTCGATTACAACTTGCTCTATCGCTGGTTCGTGGGCTTGACGCCCGATGATCCGGTCTGGGTGCCCACGGTGTTCTCGAAGAATCGCGACCGCCTGCTCGAGGGCAACATCGCCGACGCGTTCTTCAACGCCGTACTCGGCGTGGCCGATCGGCATCATCTGCTCTCACACGACCACTTCACGGTGGACGGCACGCTGCTCGAAGCCTGGGCGAGCCAGAAGAGTTTCCGCCCGAAGGATCACCCGGAGCCGCCGCCGCCCTCGGACGACGACGGGCCGGGCTACGCGGGCCGCAATCCCAGTCTCAACTTCCGCGGCCAAAAGCGCAGCAACACGACGCACCAGTCGGTCACCGACCCCGACGCGCGACTGGCGCGGAAGAGTCATCACACCGCGGCGATCCTCGCCTATCAGGCGAGTGTGCTGACGGAGAATCGCCATGGGCTGATCGTGCAGACCGATGTGCGCTCGCCCAGTGGCCATGCCGAATGCGACGCGGGCCTCACCATGCTGACCTGCTTGCCGCCGTCGCGTCGACAACGGACGCTGGGCGCCGATCGCGGCTACGATGTGCCCGAATTTGTCGCCGGCGTTCGCCGCCTACGCTTCACGCCCCACGTGAGTCCCAATCCCAAGCGGTATCGCGGTCAGCAGAGCGCGATCGATGAGCGGACGACGCGCCATGGCGGCTACGTGATCAGTCAACGCAAACGCAAATTGGTCGAGCAAGGCTTCGGCTGGCAGAAATCCGTCGGCGTACTCAGGAAGCTGCATCATCGCGGGTGCGAGGTCGTCGGCTGGCTTTTCGCCTTCACGAGTGCGGCCTACAACCTCATTCGACTCCGCTCGCTGCTCGCCGGAGCCCCCGCATGATGCGCGGGCGGCGCGCCGGATGCCGCCGCGGCGCCACCGCAACGGCGAATCGCCCGCGCGACCGCACCTGAATCGCAGACAATTCACCGATTCCCATCACCAATCCGTCTTTTTCAGCAGCCTGCTAAGAATCTTACGCTGCAAATCCGCGTCGTAGATACACGGGATTGTGAAACCGGAACCGTGCGGCATGCCAAGCATAAGGGAACCGGAATCGAATCCTATCGCGATACCTCGACCTCCGCTCGAGTATGCACGCCACTGCGATAGTACATCGCCGTCTCGGCAAAATGACGCCACAAAAAATGCTCGTTCACCCATAAAGGAGAGCATCGAGGGCCATGCACGCAATATGAGATTGACAAGCGCGGTTGGGTCCGTGCCGCTCA
>DATEGX010000407.1:0-7330 GCA_035279875.1 Binataceae bacterium (SeqCode)
GCGGCTGAGCGGGTCGCCGAGATGCTGCGGATGGTCGGCAATCCGTTCGAGTTCGATATTCTCGCGCGCAAGGCCGCGGCCCTGCTGGGAGTTGGCGAGGAACTGCTTCGCAGGCAGGGACGGCGGGCGGTCGCGGCTTCACGACAACCGGCGAGCGCGCCGGCCCGCGCGCCTCGGCGTCTCGACGCGCGTTCGCAGGCCGAGCTCGGGCTGATTGCGCTCTTACTGCGGTACCCGGAATTGCGCGCAGAATTCATGGCACGGCGGCCGCCGTCCGCCTTTTCTGACGAGGCTATCAGCGCGTCTATCTTTTCTGACGAGGCTATCAGCGCGTCTATTGCGGAAATCTGCGCCTCCGATGAATCTAATGTATCACTTGAAGTCGAGATCATGGCGCAGCTCGATGAAGAGCGCCGCGGCCGGTTGAGCGCCTACATGGTGGGTCCGCTGATGGACGACGCGGCCGATACCCGCGCCTTGCTCGACGATTACCTGAGCACACTGGCGAAAAGTGGCGAGCGGCGCGAGGTCGCGCGATTGCGCCAGGCCGCCGCAACCGCACGCGGCGACGAAGCCTTGGTTGCAACTCAGGAGCTGGTCGCGCTGCGCCGGGGTACGCCCTCGTGACGGTTCGGGTCTGCGACCGCAACGTCCGATCGATCGAATCGCGGCTGGGCGATTGAACGCTGTGCAACGTTGCCGGCTGGCGGGTCATTAGCAGGGCTTAAATCATCGCTGCAAACTTGGTAGCATTACCGATGGCTGATCGCCGAGCTAATGAATTTGCAAGGGCCCATAGCTCAGCCAGGTTCAGAGCTGCCGGCTCATAACCGGCTGGTCCCAGGTTCAAATCCTGGTGGGCCCATATCCAACTCGTTAAGTGTTACCGCCGAAAGCCAGTCGCCAGAACCCCCGCCAAGACGTCACGGCCGCGCTTTCCGGCTTGCCTATCGGAGGATGAATTGCGGGAAGAAATAGCCCGGTTAATGGGACTTCAAGCGATCGACCGGGAATTGCGTGAACTCGAACAAACCCTGGTCTCGGTCGCCGCGCGGGTCGAAGAGCTTCGCCTCGAAACTGAAAAGCAGCAAGCGGAACTCGAACGCCTCAGCACCGACGAACAACAGAGCGCCGTAACGCGCCGCCAACTCGAAAAGGAATTGGCGGAGGGCGAGGCCCGCATTCGCAACAAGCGGATGCGCCTCAACCAGGTGCGTAACGACAAGGAAATGTCCGCGCTCGCTCATGAAGTAGAAACCCAGAAGGAGACCAACCAACGGCTCGAGAGCGAATTGCTGGCGATGATGGAAACTGCCGAGCCTCGCGCCGCCAGAATCGCCGAACTGAGCGAGTCGCTGGCGCAACAGTTGGCTGCTCTTCGCGAGGCTGAGAAAGAAATCGCGGCGCAGGTCGAAGACCTCAAGATCTCGATTACCAAGCAGCGGGTCGACCGCGATCTGATGGCCGGCAATATCGACAGCGCCCTGTTGCAACGCTACGAGATGATCTTCAGCCGGCGCAACGGGCTGGCGGTCGCGGAAGCCCGCGGTGGAACCTGTCAGGGTTGCCGGATGCGCCTGCCGCCGCAGCTTTACAACCAGATTCAGCGCCACGACGCGATCCATTTCTGCCCCAACTGTCAGCGGGTTCTCTACTACGAGGGCGAAGGCGAGCGGCATGGCTGATACTCTCGAGCGCTTCATCTACTTCCTGCGTGCCAGGCGGCTCCAAATGCTGACCGAAGGGCCGACCGCCGACGAGGCGCGGGTTCTTGCCGAGCATGCGAACTATCTCAAGCGGCTAGCCGAAGAGGGGGTCGTGATGCTCGCAGGCCGCACCTCCAACCGCGACGAGACTACCGTCGGAATCGTGATCGTCAACGCCGCTGATGAGGCCGCCGCGCGCGCCGTCATGGAGAGCGACCCGTTCGTCAAGAACGCGGTGATGAACGCGACGCTCTTCCCCTTCAACGTCGCCTTCCAGGCCAGGTAGCCGCGGGCCCCATCCGCGTAGGCCTGGGGTTCGCGAGACTATACGAGCGTGGCGATGCGCTCGCCACGCGCGATTGACAAACTCGCCCGGCGCCGAGCCGCGACCGGCGGTCCCTACCGATGCGACTGAGCGATCTCAACTACGAACTGCCCGACGAACTGATTGCCCAGCAGCCACTCGAGCGCCGCGACGAGGCCCGTCTGATGGTGGTCGAACGGCACTCCGGCTCCGTAAGCCATTCGCGTTTCTACAAACTCGCGCGTCATCTGCGCGACGGCGACCTCTTGGTGCTGAACGACACCCGCGTCTTCCCGGCCCGCCTGATGGCGCGCAAGGAATCCGGCGGTACGGTCGAATTGCTGTTCGTCCGCCCCGCGGAGAACCTGCCGGGCGCCTGGCAGGCGCTGGTACGGACGCATCGGCCATTACGTGAGGGTAGCCGGCTGCTACTTGAAAATGGCCGTGCCCTCAGAGTCGTCGGCCAGCATCGGCCCGGGCGCCCGCTGATCTCGAGCGATGATTCGATCCCGATCGAGCGGATTCTCGACGAAGCTGGCGCGCCCGCTCTGCCGCACTATATTCGCCGCTCGCCGACTGCCGCGGACGTCAGCGAATATCAGACCGTTTACGCGGCGAAGCCCGGCGCAGTCGCCGCCCCGACCGCGGGCATCCACTTCACCGCCGAGCTTCTGCGCGAGCTGGCCAGCGCCGGGATTAGAAACACGCTTCTGACCCTGCATATCGGACCCGGCACCTTCACCCCGGTGCGCGAGGCCGAGGTCGAGCGCCATTCGATGGAAGCGGAATGGTATACGATTCCGCCCGCGGCGCTCTCGGCGATCGAGCTGACTCGCCGCACCGGCGGCCGCATCGTCGCGGTCGGCACCAGCAGTATCCGCGCGCTCGAATCCTATGCGATTACCGGCGACCGCGAGGGCTTTACCGGTCTCTTCATCTTCCCCGGTTTCCGCTTCAAACTGGCTGATGCGATGGTGACGAATTTCCATATGCCCCGGAGTACCGTGCTCTCCCTGGTAATGGCGCTGGCCGGCCGCGACCTTATCCTGCGCGCTTACGCCGAAGCGATTCGCCATCGGTACCGCTTCCTGAGCTACGGCGACGCAATGCTGATCACCTGATGACGATCCCGATCACATTCGAGATCACGGCCACGGACGGGAACGCGCGTTTCGGCCGTCTGTTAACAGCTCATGGCGAAGTGATAACGCCGGCTTTTATGCCGGTCGGTACGCGGGCGGTGGTCAAGGCGATGGCGCCGGACGAATTGCGCGCTATGGGTTATCGCCTGGTCCTTGCCAACGCGTATCATCTGGCAGTCCGCCCCGGCGCCGACCTGGTAAACGAACTGGGCGGAGTCGCGCGCTTCATGGGATTCAACGGCGCGGTGCTGACCGATTCCGGCGGCTTCCAGGCGATGAGCCTGGCGAAAATCAACTCGATCGACGAAAACGGCATCCGTTTCCGCTCGCATCTTGACGGCTCAGCGCTGATACTCACCCCCGAGTCGGCGGTCGCTATCCAGCAGAAACTTGGCGCCGATGTAATGATGGCGCTCGACGAATGCACGCCCTATCCAGCCGAGCCTGAGCGTGCGCGCGCCTCGCTCGAGCTGACCGCGCGCTGGGCCGAACGATGTTTGGCAGCGCGCGACAGTGAGACTCAGGCGCTGTTCGGAATCGTGCAGGGCGGTGTCTACCCCGACTTGCGACGCCTTAGCGCTCGCCAAATCACTTCGATGGCGTTCGACGGCTATGCCATTGGCGGGCTCTCGGTGGGCGAGCCCAAGCCCGCGATGCGCGAGATTGCGGCGCTGTCGGCCGCGATGTTGCCGGAGGATAGACCCCGCTATCTGATGGGCGTGGGTACCCCGCAGGACCTGCTCGCCGCGGTCGCGACGGGTTACGACATGTTCGATTGCGTTTTGCCGACGCGCAACGCCCGCAACGGCAGCGCGTTCACCAGCGAGGGACGGATTTCGATCAAACGTGCGGCCTATCAGCGCGATCCGCAGCCGCTCGATCCGCGTTGCGAATGCCGCCCGTGCACACATTTTTCGCGCGCGTACTTGCGCCATCTCTATATGTCCGGCGAGATACTGGCGGCTCGCGCGCTAACGGAGCACAATTTGTTTTTTTATGCTCGCTTGATGCGCGAGGCTCAGGCTGCTATCGCATCACGGACTTACAAGGCTTTTGCGAACTATTGGTTGAACATGCTTGGCGATCATGACGACATGGCAGGCAATTTGAAAACCGATGTGGTTTGAAGGAATCGCCTGGGCGCAGGCGGCACCATCCGGTCCGCAGAACCTCTTCGACCAGATGCTGACCAACCCGATCCTGCCGATCGCGTTGATCTTCGTCGTGATGTATTTCCTTTTTATTCGCCCGCAGACCAAAAAAGCCAGCGATCATCAGAAGATGCTGTCCGCGCTCAAGCGCAACGACGAGGTCGTCACAACCGGCGGACTGATCGGCCGCATTGCCGAGTTGACCGACAAACTGGTTACGCTCGAGATTGCCCAGGGCGTCCGCGTGCGTATCGAGCGCACTCAAATCGCCGCGATCTCGACCTATGGCAAGATGCCCAAACGAGAAAAAGGCGAGCAATCTTGAGGCTTTTCGCTCACGGGATTGCCGCTTAGCAAGGACGTTCTAAAGGTGGAAGGCGCGACTCAGAATCCCATAACGATTGTTGTCCTGCTCGCGATTGCGGCGGTTTTCCTTTGGCTGCATTTTACCAACGGCAGCGGCACGCTGCGCCTCGGGCTAGCCGGTGTATTGGTAGCGGCCGGGGTGATTTTGATTCTGCCGAGCCTTCGCTTCGCCCTGCCTGACTGGATGCAGCCGCTCCAGGCGCTGCCCAAAATCCAGCTCGGCCTGGATCTGCAAGGCGGAACGCATCTGCTGCTGGAAGTGAAGCTGCAGGATGCGGTCAAGACTTCGTTGCGCCGCCGCGGCGACGACCTGGTCCGCGAGGCCAAGGACAATAAGCTCACGCCGCCGATAATTTCGCAGAATCCAGACGGTTCGATGCTGATCCAGATCAAGGACCCCTCCCAACGCTCGGCGCTGCTTGATTTGATCGGCCGGGCCTTCTCCGACCTTGATCTGTCGACCGCACCGAACCAGGCGGGAGCGTTCGACGCCAGTTTCAAAGAGCCCGAGGCCTTTCAGATCCGGACCAACGCGATGGATCAGGCGCTCGAGACTATCCGTAATCGAATCGACCAACTCGGCGTGCGCGAGACCACGGTTGCCCGCGAAGACGACAACGACATCCTTGTGCAGTTGCCCGGCATCCAGGACCCAGAACGGGCCAAGGAGCTAATCGGCAAGACCGCGGTGCTCGAATTCAAACTGACCGACGACAAGCATAGCGTCTCGGACGCCTTGCGCGACGGTCCCCCGCCCGGTGACGAGATTCTCTACGGACCGCCTCAGGCCGGCGGACCGCCGCCCTACCTGGTCGAAACGCCGGTCCTGATGACCGGCGATACGGTTACCGACGCGCGAGTGCGCGAGGGCGGGCGGCTCGAGGGCCCATACGTGGAAGTCAAGCTGAACAACCGGGGGGCCCAGATCTTCGGCGCGCTGACCGGGCAGAACGTCGGCCGCGACCTCGCCATCGTGCTCGATGGCACGGTCTACTCGGCGCCCGTAATCAAGGAACCGATTCCCGGCGGAGACGTTCAGATCACCGGAAACTTCTCCTTCGAAGAAGCGCATAACCTGGCGATCGTGCTGCGTTCCGGTTCGTTGCCGGCACCGGTCGAAATAATCGAGGAGCGCACGGTCGGCCCGTCGCTCGGCCGCGATTCGATTCGCCAGGGCGAATTGTCGTTCGTGGTCGGGGCGATCGCCGTGCTGCTTTTCATGGCAATTTATTACAACGGCGCCGGTATCCTGGCCGACTTCGGCCTGAGCCTCAATATTCTCCTGCTGGTCTGCGTAATGGCGGCGCTGCAGGCGACCCTGACCTTGCCCGGAATCGCCGGTATCGTGCTCACGCTGGGGATGTCGGTGGACGCCAACGTGCTGGTCAACGAACGTATCCGGGAGGAGTTGCGCGGCGGGAAATCGCCGCGTGAAGCGATCAAAGTCGGCTACGAGCGCGCCTGGTCGGCGATTCGCGACTCGAATATCTCGACCTTCGTCGCCGGCCTGATCCTTTTTCAATTCGGCACCGGGCCGGTCAAGGGCTTCGCCGTAACGCTATGCGTCGGGGTGCTGACCGGGGTTTTTTCGTGCTTCGTCGTTACCCGGGCCTGGTACGATTGGAAGATCTCGATGCGCCGTCTCAACGCGATCAGCGTATGAGGCGGATTGATTCCGGCGGTAACCTTCGATGGCGCGCCGATAGAGGCATGAGGCATTAGCTCATGGATTAAGCCGCGTCGATAATCGTGTGAGCTATAATGCGGCCATCAAGGCCTAAAAATGGCTTATATCTGGTTTAAACTAGTTTTGAGCTATCATATCGACACTCGACCATTTTTATCTTTATTCGGGCCGTACAAGCATGGTTGATCACGCCGCCGGAGCGATTAAGCTTTATTCGCAGAGCGATAGCCGCGGGCGCTCGAATTTGGCAAAATCACTTGACTTGGCCGCAACTCACATATTAGAAAAACGCGCGCTTCTCGAAGATAAGTTTGGGCGAACCACGATGGCCGACAAGGACGATATCCTGCTTAATTCGCGCGAGGTCGCGTTCCTGCTCGACCTTAGTCCGGACACGGTCAATGAGTTCGCGCGCCGCAATATTCTTCCGGCGTTCAAGAAGGGGCGGCAATGGCGATTCCGCAAGCGCGACATCGCGTCCTTCAAACGTCATTTGCGCGGCGTTAACGCGGCTGCCTGAGGGGTCGGCGGCTCAACTCGGTGACGACGGTCCCGTTTTCCCGCATCATCCTTCCTCAACTTCCGTCTCAAGGTGTGAACTGATGGCCGAGCCCCACGAGAGCCGCGTATATTCGGACCTTGCCCATCTTTACGATTCCGTTTTTGGCCGTGCTTTTGTCGATCACGAGCACGAGATTATCGAGTCGCTGAGCTTCCGGCCCGGCCACCAGGTGCTCGAAGTCGGGGTCGGCACCGGCATTTCGCTCGACGCCTATCCACCGTATGTTCACGTAATCGGGATCGATCCATCGGCGGATATGCTGGCGCACGCAATTGCCAAGACCGGCGAGAATGGCCATAGCCATATCGAGGTCCGCAAGGGCGACGCGCAGCGCCTGGAATTTGCCGATAACAGCTTCGACTGGGTTACCAGCTTCCACGTCATGACGGTGGTGCCGCAGCCGCGGCGGATG
>DATEGX010000408.1:0-8566 GCA_035279875.1 Binataceae bacterium (SeqCode)
GCGATTGCGGCGACCTGCGCTTTCATCCGCGAGCCCTCTGCACCAACTGCCTCTCGCCGCACAGCGAATGGGTCAAAGCCAGGGGTCACGGCAAGGTCTATACCTTCACGGTGACCTGGCAGAATCAGGCCTCGGGTTTTCGCGAAACGCTGCCCTACGTGATGGCTTGGGTGGAACTCGACGAGGGGGTCAAAATGCTGACCAACGTTGTCGACTGTCCCCCCGAACAGGTTAAAATAGGTATGCCCGTCGAGGCCGTGTTCGATGACGTTACGCCCGAGGTAACGCTGCTCAAGTTCCGCCCGGCGAGGTGAGGTTGATGGCGCGTGAGCACTACCCTTGACTTGCACAGCCACAGCGAAGCGTCCGAAGACAGCCGCGCTCCGCTCGAAGCTTATCTGAACTGGCTCAAGCTGCGCCGCGCCGAGCGCCCGGTCAACGGTATCGTGCTCACCGAGCATCGCCAGTTCAACGGCAACGCCGACTATCGTGCGCTCGAAGACAAATTCGGCGTCCTGGTGCTCAAGGCCTCCGAGGTAGAAACCGACTACGGCCACGTCCTGGTATTCGGCGTGACCGAGGAGATGACCCGCCGCTTCGACTTCGCCAACGTTCATCTGCCGGCACAGGAAGTAATCGACGAGGTTGCGCGGATGGGCGGTATCGCCGTTCCGTGCCATCCGGGCCGGCCCAACGTCGGCCTTTCCGAGCATTACGGCAAGAAACCTCCGCTTGAGAATGTGGTCGCGGTCGAGGTTATCAACGGCGGCTCGCGCAAGGGCGAGGATGAGCGCAGCCTGCAGCTTGCCGAGCAATTCGGCTATCGCGAAATTGGCGGCTCCGATAGCCACCTGGTCAGCCTGATCGGCCTCTGCGCGACCCGTTTCGAGGCCGAGATCAACGCTATCGAGGACCTGGTTCGCGAGCTAAAGGGCGGGGCCTACCAGCCGGTGGATTTCCGTCCGCGCCGCAAGCCGGTTCAGCAAGCTGTCGCAGTCGAGGTGAAATGAGCGATGGTTGACTACGATCCAAGTCTGATCGGCCGGGTCTTTGAGGTCACCGACCCGGTGCCCGTGAGCGCCGAGATGGTCGAGGACTTCTGCAAGGCGATCGGCGAATCCGGCGCGCTTTTCACCGACCGTGAAGCCGCGGCCAAAGGACCCAACCGTGGGCTCGTCGCGCCGCCCTCTTTCGCCGTGACTTTTCGCAACGGCCGCCATTTCTTCGAGCATATCCCGCGCTTCGGCAAGCAGGGCTTCGATGCCGGCAAGGACGTCGAATTCGTCGCCCCGATCCGCCCCGGCGACACGATCACGCTGAGTTCGCACGTCAAGGAAATCTACGAGAAGACCGGCCGCACCGGCTCGATGGTCTTCGTAATCGTGCGCTCAACTCTCAAAAATCAAAACGGTGAAGACGTCGCCCACGTCGACCATCGTTTCATGAACCGCACCTGAGTCGCGCCATGCCAGAAACCCAACGACGCTATGAAGACGTGCATATCGGCGACGCCCTTGGTCCCGAAGAAATCCTGCTGAGCAAGGAACAGGTCCGCGCCTACGCCAAAACCACCGGGATGTGGGTGCCGCGTTTCACCGACGATGACGGCGCGCGCAAGGAAGGCCTGCCGGGGATGATCACGCCCGGCAATATGAGCCTGGCGATGCTGAGCCGGCTGGTCACCGACTGGATCGGCACCAGCGGGGCCAAACTGGTGCGACTCGGCACCACCTATCGCCAACCGGTCATGCCCGACCATACGATCGTACTGCAGGGATTCGTCACGCATACCAACGACGCCGAGCGCAGCGCCGAAATGGACGTCTGGATCGAAAACGAAGACGCCGAACGGCTGGTGATCGGCACCGCCACGGTGCAGTTTACCGAATGATTTAGCGGCCAGCGCGCTTGGGAGCCGCTCTATCGCGGAGGCGGCCAATCGGCCGACCGCCCCCGCGATTGCCAAGGATTCAGACCGGGTAAATCCGCCGGCCGACGATGCCCTGCAAATCCTTCAGGTGCGGCCGAATCTGCGCGGTCCGGCCGAAATTACGCGCCTTGTTCCATTCAGGCGTATTGGGAATTGCGCCGTCGCGCATCTCGTACACCGCGAGGTACTTGGGATCGCCCTCGACCGCGACGTAACGCGCCGCGCAATATACTCCCGGCGCTCCGACCAGCGCCGGGATATGGTCCTCGTTGTACCAGGTGTTGAAGTCCTTCTCGTGATCGGCGGGCGTATTGAGCCGCACCGTCAGGGTGAACTCGGCATTCCTGGGCGGCCGCTCGCCATGGGTGAAGATCTGCCTGAAAACGCCGATCTGCGGATTGCGGAAGAGCGGGATCATTTTCTTCGACCAGGTGGTCGGATTCTCGCGTACCTTGAGGAACGCGTCGCTCTTCATCACGTGCTCGTCCTTAAGCTCGTAGATCGCCGTATATTTGGGCTTACCGTCGACCGCGACGTATCGCTTTCCGCTGAGGAAGCCCGGAATCCCGACCAGCTGCGGAATATGCTCGCTATTGTACCATTCGTTGAATTCCGCCTCGGCTTCCGGGGCAATATCGGTCCATACGACCAGCAAACCGGTTCCACTTTCGGATGCCATCGCCACGTGCTCCTTCAGATGAGATGCGAGAATCCTGCGCCGCACGGTTTTGGCTTGTCAAACTGAGGCAGTGCGATAGGCGACATGATTTCATCGCGCTCCCCTAACTGGTTAGATCAGCCTCATGCAGCGCCGGGATGGCATAAGACCGGATCGAGATGTGGGAAGGATCTGTCCCGAGTGTCGCAGAGCAAACATAGCCGAGGCGCGATTCTGCGCCGGATGCGGTTGCGGGCTTGCGGACCAGCCACGGCATGAGTACTTCCAACAGGGTTTAAATTTCGGTCGGCGCTGGTCCTGCGGCCAATGCGGATCCATCACGCAGTCCGGCGCGCGCTTTTGCACGGCTTGCGGCTCGCAGCTCGCTGGAATATTAACGCTGGATTCGCGAGCGATTGGATGGGTCGCAATTGCGACGGTGGTATGGGCCTTGTGCTTTGCGTTGTTCTGGGCGGCAGCACTCTCGCGATAAGGCCAGAGGGAGGGATGGGTGACCGGGGACGCACAGCATAAACTCCCCGACTTTATCGGCGTGGGGCCGCCGCGCACCGGTACGACCTGGCTCGACCGGCTGCTGCGCGAACGTTGCTGCCTGCCCGCGAGAGTCAAGGAGACCCAATTCTTCATCTGGCGCTACGAATTCGGAATCGAATGGTACGCGGAGCACTTCCGGGCTTGCGCGCCTGGCATGAAGGCGGGAGAATTTTCACCGCTGTATTTCCCCTCGGCGGCGGCCCGCGAGCGGATCTTCAGCCATATTCCCCGATGCCGGATCATTTGCACGCTGCGCGACCCGGTCGAGCGCTTCTATTCGCATTACCGGCTGTGGCGCAGGGTCGGTTCGGTCAAGGCGCCCTTCGAGCAGGTCGCGGCCACGCATGAGGGGCTGCTCGCCTTTACGCAATATGCTTCGAACGTACGGGCATGGCGCGAGCGCTTCGGCATGGAAAACGTTCTGGTCGCGATCTACGAGGACTCGAAAAGCGATCGGCAGGCCTATATCGATCGGGTCTGCGACTTTATCGGCATTGCACGAATCGACCTTGCGGGGATTTCGTGGGAAGCGGAGCGGGTCCAGCCGGCCGACCTGATCCCGCGCAGCCGGCGGCTGGCCTTTCGCGCCATTCGAGTGCAGGCCTTCCTGATGCGGCGCAGGCTTTATCGGGTGGTCAACGCCTGTATGCCGCTGTTCGACTTTTGCATGAGCGGGGGCGGGAGCTTTCCGCCGCTCGAGCCGGAAGTGGAAGCGAGCTTGCGCCGACGCTTTCTGCCCGAGGTCGAGCGAGTGGAAGAGTTGCTCGGGCGGGAGTTACCGGCCTGGCGCCGTGAACCAGGCGGCGCTACGACCTCGGAGCCCGCGCAGGACGCGCGCCCGCGACAGACCGGTTGAGGCCGCGCCGGGGTCGAGTTCCAGTCGATTACTTGAGGATGTCTCCGTTGAGGCTTACCCGCCCGGTGCCGCTGAAACCAGACGAAATAGAAGCGGCATACGAGACGTCCGCGCTGCCGGCGCCGGTTGCGTTGGCGAAACCGCCGGTCCCACCGTTCACCGCTTAATAGCCGGTTGTTATCAGGACCACCCCGGTCGGATCAGAAGCGGAATGTCCTTCGCCGACGCAAAAGTAGCCCGCCAGTGCCAGGTTGGCCGAGTTGGTGCCCTTAACCGCCGTGACCGGTCCGGTGCCTATTCGCTTGGCGGGTAAAATGTTGAGATCGACGCTTGAACCGTCCGCGGTGAACGCGAAGGCGACCAGCCTCCTCTAGGCGCATCTATGGACAAATGGTCTAATCAAAGACTGTCCTGAAGGCCTTCGGGTTTTCTATGGCTGTCTGAGCGATAGCGGATGGTTCACTGATATAAATCAGCGTACCGTGAACGAATTCGCATCCTAAAAGGACGGTAACCGTGTCGGCCTATCCCCATTACATGGTACTTTTTGTAGCGCAGAACTTTTTGGAGGATATGGCGCTGGTGATCTGCGTTGGCGCCGCGGCCATTTACCTCTGTCAACTGCTGCATCAACCGGTCGTCGTGGGATACCTGATCGCCGGTATAGTGGTCGGCCCCAACACGCCGGGGCTCTTCGTCAATGTGGACCGGCTCCAACTCGTTTCAGACCTCGGCGTAATCCTGCTGGTTTTCTCAATCGGCCTGGGGTTCAAGTCACGGCAATTGATGCGACTCGCTCCCACGGCCGGATTGGTGGCCGTGATCCAGCTCGTCGCGATGATCTGTCTGGGCTATGTGGTAGGCCGCCTTGGGGGTTGGACGCCCTGGCAGAGCCTGCTGGCCGGCGCGGCGATCTCAATCTCCGGGGCGGTCGTTGCGGCCAAGGCCTTCGAAGAGGTGACGGTCGAGTCCAGAGTGCGCGAACTGGTCTTCGGCATCGCGCTTTGCGAAGACGTTATCGCGATTCTGCTTCTGGCCGTGCTCATTACGTTGGCCAACGGCGGCAAGGGGTCGCTTCACGCCTTTTCGATGACCGCCGGTTTCCTGGGGTTATTTATCATCGCGCTGATGACAATCGGGTTGTTTACCGTCCCGCAAGCTATGCGAGGGGTCGCGCGATTCAAGCGGCGGGAAACGCTCCTGATGACCAGCCTGGCCATGTGCTTTGCTCTGGCTACGGTCGCCGAACGCGCGGGTTATGCGGTCGCGTTGGGTGCCTTCCTGGCGGGATCGATGGTGGCCGAGTCCGGAATGGGAGCGGAGGTTGAGGCGTTGATCGAACCCTTAAAGGACATGTTCAGCGCGATTTTTTTCGTCTCGGTCGGGATGCTGGTCGATCCGCATCAACTGGTGAGGCACTGGCATGCGCTCGTAGCGCTCCTTGCCGCGGTCATCGCCGGCAAGATCATCGTCGTCTCGCTGGCCTGTTTGTTAATTGGTGAGCGGCCCAATATCGCGTCCAAATCCGGCTTCGCGATGGCCCAGATCGGAGCGGTGTTTTCGATCCTTATCGCGCAGGTGGGCGGGTCCGGAAGTGCCAATTTCCTCTACTCATTGGCGGTGGGAATCTCCGCTATAACCGCCTTCCTGTCGCCATATCTGATCCGCGCCTCGAATCCGGCCGCAGCCTGGATCGACCGCCATCTGCCTGCATCGGTCGAGGGTGCGGTTGATCAATATGGCGGATGGTTGGAGCGAATCCGCACTCGCGCCGGATCCGATAGCTAGGCCAGGCGCGGGGGAAGAGTCAGTCAGAACGGTAGGCGGGACCAACGCGATTCAAAGCGCCCGCGCGGTCCCACCTGAGGCCGCGCGGGGGTTGGGTTCTGCTGACTTACGGGAGAACGTCAGGGCAGGTTCTTCGTCAATACCCAGGCGTCGGGCGTGCCCCATCCCGTCGGATTGTCCCATCCTGTGCCGGCCGAATAGCCGCCGTTGCTGCCGCTGGTAATATCGTGAAAGCCCAGCCCGTTCAGTCCGTAAACGGCCGGGTTGGCTGCGCCGATCTTGCCGCGCGCCTGCTGCGCGATCGCGAACAGCGCGGCCCATTGCGGCGCCGCGAAGCTGGTTCCGCCGTATTCCGTCCATCTGCCGCCGTAGAGCACCGGATAGCCGGTGTTAGGGTCGGCGTCTAGCGCGACGTCGGAAGTCTGGCGGAAGCTGCCGCCGAGCGCGTTCTGGTACGAAGGCTTGGCGAAGACCGTGCTGACGCCGCCGCCGGCACCGCTCCAGGTGGTCTCGCTCGAAATCGTCCCGCTGGTATTGAGCTTCAGACTGGTCCCGCCCGTGGCCGCGACGTTAGGGTCGGAAGACGGGTAATCAACGGCTAGAGCGCTCGTCCCGCAATCCTTGGCGCCGCTATCGCCCGACGCTGCGAACCACGCCTGGCCTTCGGCCGCCGCGCTGACGAAAATCGCGTGGTCGGCGTTGAGGTTGCTCGACGGCATTTGGGCCTCGCATATGCCCCAACTCGTCGTGACTACAGAAACGTTCGCATTGGAGACTATGGCATTGTAAACATCTTCAAAGGTGCCAAAATTGGCATTTACACCCTCATAGACGATTATGCTGGCACCGTAGGCCATCGAACCTGACCGTTGCAGGTCGAGGGTGGTTTCAACGTTGGTCGAGCGCGTCGTTCCGTCGACCGCGACCACCGAATACTTGGGCACGGTGACTTTGAATTGCGAGAAGAAGCTCGAAATGTCCGAGCTGCTGAAACCATAGGCAGTGGCTATCGCGAGCGTCTGGCCGGCCCCGGTGTAGCCCGCGCTGTATGCTCCGGTGAAGTCGTATGCGCTGGCGATCTGCTGCGGCGTGAAACCTACCGGCTTGCTCGGACCCCACCAGAAATGACCCTGATTCTGGGTCGCACGCAGATGCGGCTGCAGTTGCAGATAATCATTCAGGCCGGAAACCCCGCCAACGACCGATTGAATCGAGGCCGGCAGCTGTACGTCGCTGTCATTGGCGATAAAGCTGCGTCCAGCCGCACGATAATTGTTGATTGAAACGCCGAAAGCACGCTCCATCGTGCCGGCGGGGCCTTTGGCGTCAATTACGAGGTGGTTCGCGTATTCGTGAGTGATTTTCAGGCCTTTTCCGCGGAGATAGTGCTTTACCGCGTCGTAATCGGTCTGCGTGGGACCGAATTGCGCGGCGAACTGTTGGGGCGTCAGAAACTGGTGGAAGTTCGGCGACGACGGGTCATACAACTCGCTGATGAATTCGTCGAGTCCAGCGGGGTCCGGCAACTTGAGCGTAACCGCGACTTGCAGTTTGCGGGTCAAATCGACGTGCGACATGTACTGCGCCATTCCCAGGGCGGGCAAGGTGCTATGACGCAAGCGCATCATGGGTTCCGCCGCCCGTGCGCCGCGACATGTTGGACCGGCGGTTAGCACAAACAAGCCAAGAGCTACTCCCCAAAGAAGCTTTCTCATCGATTTATTCCCCCTCGAACGATTTCGCCTCAGATGTCGAACCCCAAGCGTCATTCACAAGCTAACACGGCCCGTCGCGACGCTTGGCTCGATGCCCTCTTCAATTGTGGTCTATCTTCACGTCTGACGCAAGGCTGGTGAATTATCATACCTATATATATCTAATGCTTCTTTATAAGTGTCAAAAGATGACCGAGCATGTAATGCCGTCGCTAATGGCCCGGTTTTGCCCCGAACGGGCCCGAAATGGCAGCACTCAGGCGCCGTCAGACCGCTCTGACGGGTCGTCGGAGGTATCGCTTGGAAAGCAGGCAGATCGGCTGAATCGGCCGCCCGGAGGCGC
Source organism: Binataceae bacterium (SeqCode) (assembly GCA_035279875.1). Lineage (GTDB taxonomy): Bacteria > Desulfobacterota > Binatia > Binatales > Binataceae > JAMXLL01. The sequence continues at coordinate 7,846 of DATEGX010000408.1, forward strand.
TAATTAACAGCTCCGGACGGCCGAAAGGGGGTTAGTTATGCGGCGCATGAACCCGCGAGGCTGCACAGCGCGACACTGCGCCGCCCTTCGCGGAGGTCGTTGCGATCGAAACCGTTGGTCAGGAAGGCAAACGAAATTCCGCTCGCCGGGTCGGCCCACGCACATTGCCCGCCGAAGCCCGGATGACCGAACGCCTGCGCGGAATTGGTCCGGCCGAATCCACGCAGATTCGCCTTGCCGTCGTCGCCGGCGATTACGATGCCCAAGGCTCGATTCGCCAGCATCCCGCGGTCGGGATCTTTCATCGTACCGGTGCGGATTTTGAAGGCTTCACGCAGCATCGCGGGCTGCCAGACCTGTTTACCGTCGTGGGCCCGGCCGTCGTGCATCAAGGCCTGGTAGAACAACGCCAGGTCGCCGGCGCTGGTGATGCCGCCGCCCGCCGGAGAGCCGGCCATGCGGGTTTCGAGTTCGTTGAATTCGACAATCGCGGCCTCGTTGATCGCGCCCATCGAGACGCGCGGCGGGGTAATCCCGAGTTTCTCGTATTCTTCGCCCTTGGCGGGCTCGCCGACCCAGGCAACGTCGGCCACCTGCGAGTTGAGCGAGGCTGGTATTCCGACCCGCAAATCCGGCAGCCCGAGCGGTTCGGCAATCCGGGTGCGGACGAAATCGCGGTAATCCTGCCCGCTGATCCGTTCGATCATCTCGGCAATTGGCC